>NZ_FMCH01000142.1 GCF_900091855.1 Streptomyces sp. DvalAA-14
CGGCGCGATCAGCCACGGCCGGTCCCGCACCTCACCCCCGCCCCGGAGGGGCAACTGCGGCCGTATCGGCCCCGCGGCCCGGCCGAGGGCCCCGTGCCGGGAGCCCGGCGCGCCCGGCGCGCCCAGCGCGCCCGACGCGCCCGCTCAGCCGATCTTGCGCGCCACGCCGCCATAAAAAGCCGATCTCGCGGGATTTGGGCGGCGGCGTCGCGTCCGGGCGCCAGAACGGAACCTGGGCCAGGCCGGGCTCGATCAGCTCGAAACCGTCGAAGAACCGCTCGACCCCGGCCTTGGACCGCAGGTTCAACGTGGCGGTGGCGTTCTTGTAGACGGCCTGTGCATCGCTGCGGTCGGCGAAGTCACCCGTGGCGTGGGAGAGCACCAGGAAGCTGCCGGCCGGCAGCGCGTCGCGCAGGGTGGCGACGACCTGCTCGGGCTGCTCCGCGTCGGTGAGGAAGTGCAGGATGGCGACCAGGAGCAGCGCGACCGGCTGGTCGAAGTCGATGACCCGGCGGACGTCGGGGTGCTCCACGACGGCCCGCGGGTCGCGCACGTCGGCGAGCACGATGCTGGTCGCGCCGGAAGGGCTGAGGAGCGCGTTCGCGTAGGTGTTCACGATCGGGTCGTTGTCGACATAGGCGATGCGTATGTCGGGCGCGATCTCCTGGGCCGTCTCGTGCACGTTGGGCGAGGTGGGCAGCCCGGTGCCGATGTCGAGGATCTGCCGGACGCCGCTGCCGACCACGTGCCGCACGGCGCGCTGCAGGAAGGCGCGGTTGGCGCGCACGCCGATCCGTACCTCGGGCGCCGCGTAGGCGAGTTGATCGCCGGCCTCGCGGTCGACCTGGTAGTTGTCCTTGCCGCCCAGCAGGTAGTCGTAGATCCGCGCGGGATGCGGCCTGCTGGTGTCGATCTCCTCGGCGCGGAAGCCGTTCTGCGTCACACTGCGCTCCTCTCGATCGCCCCCGCGGCCAACCCCCCGCCCGCGACCGGCTGACGACAGTTTCCCACATCAACGCCGGTGCCGGCGCTCGCAGTTCCCCCGATCCCGCGCGGACCCGGCCGCCCGGGCGGGCCTTGCCGCGACGGCCGAGCGGGGACGCCCCGACCGTCGCGCCGAGGGGCGGCCGTCCCCGGGTAGGGTCGCGGGGGTGACGGGGCAGGCGGTGGATTTCGAGGCGCTGAACGCCTGGTGCCGGGATCATCTGGGCGTGTCCGCGGTGCGCGAGGTGTCCCGTACCCGGCACCTGTCCGTGGTCGTGGTGCTTGACCTGGCCGGCGGACGGCGGGTGGTGGTGAAGTGCCGCCCGCCCGAGGCTCGGATCGCCGGGTGCACCGCCGTTCAGCACGCCCTGTGGCAGGCGGGGTATCCCTGCCCGAGGCCGCTGGCCGGCCCGTTCCCGCTCGGGCCGTTCGAGGCCACCGCGGAGGAGTACGTCGGCGGCGGGTCCGCCCTGGACCCGGCCGCCGACACCGCGGAGTCCTACGCGCGCGCCCTGGCCCGCCTTGTCGCCCTGGCGCCCGCCCCGGACCGGGTGCCCCCGCTCGCGCCCGAGCCGCCCTGGGTGGGCTGGCGGCACGCGGGCGCCGGCCTGTGGCCGGTGCCCGACGACATGGACGCGGACCTGAACGCCCAGGCCGGACCGGCCTGGTTGGACGATCTCGCGCGGCGCCTACGACGCCGCCTGGCCGCCGTCGACGGGCCGCCGGTGATCGGCCACGCCGACTGGGACGCGCACAACGTCGCCTGGCGCGGCCGTGAGGTGTGCGTCGTGCACGACTGGGACAGCGTGGTGGCCCTGCCGGAGGCGACGATCGCCGGCGCGGCGCTGCCGGACGCCGGCATCGAGGAGTCCGGGCGTTTCCTGGCGGCCTACCAGCGGGCCAGGCACGCCTCCTGGTCCGCGCCGGAGCAGGAGGCGTACTGGGCCGCCGGGCTCTGGCACCGCGCCTTCAACGCCAAGAAGTCCGTCACCCGCGGCGCCGCCGACCCCGCGGTGCGGCGCCTCGCCCAGGAAGCCGCCGAACGCCTCCACCGCTCCGCCGCCTGACCGGCCCCGCCCCACCCGCGGACGGCCCGCGGCCGCCGTGAGTCCCGGGCTCCGTGCCAACGGGCGGGTCGCTCCTCACCGCCGACGACCTGGCGCCCGCCCCCTGACGCACGCCAACCGCTTCGGCCCGCCCGCTTCGTGCGGACCTCGCGCAAGTCATTGACCCGCGCCCCGCCAGTCCCTACTGTCATCGGCAGTACAGCGAAATGAAACGATTCAGATCAGTTGGTTCATGCGTGCCCACTCCTCCCCCCACTGGAGCCGACCATGATCACTGAACGGCGTGTCCGCGGGCGCCGCCGCGGCGTCGCGGCCCTGGGCTGCGTGCTGGCGCTCCTCGCCTGGGCACCCGCCCAACCGGCGTCCGCCGCCGCCACCGCGGCGGCGGTCACGCCGTGGCCGTCGGCGCCCGACTGGCAGAGCTACGTCCAGGCGCCGTCGAGCGCGACGATCTGCCCGGCCGCGGTGGTGAGCACCTCGGGCGGTGTCAGCGGCGCGCAGAACCTGGTGTGCGGCGGGTCGGGTACCGCCACGCTGACGCTGGCCGCCGGCGGCGCCACCCCGGCCATTGTGCTCGACTACGGCAAGATGACCGGCGGGGTGCCCTACTTCGACGTCCAGGCCGAGACCGGCTCGCCGACCCTGCAGGCGGGCTACAGCCAGGCCCGGCAGTACCTGACCGCGACGGGCGACGGCGCCGTCCCGTGGGCCGAGGGCGACGGCGCCCGCCACGACGCGTACACCGTCTCCGCCCCGGGGACGATCACCAACCGCTCCGAGCAGGGCGGCGAGCGCTACGAGGAGATCACCCTCACCTCCCCGGGCACCCTCACGCTGAGCGCGGCGGGCCTGCACTACACCGCCGACCGCACCGCGGCGGACGGCTACCAGGGCTACTTCGTCTCCAGCTCCGACCAGCTGAACAGCATCTGGTACGACGGCGCCTACACCGCGCAGCTCGACTCGGCCCCGGCCGGCTCCCTGCCGGGCGACTGGACGGTGACCGGCGGCGTGCTCGACGACTTCGGCGGCAACGCCGGCCTGCTGCGCCAAGGCGCCTCCTGGGGCGACTACACCACCACCTTCGACACCAGGATCGTCGCCAACCAGGCCGGCTGGGTGGTCCGGGGCCAGGACGCAAACAACGGCTACGTGTTCATCCTGAACGCCGCCGGCGACACCGCCGGCACCCCCAACGTCCTGCAGGAGTTCGACCTGCACGACGGGACGTACACCAGCGTCGGCACCGCGCCGCTGCCCGCGAGCCTGGCGCCGAACACCTGGCACACCGTCACCACCACCACGGCCGGCACCACCGTGACGGTCTCCGTCGACCACCAGAAGGTCGCCACCGTCGACTCCGCGTCCTTCCCGGCCGGCACCCGCGCCTACCCGGCCGGCACCGTGGGCCTGCGCGAGTTCAACGGCGAGGAGGCCGACTTCCGCAATCTGAGCGTGGTGGCATCCTCCGGCGCCACCCTCTACAGCAACCCGCTGAGCAGCACCTCCGCGCTGGCGGACTTCACCGTTCCCGGCACCAACGCGCTGCCGTCCATCCTGGACGGCGCCACCCGGGACCGCGCCATCTGGAGCGGGGACCTGAACATCGAGGGCCCCACCACGTACTACTCCGTCGGCAACACCGCCTACCTCAAGGGCGCGCTGCAACTCCTTGGCACCTACCAGCTCTCCAGCGGCTTCGTGGCCGGCGACGAGCCGCCGCAGACACCCCTGCACACCGGGCCGCCGATCGCGGGCAGCACCACCAGCTACTCCGCCTCGTACTCGATCTACTGGCTGCTGGGCCTGGCGTCCTACTACCTCTACACCGGCGACACCGCCTTCATCCAGCAGGAATGGCCGGTCGTCAAGAACGAACTGGCCTGGAACGCCTCCCAGCTCGACGGCAACGGACTGCTCAGCACGACCACCGACGACGGCGCCGACTGGGACTTCTACGACAGCAACAAGACCGGCGAGGTCACCGAGTACAACGTCCTCTACTACCAGGCCCTGGTCAGCGGCGCCCAACTCGCCACCGCCGCGGGCCAGTCCGCGCAGGCCGCCACCTACACCCAGCAGGCCGCGGCGCTGAAGTCGGCCATCAATACCCGCCTGTTCAACAACGCGACCGGGCTCTACGTCACCAGCAGCACCCAGACCACCGGCGTGGCGCAGGACGCCAACGCGCTCGCCGTGCTCTACGCGGTCGCGCCCGCCGCGAACCGCGCCTCGATCCTGGCCTCGCTCAAGTCCAAGCTGTGGACCACCCCTTACGGTCCGCTGCCCTTCACCTCCGACACCGGCAACCGGCCGCTGGTCAGCCCCTTCGTCAGCGGCTACGAACTCCAGGCCCGGCTGGCGGCCGACGACACCGCCGGCGCCGAGCAGTTGCTGGCCGCCGTATGGGGCCACATGATCGCGCCGAGCGCCTACTCGACCGGGACGATGTGGGAGAACGTCTCCGGCACCGACGGCACCCCCGGGCTCGGGACCGGCACCAGCCTCGCGCACGGCTGGTCCACCGCCCCGACCAGCGCCCTGTCCGGCTACGTGCTGGGCATCCAGCCGACCTCCCCGGGCTACGCGACCTGGTCGGTGCAGCCGCATCCCGGCGATCTGGCATGGGCGGAGGGCAGGGCGCCGACCCCGCAAGGGCCGGTGCAGGTGTCCTGGGCGGGCCAGGGCGGGGTCGACGCGTTCGCGATGAGCGTGACCGCGCCGGCCGGCACCAGCGGCACCATCGCGGTGCCCACTTACGGGGCGGCCAGTCCGATCGTCTCGGTCAACGGCCAAGTGGTGTGGAGCGGCGGGGCCTTCACCGCCACCGGCGGGATCGGCGGCGCCCACCAGGACGCCGACTACGTGTATCTCACCGGCGTACAGCCCGGCACCTTCACCGTCGCCGCCAACCCGAACGGCAGCGCGCCGGCCGGCTACACCCTGTGCGCCCAGCAGAACGCCAGCTGCACGTTCACCGGCACCCGCTCGGTGGCCTACGGCGCCAACGGCATCTTCACCTACCGCACCGTCACCGGCGGCACCACCTGCGACGACGCGACGCTCGGCGACCCCGACTTCGGCTTCGTCAAGTCCTGCTACACCGGCCCGGTCGCCACCGGTCCCAGCGGATCGGCCTACTGCGCCGCCGAGAACGGCAGTTGCGCGTTCAGCGGCACCAGAACGGTCGCCTACGGAGCCGGCGGGACCTTCACCACCAAGTCGCTCAGCGGCGGTACCGCGTGCACCAACGCGGTGTTCGGGGATCCGGCGCCGAACACGGTGAAGGCCTGCTATCTGCTGCCCGGCTGACCCCACGGCCGGCCTCCCGCGGCCGTGGCAGGCCGACGGTTCGGTTGAATCGTTCTGATCGGCGCGGTCCTCCCACCGGCCGGCGCCGAGCCGCCGAGGCACCGGCGCGTCCGACAGCGACAGCGCCGCCCCCGGGTCCTCGACCCGGGGGCGGCGCCGCGTGCAAAGGCGGGTGCGGCTACTTCGCGGTGAAGGCGAGGCTGTTGGCGTTCCAGCCGCCGTTGTCCTCCGCCAGGGTCAGCACCTGCCGGCCGGCCGGCAGCGTGACCGTGGCGGTGACGTTCGTCCAGGTCTGGAAGCCGCCGGTCGCCGGGATGCCGACGGCCCCGGTCAGGTTCTTGCCGGTGGCGTCGGACAGGTGGAACGAGTCGGTGACGGCGGAGGGAGCCGCCACCCGGAAGCTCACCGTGTACGTCCCGGCGGCGGCCGCGCTGACCGTGTAGCGGAACCACTGGGCGCCGCCGGTCCAGCCGAGGTCGTAGCCGCCACCGGAGTCCGCGGTGGTCTCCAGATCGATGCCGTCGGCCCGGTAGCCGTTGCCGCTCCCGTTGGTCGACGCGACGGAGTAGCCGACGCCCGGGCCGCCGGTGTCGTAGTCCTCGGCCTGCACGGTCCCGGGCACCGCGGCGGGGGAGCCGTGGAACGGCGCCTCGGGCGTGGAGCCGCCCTGCCAGCTGTTGCCGCTCGCGGTCGCGGTGAAGCCGGCCGAGTTGTTGGTGAACGCCGAGGCGCCGGAGCGCAGTCCGGTGACACTGTTGCCGGTGAGGGTCGCGGAGCCGGTCGGCGCCGGGTAGAACGGCGGCGAGACGACGATGCCGTTGCGCCACGGCGAGACGATGGTGTTGTCCTGCAGCTCGGTGCCGGTCGAGGTGGAGAAGCCCACCGCGTCGTACACCGCGCCGCTGACGGTGTTGCCCGAGACGGTGACATCGCTGACGGTGCCGGAGTTCTGGCCGTCGCCGCCGTTGCCGATCTGCAGGGCCGGCTGCCCCTGGTTGTAGGCGTTGCCGCCCGAGCGCACCACGGTGTTGCCGGACACCGTCGCACCCAGCAGGTCGCTGCCGTTCACCCCGAACCGGCCGGCGCCCAGGCCGATGTAGCGGGCCGTGTCGCTGATGTAGTTGTCCTGGACGAGATGGCCGCTGCCGCCGTAGATGCCGATGCCTTTGCCGCCCCAGGGGGCGATCAGGCTGTTGTGGGTCAGCGTCACACCGGACATCGCGGTGTAGTAGATCTTCCCGTTGCCGTAGTCGTTGTACGCCACCGAGTTGATCGCCATCGCGTCGTCACCGGTGCCGCGCACGTAGTTGTTGGTGGCGGTCAGGCTGTTGCCGGTGGTGCCGTTCAGGGAGACGTTGTTGAGATTGATGCCGTCCGCCCAAATGGCGGTCAGCCGGCTGTTCTTGACCGTCCCGCCGCTGCCCGAGGCCCAGAAGCCGGACTCGACGTGCTGGCTCCAGATGTTGTCGGCCACCCAGTTGGTGCCGGTGGTGTCCATCGCGCCGCCGGCGCCGTCGACGGTGGCGCGGCTGGTCGCGTTGGAGTCGATGTGGAAGTTCTCCACCGTGCACGAGGTGACCGAGAAGACCGCGCCGAGGCCGACGTTGTTGGGCAGCGGCACCGAGCGGTAGACGGTGCTGTACCAGGGGCCGGCGCCGGCGATGGTGATGCCCTTGGCCTGCAGCCCGTTGGTGCCCTTCAGATAGAAGGTGCCCTGCGGGATCCACAGGATCTTGCCCTGGGACTGCGCCTGGTTGATGCAGTTCTGGATCGCCCCGGTGCTGTCGACGGCCTGGCTGTCGGCGGACCCGTTGGTCGGGTTGTTGTCCGCCACGGCGCCGCAGCTGGTGATGGAGATCGAGTTGGCGGGCTGGGCGAGCGGCGCCGGCGGATTCTCCACGTCGACGGAATCGATGTCGTAGAACGCCGCGCTGTTGGCCGCGTCCTTTTTGAGGGAGATCGTGCTGCCGGGGGCGACAGGGGATCCGGTGATGAACGTGCGCGACTCGTCGAAGAAGTCGCGGCTGTCGCCGTCGGCCGGATTCTGGTCGTTGCCGTTGTAGTTGTTGTTGCCCTCGTAGAGCCAGCTCTGTTTCGAGTTCAGATTCAGCGGCTGGCGCAGCACGCCGTTCACATAAAGGTCGAGTGTGGCGGTGATTCCGCCGCCCGAAGCGGAGTCCGGAATGCTGGCGCGCACGTTGATGGCGCTGACCGGCTGCCCGGTATTGTTCGTCCACTGCACGGACTGCCCGCTGCCGGCCAGGTGCACGTATGAGTGGCCCGAGGCCTCCAGGGCGGCGGTGGCGTACTGGTTGGTCGGCGCGGCGGTCAGTGACACGGTCTGGGCGCCACCGCCGAGGGTGCCGCTCTCGGCTTCGTAGGTGGTGAAGGGGGTGGTGGCCCCGGCGCTGTCGGCAGCGGCCGCGGCGGTGGCCCGAGGGGCCGCCGCGGTGTGGCCGGCGGGGAGGGTGGCACCGTCTGCCATCCGTATCCCCACCAGCGCGAAGGCGGAGGCGACAACGATCGTCGCCACCGCCGCGCCGGCCCGGTGCCGGCGCGGTTTGACTGCGGTGGTCGTCAACTGCGTACCTTTCTGGATGATTCGCGGTCGCCACGATTACGCGTCATCATCCGCAGGCTCGACAGCTCGGCGGGTTCGTCGCGGCGGTCACGAAATGGAATGTCATCCGGTGCGGAACATATCCCGATCGGACAAAAGTGGGGGGTTCGCATTCCATGCGGCCAGCTAGGACTCTAGGGTTGCGCTTCGCGAGCGTCAAGGCGGGGCCCCCCGCGCCGAAGGCGTATGGTCCGAAATGTGCGGGGCTCGGTGATCGGATGCGAATTGCGCACGACGCGTGCACCGGCACCGCTTTTATTACCGCCGGGTTGGGAAATCTCGGGCCCCAAATCGGTTGCGTCCGCGGCGCTCGTCGCGAACGATCCCGTCGTGTGACGACCTCCGAGGACAAGCATGTCGCCGACCGGCAGCGGCCGTTGGCGTTGGTGACCGGCGTCGGCCGCACCGCCGGTATCGGTGCTGCCATCGCGTACCGGCTCGCCGCGTCCGGCTGGAACATCGCCTTCACGTACTGGACCCCCTACGACCGACGGATGCCCTGGGGCGCCGAGCCCGGCGCGGCCGACGCGATCACCGCCGCCCTGGCCGGACACGGCGCGGCCGGCGCGGCCATCGAGGCGGACCTCGCCGACCCCGACGCCCCCGCCCGCGTCTTCGACGAGGCCGAACGCCGGCTCGGCGGGGTCACCGCGCTGGTGATGGGACATTGCGAGTCGGTCGACTCCGGCCTGCTGGACACCACCGTGGAGAGCTTCGACCGCCACTTCGCGGTCAACGCCCGCGCCAGCTGGCTGCTGATCCGGGAATTCGGCCGTCGTTTCGCCGGCGTCCACGGCGCCGGACGCGTCATCGGCCTCACCAGCGACCACACGGTGGGCAATCTCCCCTACGGCGCCAGCAAGGGCGCCCTGGACCGCATCACCCTGGCCGCCGCCCGCGAACTCGCACACCTCGGCGTCACCGCCAACGCCGTCAACCCGGGGCCGGTGGACACCGGTTGGATGTCCGGGGAGGTACGGGACCAGGTGCTGCGCGGCACCCCGCTCGGCCGCCTCGGTACCCCGCGGGACACCGCCCATCTGGTGGACTTCCTCTGCTCGCCGCAGGGCCAGTGGGTCAACGGCCAGCTGCTGATGAGCAACGGCGGCTTCGCCTAGCGCTTCCACCGGGCCTGGGCGGGGGCGGGGTCGCGGGAGGGGCCAACGGCGGCCTCGCGGACAGGGGTCACGGGCGGGGGTGTCCGTCGGTGTGGGCGAGGATGCGGCGGACGTCCCACAGGTGGTGCACGCCGTCGTGCGCGTTGTTCCGGGCCACGTCCTCGGCCCGCTGGGGGCCGCGCGTGTCGTGCCGCAGCACCACCTGCTCCTCGATCGCGGCCGGCACGCACCGCGCCCAGGCGTGGACCGCGCCCTCCAGGGACCACAGCGCCGCCGCGGGCGCGATGTCGTTGTAGCGGCGGGCGCGGGCCAGCAGGTCCTGGTCGTAGCCCGTCACGGCGACCGCGCCGGCCAGCCGGGCGCCGGCCAGGCGTTCCGCCCAGGCGCGCAGGTTGTCCGTGACGTGGCTGACGTAACCCGCCGGATTCCAGGCCAGTTCGGGATGGCGTTCGCGGCCGTCACGGCCCGCCAGCAGGTCGGAGAACCGAGCCGGGAGCTCCTCGACCCGCCGCACCGCCGCGCCGGGATCCCGCGGCCAGGCGAATCCGCAGTCCCGGCAGGGATCCCCGTACAGATCCGCGCCCCATCGCTCCATGGGGCGCCAGGCTAACCCACCGGCGATGCCGTGCGCGGTACCGCTACCGCCCGCGGCGGGCTGCTCCACCGTGGTGAAGCCGGCCACCGGCGCGACGGCGGGCAGGCGCGCTGCTTCCTTCCGCGGGGTGCCCGTACCTGTGCACCGGGCAACGAGCCGTCAGACGTACGTATATGTCCTGATTTTGTAACACAGGGCGATGCGTCCACGGTGACGACGGGGGACAGCCCACAGTGGTGGTCCTCGGCCCATGCCGGGGTTTCGCATCACTTGGGCACGGCTTCGCACGCCGTGCCCCCGCATGAAGGGGGATCTTCATGTCCCGTTTCGCCATCCGCCTGGCCGCCGGCTCGATGCTGGCCTCCGGCGCACTCCTCGCGGCCGCGGTCGCGCCGGCGAGCGCCGCCGACCACGGGCGGCACCTCCCGCAGCGTCCGTCCGTCGTGGTGGGCGCGATCCACAGTCCCGACCGGCACGACCGCGCCGTCCGGTCGCTGGACGCGGAGTGGGTCACCGTCACCAACACCGGCCGCCGTGCGGTCGACCTCGACGGCTGGACCCTGTCGGACCGCGACCGCCACACCTACTCCTTCCACCACCTGACCCTGGGCGGACATCAGTCGGTGCGGGTCCACACCGGCGCCGGCCGGAACACCGCACACGACGTGTACCAGGGCCGCCGCGGGTACGTGTGGGACAGCCGGTCGGAGACCGCCACCCTGCGCGACCGCCACGGACGGTCCGTCGACAGCCGCTCCTTCGGTCCCGACCGGTCCGCCGACCGCGACCGTTCCGGCCGGGACCACCGCCGCGGCAGCGGGCACTGACCGCCGGCCCGGAAGACCGGACGGGCCCGTGAGACCGGGGCCGCTCCCGCGCGCGCGGGAGCGGCCCCCTCCGCGTCACACGACCATGGACCGGCCGGCGGCGAGCGGTCGGCCCAGGGACGCGCCGGCGTCCTCGCCCGCCCGTGCCGCCGGCCAGAATTTCTTTGCCCGTGGATGCGTTTTGTCGCGTTATGCCGGGTTAGCCGTGGGGGACACCGGATCCGCGGGAAGAAGGAGCCATGGCTCGAGCAACCAGTACCCGGCAAGTGGTCGACGCCATCAAGGACGTCGACTTCCCGGCCCACAAGGACGCACTGATGCGGGCGGCCCGTGCCTCGGGCGCCCCGGCGGAGGTGGTCGCCGCACTGCGCGCCATCGCGCCGGAGGAGTACGACAACCGGCAGGAGGTCGTCCGCTCCGTGACGGTCGATCCCGCCGACGGCCTCGGTCTCAGCCCCGCTCAACGCGCCGAGCAGGCCCGTGAGGGCGGCAAGCCGCATCTGTCGCAGTATCTGCGGGATGCGCCGAAGCCGCCGATCGAGCAGGAACTCGAAGACGACGGCTGAATCCGGCGGCACGCCGGACGGGCGGAGCGGCGGCGGGACCGGGCAGGCGGGAGCGGCGGCGGGACCGGTCAGGCGGGACCGGGCGGCGATCCGGCCCGGTCCCGCCTGGCGCAGGCGTTACGCCGGGTGCACCGTCCCCGCATAGCGCTGGGCGAAGCGGGTGCCGGTACCCGCCGTGACGGTGACGTCGTAGCGCCCGTTGTCGGTGCGCCAGCTCAGCCGGGAGTGGTCGCCGGAGCGGACCCAGACCGTCTGGGTGCGGCCCCCGAAGTCGTTCGGCGTGATCGTGAAGGCCACGTCGGCGGCGCCGTCGTTGCGCAGCGACAGTTCGACCGAGCTGGTCTCCGGCCGCCCGGCCCGCTTCAGCGCCGCCCGGACCGACGGCACCGCCACGTCGTCCTGGCCCTGGCGCACGACCGTGCCCGCGAAGCGGCGGACGAAGCCGTCGGCGCCGTGCACGGTGAAGTCGTAGCGGCCGTCGGTCGCGGCGGCGTCCCACACATAGGTGCGCGACGAGCGGGGCGGGACGGTGAACGGCGTGCCCGTGAAGGGCAGGACGACGTTCGGCAGCACGGTGAAGTGGAAGCCGACGGAGCCGTCATTGGTGAGCGTGCAGGTGACCTTGCCGGTGGCCCGGTCGACCGACACATCCGCCCACGGCTGGTACGGCAGCGCCCGGTGCCGCCGGTCGCCCTCCTCCTGCACGGGCATGGTCTGCTGCGCCGGCACCGTCACGGCCGGCAGTGAGCTGTTGGCATCCGCCTTGGCCATCAGGGCCACCGTGTCGGGCAGCGCGGGGATGGAGTAGTCGGGCCTGGTGAAGTCGAAGCAGCTGGTGAGGTCGCCGCAGACCTGGCGCCGCCAGTCGCTGATGTTGGGCTCGCGCACACCGGTGACCTGTTCCAGGAAGCGCACCACCGACGTGTGGTCGAACACCTGGGAGTTGACCCAGCCGCCGCGCGACCACGGTGACACGGCCCACAGCGGCACCCGGCTGCCCAGCCCGATCGGCTTGCCGTCCACGAACTCGTCCTTGGTGCCGGGCTCGGGGAACGGCGGGATCACATGGTCGAAGTAGCCGTCGTTCTCGTCGTACATCAGCAGGAAGACGGTCTTCTTCCACACGTCGGGGTTGGAGAACAGCGACTGCAGCGCGGTGTCCACCCAGTGGGCGCCGTAGTCCGGGCTCGCGTTCGGGTGCTCGCAGAAGAGGTAGGGCGCCACCAGCCAGGAGACGGTGGGCAGGGTGCCGTCCTTGCAGTGCTGGTCGAAGGCGGTCAGGTCGAACTTCGTCATCGCGTTGACGTAGCGCGGGTCGTCCTCGGCGAAGGCGTGGAACTGCTTGAAGTACGACAGCGCGTTGTCGTCGTAGTCGCCGTTGCGGTCGTCGGAGCCGTCCGGGTTGTGGTAGACGCGCCAGCTGACGCCCGCCTTCTCCAGCCGCTCGGCGTAGGTGGTCCAGTCGGCCACCGGGTTCTCGGTGACCACCGTGTTGTCGGTGAACGGGCCGGCGGTCCCGTCGACACCCGGCCCGGCGGTGCCGGTCCACAGGTAGAGGCGGTTGGGGTCGGTGGGCCCGTTCAGCGAGCAGAAGTAGCCGTCGCAGACGGTGAAGGCGTCGGCCAGCGCGTACTGGTAGGGGATGTCCTGGCGGGCGAAGTAGCCCATGGTCCGCTCGCCCTTGGCGGTGACCCACTTGTCCATCGCGCCGCCGTCGACCGCGCTGTGGCCGCTGTCCCAGCCGTGGTCGAGGCCGGCGGCGTTCTGCGCGTTGTACCGGGTGGTGTCCATCCGGAAGGGCTGCAGGTAGCCCTCGGGGCGGCCGCGGTCGGGCTGGCGGAAGACCGGGTCGCCGTCGGGGAAGACCACCGACTGGCGGTCGGAGAAGCCCCGCACCCCGCTCAGGGTGCCGAAGTAGTGGTCGAAGCTCCGGTTCTCCTGCATCAGGATCACCACGTGCTGCACATCGGCGACGCTGCCGTGCCGGTCGTCCTGCTGGTGGTCGTCGGCCTGCGCGGTGCCGGTCATGCCGGGAAGTCCGGTGGCGGCCGCGCCGGCCGCCGCGGTGGCGCCGATGAAGGCGCGGCGGCTGATCTCTGTCATGGCAACAAGTTCCTTCGGGTGGTTCGGAGTCAGCCGCGGGCGGACAGGGAGAAGGTGACGACGGCCGCCGCGTGGTCGGAGGGCCAGCCGTTGGCGGCGGTGCCCGGCACCGCCTGGGGCCAGCCGGTGAACAGGCTGTGCGCCTCGACCACCTTCAGCGCGCCGGCGTACTGGACCTGGTCGATCCGGTCCTGCGGCTCGGCGCCGCCGCCGTCGTGCACCGGCCGCACCGGCGACCAGGTGATACCGGGGGCCTTGGCCGGATTGGCGTTGGCCTCGCGGTAGGCGTCGGTCAGACCGGCCTGCTCCAGGGTCAAGGTGACCGGCCAGCGGACCCGGCCCACGCCGCCGTGCGCGGACGCGGTCCGGCTCGTCCAGTCCAGGTGCGAGGGCGAGGCGAGGCCGGCCGCCAGCACCACCGGGGTCCGGGAGGCCAGGTCGCGCCGCATCGCGGCCACCAGGGTCCCGGCCTGCCGGTAGCGGAGCGTGAGCTTCTCGGCCGCCTCGACCTGCGCGGCGGTGCTGCCCGCGAGCAGGGCATACGGTCCGTAGCCGGCCTCGTCCAGCTGGGCCGTCCACAGCCGCAGCGTGCGGTCGCCGGCCAGGCGCACGGTCGCGGCGGCGGCCGGCAGCGCGGCGGTCGGCCCGACGGGATCGGTGAGCGGATAGCGGCTGACGATGCCGAGACCGCCGGCCGCCTGGTAGGCGTGCCAGCCCAGTGCCCCGGCCAGGTCCTGCGCGCCGGTGGCGCCGCTCTCCTGCAGGGCGACGACATCGAGGCCCTGGGTGAGCACCAGCCGCAGCTGCTTCTCCAGGAAACCGTCGATGTGCGCGCCGGCGTCCCAGAGGTTCAGTGTCGCCACCTTCAGCTGCGGCCGGTCCCGGCCGGCGAGCACCGGCACCTGCACGGTGACCGTGTCGCGGCCCACCGCGCTGTCGGTGACGGCGACCACCACGCGGCCCGGGGCCCTGGGTGCGAGGACCGGCGCCCTGCCGCTGACCGTGCCGTCCGCGGCCACCGACAGCCACGGGTCCCCGCTGACGCGGGTGAAGGCCGCGGTGCCGGCCGCGTTGCCCTCCGGTCTGATCCACAGCCCGCCCAGCGCGACGGAGAAGGCGGCGCCGGCCGGCTGCGCGGCGGTGGTGAGGGCGTCCACCACGGCGTGCGGGCGCGGGACGACCGGCCGGGCGGTGAAGGTGAACGGGGCCGTGCGGGCCAGGATCCCGTAGCCGTCCTTGGCCAGCAGATAGGCGGTGTACGGCCCGCCGGTCAGCCCGGAGGTGTCCAGTGTGAGGTCACCGGACGGGGCGGGGGTGTAGTCCCACACCAGCGAGGAGCCGACGCCGGGCAGCCGGCTGCCGTCGTAGACGCCGATCCAGTTCTTCGGGTCGGGCGCGTCGGTCGTCCAGTGGAAGGTGGTCTTGTCGCCCTCGTAGGGGCGGGGTCGTCAGGACGACGCTGT
>NZ_FMCH01000286.1 GCF_900091855.1 Streptomyces sp. DvalAA-14
GCCGCGATCCGGGCGGTGGCCGAGGCGGTCGGGCGCGGCGCGCTCGGCCTGGTGGATCTGCTCGACATCGACCTGATCGTGCTGGGCGGCCCGTTCTTCACCGACGACACCGCCCGCTACTACCTGGACGAGATCAGCCGGGTGGTCAACGAGTTCCCCACCGCGCGCCGGCTGCGGCGGGTGGAGGTGGAGCGCTCGGTGCTCAGCGCCGAGGCGGCAGCGGTCGGCGCGGCGTCCACCATCTTCCACGCCACGTTCACCCCCCGGCTGCGCGGCCGTGACCGGCCTTGAGCCGACCGGCCGCGTGCCGGCGATGGCTTCGGTGGTTTTGTCGGCATCAGTCAAAACAAACGCCGGACAGTCGCGTCACGACTCTTGACGCTCAGTCAAAGCAGGCAACAAACTGCCCCATTGATAACGCAAGCCCCGGACTTTCTTCGGACTTGCACGTAACTCCGAAGCAAACCGGATCCCCTGCTCGATGACGACGGAGGCGGGATGCACAAGCGAGAGCGCCGGCGGGCCGGACTGGCCGCGGTCTGCGCCATGGCGTGCGCGGTCGGACTCAGCGCCGGCTACGGCGGTACGGCGCTGGCCCAGGCACCGAGTGCGACGGCGAGCACCACCCCGGTCTACCTGGACACCGGCTACTCGTTCCAGGAGCGGGCCGCGGACCTGGTGTCCCGGATGACGCTGCAGGAGAAAGTGCAGCAGCTCAGCACCAACAGCGGCCCGGCCATCCCCCGGCTCGGCGTCCAGCAGTACACGTACTGGAGCGAGGGCCAGCACGGCATCAACCAGCTCGGCGCCGACCAGAACAACGGCGGGGTCCAGGGCGGGGTGCACTCCACCAGCTTCCCGACGAACTTCGCCTCCTCGATGTCCTGGGACAAGGACCTGATGTACCAGGAGAGCACCGCGATCTCCGACGAGGCGCGCGGCTTCCTGGACAAGTCCCTCTTCGGCACCGGGCAGAACAACCTCGGCCCGTCCGCCGACGACTACGGCGACCTCACGTACTGGGCGCCGACCGTCAACCTCGACCGGGACCCGCGCTGGGGCCGCACCGACGAGGCCTTCGGTGAGGACCCGTACTTCGTCGGCCAGATGGCCGGCCAGTTCATCGACGGCTACGAGGGCAACAACCAGGACGGCACCTCGCAGACCGGCTATCTGAAAGTCGCCGCCACCGCCAAGCACTATGCGCTGAACAACGTCGAGGACAACCGCACCGGCATCAGCTCCGACGTCAACGACACGGACCTGCGCGACTACTACACCGCCCAGTTCCGCAGCCTGATCGAGGACGCGCATGTCGCGGGCCTGATGACCTCGTACAACGCCATCAACGGCACCCCGTCGACCTCCGACACGTACACCACCAACGAACTCGCCCAGCGCACCTACGGGTTCAACGGGTACATCACCTCCGACTGCGGCGCGGTCGGCACCAACTGGCGCCTGTTCCCGGGCGGTCACGACTGGGCCCCGCCCGGCTGGACCACCGACCACAAGGACAATCCGACCTGGACCCAGACGTCCACCGGCACCACGATGTCCGGCCAGGCCGGCGCCGAGGCGTACTCGCTGCGGGCCGGCACCGATCTCAACTGCACCGGCGACGAGGCCACCACCGCCAACATCGAGGAGGCCATCAACGCCGGCGCCCTCAGCGAGGGGGTCATCGACACCGCGCTGGTGAAGGTGTTCACCGTCCGGATGGCCACCGGGGAGTTCGACCCGGCGAGCAAGGTGGCGTACACCGGCATCACCAAGGACCAGGTGGAAAGCCCCGCCCACCAGGCGCTGGCCACCAAGGTCGCCGACAACTCGCTGGTGCTGCTGAAGAACGACGCGCCGGCCGCCGGAGCCGGGGCGCTGCTGCCCGCCGATCTGTCCAAGACCAAGAAGGTGGTGATCCTCGGCGACCTCGCCAACACCACCTCGCTCGGCCTGTACTCGGGTGACCCCGACCACAAGACCAGCCCGGCGCAGGGCATCAAGAACGCGATCTACGCGGTCAACCCCACCGCCTCCGTGGTCTACGACGCGGCCGGCACCTCCTCCACGGCCACCACCGACGCGGTGCTGTCCGACAAGACCAAGGCCGACATCCAGGCTGCCGACCTCGTGGTGGTCTTCGTCGGCACCACCCAGGCCAACGGCGACGAGGGCAACGACCGGGACAACCTCGACATGCCCGGCAACTACGACTCGCTGATCAACCAGACGGCGGCGCTGGGCAACAAAAAGCTCGCCCTGGTGATCCAGTCCGACGGCCCGGTGGACATCCAGGCCGAGCAGGCCGCCGATTCAGGTGTCTCCTCGATCGTCTTCAGCGGCTACAACGGCCAGGACCAGGGCACCGCGCTCGCCGACGTGCTGTTCGGCAAGCAGAACCCGTCCGGGCACCTCAACTTCACCTGGTACAAGGACGATTCGCAGCTGCCCGACAAGCAGAACTACGGCCTGACCCCGAGCGAGACCGGCGGTCTGGGCCGCACCTACCAGTACTTCACCGGCGTGCCGACCTACCCCTTCGGCTACGGCCTGAGCTACAGCAAGTTCTCCTTGTCCGGGGTCACCGCCAACAAGACCCAGATCACGCCGGACGGCTCGGTGAAGATCGGCGTCGACGTGACCAACACCGGCAAGGTCGCGGGTGCCACCGTCGCCCAGCTCTACGCGGCCACCCCCTTCACCGTCCCCGGCGTACAGCTGCCGCAGAAGCGACTGGTCGGCTTCGCCAAGACCAAGGAGCTCAAGCCCGGCAAGAGCCAGCACCTGAACATCACCGTCAAGGCCGCCGACCTGTCCTTCTGGGACGCCGCGCAGTCCCGGCAGACGGTCTACAACGGCACCTACGCGTTCCAGCTCGGCAGTGACTCCGCGCACATAGCCGGCACCGCGAAGGTCAAGATCAACGGCACCCTCACCCCCACGGTGCAGACGGTGACCGTGCAGCCGGAGAGCGTCGTCTACAACGCCGGCGACACCTTCAGCCTGGCCGCCAAGAACAAGTGGATCAAGGACGACACCGACCCGACCCGCGAGCAGCGCGACCAGTCCATCACCGCGGACAACGTGGTCGAGGCGGTCAACAACGACCAGTCCTTCGTGGACCTGAGCACCGCCAAGACCACTTACCACAGCAGCGATCCCGCGGTCGCCACCGTGGACAAGAACGGTCTGGTGCACGCGGTGGCCGACGGCGTGGCCACCATCTCGGCGACTGTCGGCGGCGTCACCGGCTCGGCCGCGATCGTGGTGCACAACACGCTGACGCTGCAGGCGCTGCCGATCGCCAAGGCGGGCAGCACACTGACCGCCACCACCGTCTACACCAACGGCAGCACCTCCCCGGCCGACAACGTCACCGTCGCGCTGAACACCCCGGCCGGCTGGACCGCAACCGCGACCACCCCGGCGACCTTCCCGGAGGTCGCCCCGGGCCAGAAGGCCACCACCACCTGGCAGGTGACGGTCCCGGCCGGCACCGACCCGGACTCCTTCACCCTGAACGCCAGTGTCACCGCCCCCGGTGGTGAGATCGACGCCCAGGCACCGGTGACCGTGCCGTACGCCTCGCTGGCCGCCGCCTACAACAACCCCGGCATCAGCGACGACAACAACACCACCGTCGGCAACCTGGACGGCGAGGGCGCCAGCTTCTCGCAGCAGGCGCTGGCCGCGGCGGGCTGGAACTCCGGCCAGAGCACCGTGCACGACGGGGTGTCCTTCCCGTGGCCGGCCACCGCCGGTACCGGCCAGCCGGACAACGCGGTGGCCGGCGGCCAGGCCATCGAGATCACCGGCACCGGGAGCAAGCTGGGCTTCGTCGGCACCAGCGCCTTCGGCGCCACCTCGGGCAGCGGCACCATCGTCTACACCGACGGCAGCACCCAGACCTACGCGCTGGCGCTCGCCGACTGGTGGTCCGGTTCCGCCGCCCAGGGCAGCGACATCGCCGCCAGCACGCCGTATCTGAACAACGGCGGCGGTCACCAGAACCAGACCGTGCACATCTACGCCTCCACGGTGGACCTGCTCCCCGGCAAGACCGTCGAGGCCATCACCCTGCCGAACGTCAGCAAGGCCCAGGTCGACCACCAAGTGGCCATGCACCTGTGGTCGGTGGCGATCGGCGGCTGATCCCCGCGGGGACCGGCCACCGAGCCGGCCGGCCGATCGCCCGACCGGCCGGCCGAACACCCCGGCGCGACAGGGCCGGTCGAGCACCGCCGGTCGAGCAGCACCGGTCGAACGGCACCGGTCGAACGGCACCGGCTGAACACGGCCGGTCGAACAGCACCGGCTGAACCCCCGGCCGGGCCGGCCCTCGGCCGGCGCACGACAGGGGGCCGGTCTCCCACCCCGGAGACCGGCCCCCGCACCACGCAGACACCCCATGGGAGGCCTCACCCGATGGAACAGCCCGCTTCCGACAACGTTGTCAAAAGCACTCCGGGCTCCGCCCTCGTCCCCACCCGCCGCCGTTTCCTCACCCTCGGCGCCGCCACCGCCGCAGCGGTCGCCCTGCCGCTGGGGGCCGCCCAGGCCGCCGCGGCCGCCACCGGGCAGGTACCCGTGCCGCGTACCGGCGGCGACCGGGTGCTCCAGTCCCTCAACGGCACCTGGGACTTCCTGCCCGCGGCCGCCGGTGCCGCCTGGCCGCCGGCCGCCGACGGCTGGGCCACCATTCCGGTGCCCGCCGAATGGAACATGACCGCCGGGCCGTTCGCCACGCCGTGGGACGCGTACGACCTGTTCGGCACGCCCGCCGACTGGGACGACATCGACACCGCCTGGTACCGCCGCACCTTCACCGTGCCCGGGAACCGCCGCGGCCAGCGGATCGTGCTGCGCTTCGAAGCGGTCAACTTCGAGGCGACCGTCTTCGTCGGCGGTGTGCAGGTCGCCCACCACGCCGACGGGCTGCTGCCGTTCGAGGCGGACGTCACCGACCAGGTGGTGTTCGGCGGCGCCAACACCGTGCACCTGCTGGTGCGTTCGCCCGGCGCCGGCGCCCGGCAGGCCGACGGCTTCCACCACCCGGCCGGCTCGTGGTGGGGCCAGAGCGCGGCCGGCATCTGGCAGGACGTGTGGCTGCTGGCCCGTGATCCCGTCTCGGTCACCGACACCGCGATCACCACCTCGGTCACCGGCGGCACCCTCACCGCCGTCAGCGTGCTGCGCAACGACGGCCCGGCGGCCGCCACCGTCAGCGTCGACCACACCGTCTGGGACGGCCCCCGCCAGGTGCTGCGGCTCACCCACAGCGCCACCGTCCCGGCCGGCGGCACCGCCACCGTCAGCGCCTCGACCCGCTGGCGGAACCCCCGGCTGTGGGGCCCCGACGACCCGCATCTGTACGAACTGCGCGCCGACGTCCGGGACGGCGCCCGGGGCAGGGTGCTGGACTCCAGCAGCAACCGCTTCGGCTTCCGCGAAGTCACCGTGGACGGACCCGCGTTGCTGCTCAACGGATCGCCGCTGCTGCTGCGCGGCGACTCCTGGCACTACATGGGCTCGATCCAGAACAGCCGCGCCTACGCCGAGTTGTGGATGACCATGGCACGGGCCGCGGGCGTCAACTACATGCGGCTGCACGCCATGCCCTACCCGCCGGTGTACTACGACGTCGCCGACGAGCTCGGCATGCTGATCGTCGGCGAGTCCGGCATCTACGGCTCGTCCGGCAACTACGCCATGGGCGCCGCCGACTTCTGGGCCAACTGCGCCACCCACCTCACCGACCGCACGGTCCGCGACCGCAACCACCCCTCGATCATCGCCTGGAGCGCGGAGAACGAGATGCTGGCCGCCTTCGGACAGGGCTACGCCCCGCAGGTCGCGGCCCTCAAGGCCCCGGTGCTGGCCCAGGACACCACCCGGCCGGTGTACTTCGAGGGTGACGGCGACCCGCAGAGCGCCGGCGACCTGCGCAGCACGCACTACCCGCTGGAGATCACCACCGGGAGCACCGCGATCCCGCAGTCGGCCAGGGCGCTGGCCCCAGGACAGCCGCGCGGCGGCGAGTGGGACCGCAAGAAGCCGTTTCTGATCAGCGAGTTCAGCTCGATGTACTACGCCAACCCGGCCGACGTCAGCGCGCTCGGCGGCCCGGACGCCTATGCGAGCCCGGACGGACTGTGGGCCGCGCACGCGCTCACCGTCCGGGCCCAGATCGAGGGCTTCCGGTACGCGGGCATCACCGCCATCTCGCCCTGGAACACGGTCTGGTACGGCAACCGCCCGCTGCCTTTCAACGGCACGTCCCGGCCCGCCGCCGATCCCGGCGGCTCCGGGCCGCGGCTGAAGCGGGTCGGCGCCTTCGCCGCCACCCTGAACCCCGGCTTCCAGCGCGGCCTGCCGGACTGGGAGCCCAACCCCATCCACCCGGCGGTGACCCGGGTCTTCCAGCCGGTCGCCGCCTACCCGCTGGACTACCGCACCCACTTCGCCGGCGGCGCGGCGCTGGACCGGGACCTGATGCTGTGCAACGACACCGGCCGGCCGGCGCGGCTGACCGTCTCCTGGTCGGTCCGCGGCAAGGGCGTCCCCACCCGCGGCGGCCGTGCCACCGCGACCGTACCGGCGACCGGCCGTGTCACCCTGCCGACGACTCTGGCGCTGCCGACCGTCCGCGCGGACACCCCCGCCACCTGGCAGGTCACCGTGGAACTCGGCGGCCGGCGGCAGTTCACCGACGAGGCCGCGATCACCCTGTACCCGGCGGCCCCCGCGACGCTCGGCGTCGCCCTGCAGGCCGCGGTGCTGGAGGGAGCGGCGGGCGCGGCCACCACCGCGGCGCTCACCGCGCTGGGCGTCACCGCCCGCACCCTGCCCGACCTCACCGCACTGCCGGACCCGGCGACCGGTGAGGTGCTGGTGATCGCCGAGGGCGCCGATCCGGCCGTCAAGGGCGCGGACGGCGCCGCGGTGAGCGCCTTCGCCGCGGCCGGCGGCCAGGTGCTGGTGCTCGCGCAGGCCGCTTTCCCGCAACTGCTGCCCTGGCCGCAGTTCACCACCGGCAGCGCGCAGACCGTCACCCATGTCGCCGCGCCGCACCACCCGGTGCTGGCCGGCATCGGCGCCGAGGATCTGCGCTGGTGGCAGACGCAGGACGAACTGGTCACGTCCACGGTGCTGCTCAAGCCCCGGTTCGGCAGCCTGCTCTCGCTCGCCGACGCCGGACCCGCACTGGCCGCGACCGCGCTCGCCGAGGCCCGCTTCGGCAAGGGCCGCTACCTGCTGTGCCAGTACCCGGTCGTCGCCGCCCGGGCGGCCGAGCCGATCGCGGCCCGGCTGCTGCGCAACCTGCTCGGATACGTGGCGGCGCCGGCCGCGGCCACCCGGCGCCTGGGGACACTCGCCGCCGACCCCCAGGGCGCGGTGGCGCTCACCCTCAAGGCCGCCGCCGTCGAGCTGACCGCGCTCACGACCGTCGACGCGGCGGCGCTGGCGGACCTGGACATCCTGCTGGTGGACGCCTCGCCCGGCAACGAGACGCCGCTGGCCGCGCTCCGGGCGGCGGCCTCCGACGTCACCGGGTGGCTGCGCGCCGGCGGCACCCTGTGGGTCAACGGGGCCACCCCGGACACGCTGCCGTCGGTGGCGCCCTTCCTGCCGTCCGGCGCGACCCTCACCGCGGTCGACGCCGACCACCAGCACGGCGCCGTCGTCACCGGCCGCTCGGCCCTGACCACCGGCCTCAACAACGCCGACCTGGACTGGCCCGGCGCCGGCGCCGCACTGGTGGCGTGGACCGTGGCGGGCAAGGGCGGGCAGAGCGCGGCGGACACCCGGGCGGTGGCCTGGAGCCTGTTCAGCGCGGGCAACGAGCAGACCAAGTACGGCAGAGCCGCGCAGAGCATGGTCGGCTTCACCGCGGGCAGCGCGCTGTGGCAGAGCCGCCGGGGCGAGGGCTCGGTCGTCGTGGACCAACTGCGGTGGCCGGCCAAGAACGCCCTGCCGGCCCAGGTGGGCCTGGCCGCGCTGCTGGCCGCCAACCTCGGGGCCGCCTTCGCGGCGGGCGCCGGCTCGGGCGAACTGCCCACCGACGGCTGGCAGGGGTTCACCAATCCGGCCACTGGCAATCCGGCGAACGCCTTCGACCGCAACCCCAGTACCCGGTGGAGTACCGACGCGCTCCGGCAGCCGGGCATGTACTACGGCCTGGACCTCGGCGCGGCGCACACGATCGACAAGATCGTGTGGGACGCCTCCGCGTCCAGCGGCGACGTACCCAGCGCCGCCGACCTGCTGGTCTCCACCGACAACTCCACCTGGACCACGGTGCTCAGCCTCGCCGACACCACCCCGTACACCACGGGCGGTGTCATGACTCTGAACTTCTCCCCGGTGGACGCCCGTTACCTCAAGATCGTCAACACCGAGGCGGGCGGGTTGTACATGTCGGTGCACGAGCTGTACGTGTACGCGGCCGCCTCGTAGGGCGGCCCGGGCCTGCGGCGGGCCGCCGACACGGCGGCCCGCCGCACCCCACCCGGGGCGGGGCCGCCGGGCGGACCCGGCGGCCCCCGGTCAGGAGGAGGAGCTGAACGCGGAGTCGAAAGAGGCGGCCGGCGGTTCGATCGCGGCCAGCGCCCGGACGTGCGCGAGCGCGGCGGGCGCGCCCAGCAGCCGGTCCATGCCGGCGTCCTCCCACTCCACCGAGATCGGGCCGTCGTAGCCGATGCTGTTGAGCATCCGGAACACCGGCTCCCACGGCACGTCCCCGTGCCCGGTGGACACGAAATCCCAGCCGCGGCGCGGGTCGCCCCACGGCAGGTGCGAACCGAGCCTGCCGTTTCGCCCGTTCAGCTGCTTGACGGACTCCTTGCAGTCCACGTGGTAGATGCGGTCCTTGAAGTCGTAGAGGAATCCCACCGGATCCAGGTCCTGCCACACGAAATGGCTGGGATCGAAGTTGAGGCCGAAGGCCGGACGGTGCCCGATCGCCTCCAGCGCCCGCACCGTCGTCCAGTAGTCGTAGGCGATCTCACTGGGGTGCACCTCGTGGGCGAACCGCACCCCCACCTCGTCGAAGACGTCCAGGATCGGGTTCCAGCGGTCGGCGAAGTCGGCGAAGCCGCGGTCGATCATGGCCGGCGGCACCGGCGGGAACATCGCCACCGTGTGCCAGATCGAGGAGCCGGTGAAGCCCACCACCGTCTCGACCCCGAAGGCGGCGGCGGCCCGCGCGGTGTTCTTGATCTCCTCGGCGGCCCGCCGGCGGACCCCCTCGGGCTCGCCGTCGCCCCAGATCCTGGCCGGCAGGATGCCCTGGTGCCGCTCGTCGATCGGGTGGTCGCACACCGCCTGGCCGGTCAGGTGGCAGGAGATCGTCCAGCAGCGCAGCCCGTGCTGGTCCAGCGTGTCGCGCAGCCGCGGGAGATAGGCGTCGTCGGCCAGCGCCGCCTCCACGTCGAAGTGGTCGCCCCAGCAGGCGATCTCCAGGCCGTCGTAGCCCCATTCGGCGGCGAGCCGGCACACCTCGGTGAAGGGCAGATCCGCGAACTGGCCGGTGAAGAGGGTGACGGGACGGGCCATGAGCATCCTCCGGAGGTGGTCAGGACGTGGCGGGGAGCATGACGGGGATGTGCACGCCGAGGGCCGCGGCGCTGGACTCGACAGCGGCCAGCACCCGCTGCACCCGCAGGCCCGCCGCGAAGGACGGCTGCGGATCGGTGCCGTCGGCGACCGCCGTCACGAAGTCGCGCACCTGATGGGTGAAGGTGTGCTCGTAGCCGAGGAGATGGCCCGGCGGCCACCAGGCGTCGAGGTAGGGGTGGGTCGGTTCGGTCACCAGGACGCGGCGGAATCCGGCGGTCCCGGCGTCCTCCGAACGGTCGTAGAAGGCGAGTTCGTTGAGCGACTCGGCGTCGAAGGCGAGACTGCCGGCCGAGCCGCTGACCTCGATCCGCATCGCGTTCTTGTGCCCGGTGGCGAACCGGGTCGCCTCGAACACCCCGATCGCGCCGCCGTCGAAGCGCGCGGTGAACAGCGCCGCGTCGTCCACCGTCACCTGGCCGCGCTCGGAGGACGCCGTCCCGGACAGGCCGCTGGCCTGCGCGGGCAGCGGGCGCTCGGTGACGAAGGTCTCCAGCAGCGCGCCGACCGAGACGATCCGCTGCCCGGTCAGGAACTGCGCCGCGTCGATGCTGTGCGCGCCCAGGTCGCCGAGCGCCCCCGACCCGGCCCGCTCCTTGCGCAGCCGCCAGGCCAGCGGGAACTCCGGGTCGACCAGCCAGTCCTGCAGGTAACTGGCCCGCACCTGCCGGACGGTGCCGAGCCGGCCCTCCGCGATGAGGCGGCGGGCCAGCGCCAGGGCCGGCACCCGGCGGTAGTTGAAGGCCACCATGGACCGTACGCCGCCGGCGCGGGCCCGTTCGGCCGCGGCGGCCATCTCCTCGGCCTCGGCCACCGAATTGGCCAGCGGCTTCTCGCACAGCACGTGCTTGCCGGCGGCCAGCGCCGCCAGCGCGATCTGCGCGTGGGTGTCGCCGGGCGTGCAGATGTCCACCACGTCGATGTCGGGCCGCTCGACCAGCCGCCGCCAGTCGGTCTCGTGGGACTCCCAGCCGTAGCGGGCCGCGGCCCGGCGCACGCCCGGTTCGGACCGGCCGCAGACGGCGGTGAGTTCGACGCGGCGCGGCAGGTCGAAGAAGCGGCCGGCGGTACGCCACGCGTGGGAGTGCGCGGCGCCCATGAAAGCATGGCCGACCATGCCGATCCGCAAAGGCGGGGGTGGGGTCGTCGTCACGTACGTCCTCCTGGCGGGGGCGAATCGTTATTCATCCGGCATCGACTGAAAGTCATTGCGCCGGATAGAACAGTTCGCGAGTTTCTGCCTGAACTCATGCATAAGTCAAGGCTCTTGACGGAAGGAACGGCGACAAGGCACGGTGCGAACAGGTTCACCGTACGTACACACCCCGGGGGGCATCATCGACACGCCAGTGAACCTGCGCGAGGTGGGCAGGCTGCGGGTCCTGGAGGCCCTGCACACCACCCCGCGCAGCAGCCGTCCCGAACTGGTCCGGGTCACCGGCCTGTCGCGGGCCACCGTCTCCTCGCTGATCGCCGATCTCATCGCGATCGGCCTGGTCACCGAGGACGAGGGCCCCGAGGAGCCGGAGCCCCGGCGCACCGGCCGGCCCGCGCAGTCCCTGTCGCTGGTCCCGAGCGCCGGCTACGCGATCGGCGCGGACATCGGCCACCAGCATGTACGGGTCATCCTGTGCGACCTGTTCGGGGCGGTGCTCTGGGAGCACTGGGTGGCCAAGGAAGTGGACCGGGCACCCGAGGAGACCCTCGACCTGGTCGCCGTCCTGGTCGGCCGCGCCCTCCAGGAGACCGGGGTGGCCCGGGCCCGGGTGCTCGGCATCGGCGCGGGCATCGCCTCCCCGGTGGAGAAGAACAGCGGCGCGCTCGGCGCCGAGGGCATCATGCCCGGCTGGGTCGGCATGCACCTCACCGGTGAACTGCGGCGCCGCACCTCGCTGCCGGTCCGCGTCACCAACGACGCCAACGCCGGGGCGCTGGCCGAGCGGATGTACGGCGCCGGACGGCAGTCCGGCGACATGGTCTACGTCCGCCTGTCGGCCGGCATCGGCGCGGGCATCGTCAGCAACGGGCGGCTGCTGCTGGGCGCCCGCGGGCTGGCCGGCGAGATCGGGCACCTGCCGCTGATCACCGACGGACTCATCTGCCGCTGCGGCAACCGCGGTTGCCTGGAGACGGTGGCCAGCCCGGTCGCCATCGCCCGGCTGCTGTCGGACAGCTGGGGCCAGCAGGTCGCGGCCCGCGACCTGCCCGAACTGATCCGGCGCCGCAACACCGGGGCGCTGCGGGCGATCCGGGACGCCGGCGACGCGGTGGGCCGCGCGCTGTCCACCCTGGTGACGCTGCTCAACCCCAGCCTCATCGTGGTCGGCGGGGATCTGGCCGGCGCCGGCGACGACATCCTGGACCCGATGCGGGCGGGCGTCCGGCGCCATACCCTGCCGTCGGCCGCCGAGAGCGTGGAAATCGTCACCGGTGGCCTCGGCGACGGCGCCGAAGTACGCGGCGCGGCGGGCCTGGTACTGGCCGACGCACCCCAACTGCTCTCCGCCACCACGAGCGAGCCGCCGACCGCGGCGGCCGAGCCGGCCTGAGCGGTGGCCTGAGCGGCCGGCCCTGGCGGTCCCGACGGGGGCGTCGGCTCGACGCGGAGCCGGGATCTTCCGCCGGTGGGTGGTTGCCCGCGCAGTTCCCCGCGCCCCTGCGGGGCTCGGCTGTCGCCGGCGGAGGGG
>NZ_FMCH01000224.1 GCF_900091855.1 Streptomyces sp. DvalAA-14
CGGGTTGCGCCCGGCTTGGTCGCCGGCGGCGTCTCTCGGCGGATCCGCTTCGGCGCCCGCGGTGGGCGGCGCCGGGCGGCCCGTCATCAGGGCGCGGAGCGACGCCTCGTCGCTCGGGTCGGCGGAGACCGCGAGGGCCTCGGCGACCTGCCGGGTGAAGGTGTCGAGCCGGTCCAGCGTGCGCAGCACCGACGTGCGGGTGGCGGCGCGGGTGGCGAGTTGGGTGAGGTCGTTCGGGACCGGGGTCAGGAGATCGGGGCGGGCGCGCAGGAGGAGGGCCAGCGCCGCGTCGTCTCGTGCGCGCAGGTCCTCCGCCAGGGTGCGCGGGCCGGTGGGTCCGCCTTCACTCCTCATCCGTCCCACATTAGCCGCACCGGTCGAATGTCCGGGCGCGCCCGTCGGCTGCGGACAGCCGCCCCGTCGGCCCGGTACCGTCGGGGGAAAGTCGCCGGAAGACTGAACCGGGCGCGGTGGAAGGGGGCTTGGCGGTGGGCGTCGAGAGCGATCAGCTGGTGTTCGACTACTTGAGCCGGGTCGGCGACCTGGCGCAGACCGCGCTGCCGGCCGCCCAGCGGATGCGGCTGGTCACCCAGCTGCGCAAGGACATCGACCGGGAGCGCGGCGCCACCGACAGCCCGGCCACCGTCCGCCGCATCCTGGACCGTATGGGTGCGCCCGACGCGGTGGTGGAGGCGGCGGCCGGCAGTACCGCCGGCGGCGGAGGGCAGGGCCTCGGCGGCGGGCGTACCGAGCCCGAGCCGCCGTCCGCGCAGCCGCCGCTCGGCTACTACGGGCCGTCCGCCAAGCCCGGGCCGCGGTCCGGGGCGGCCCCGGGCGGCGATGCCGGCACCGACTGGTGGCGCGTCGAAGGCCCCGGCGAGCGGATGCGGGCCGGGGACGAGCTGGCCGGACTGCCCGGGATGACCGGCGGCATCACCATCCCCTTCGACGACGAGGAACTGGCCCAGGACGATCAGCCGGTCCTGCGCAAGCGCCTGGTGCCCGCCCCGGCGCAGGAACCGGGCGCCCCGGCGGAAGAGGTCGCCGGGACCGCGCCCGGCCGCGCCCGCCGCTGGCTGCCGCGGCTGCCCGGTGCGCGGCCGGCCGGCGCCAAGAGCTGGGGCAGCCCGGTGCTGCTGCTGGCCGCCGCTCTGCTCGTGGCCGGCGCCGTGATCGGCTCACTCATCCCGATGGGTCTGGGCTGGCTGATGGGTTACCTGTCGCGGCGGCTCACCCGCCCGCAGGCCAAATTCGGCATCCTCGGCATCCCGGGCGCCGCCGCCGCGGGCATGCTGGTCGTGGCTGGTGGGGGCGCGACGTGGGCAAGTGGAGCACGCCCATCGCCCAGGGCCAGCTCGGCCCGGCCATCCAGGACGCCCTGCCGGCCACCATCCGTATCGCCGCCGTCGGATCCGCCCTGTACCTGGTGTGGCGGGCCCGCCGGACGGCGTAACGCGCCGCGCCCGCCGACGCGTTGCGCGGGCGCCTCGACCGGCCGGGCCGGGGGCCCGCCCCCGGCCCGCACCCGGCGCCGCACCCCCTTGACCTCCCGGGGGACAATGGGCGGCGTGATCAACGACCTCGCCCCGCTCACCGTCGGCTTCGACCTCGACATGACACTGATCGACTCGCGGCCCGGCATCAAGGCGGCGTTCGACCGGCTGGCCCTGGAGACCGGTGTGTTCATCGACTCGGCGCTGGCGGTCACCCGGCTCGGACCGCCGCTGGACGAGGAGTTGGCCCACTGGTTCCCCGCCGAGCACATCGAGGCGGTCGGGGAGCGCTACCGGACGCTGTATCCGGACCACGCGATCGCGCCGTCCCGGGCGATGCGGGGCGCGGTGGAGGCCGTCCGGGCCGTCCAGGAGGCCGGCGGCCGGGCGGTGGTGGTCACCGCGAAGTACGAGCCGAACGCGCGGCTGCACCTGACGCACGTCGGGATCGACGCCGAGGTGCGCGGCTGGCTGTGGGCCGAGGCCAAGGCGGAGGCGCTGATCGAGTACGGCGCGAGCGTCTACGTCGGCGACCACATCGGTGACGTGCGCGGCGCCCGGGTGGCGGGCGCGCTGTCGGTCGCGGTGGCCACCGGGCCGTGCGCCGCGGCGGAGCTGCGGGCGGCCGGCGCCGACGTGGTGCTGGACGACCTCACCGAGTTCCCCGCGTGGTTCGCCGCCTACAGCTCCGCGGCGGTCTGACCGCCCGCTTCCGGACCGGGCGGCACCTGCGCCGCCTGCCGCTGGGCCAGCGCGGAGCGCAGCAGCCCGCCGAGGGCCAGCGCCAGGCCCACCGCCATCAGCATGGACACGAAATAGGCCGGCGTCGGCAGTCGCCGGGTGTCCAGCAGCAGCGGCGCGACGGTCGCCAGTGTGCCGACCGCCCCGACGAGGAACACGATCGCGCCGATCCGCACCAGCAGGTCACCGGCGCCCATGGTTTGTTTGCTCACCCGACAAGGGTAGATCCGTTGCGTGGCGTCGTGGACCGTGCATCGGGACCGCGGCGTCTTGTCACACGGCGGCGGGCCATTAGCCTGGTGCCAGCGGGTCTCCGGTGGACCCGCTGATCTGTTGTACCGATGAGGTTTCGAGCAATGAGGACGAGGTCGGACGTGCCTACCGGCAAGGTCAAGTGGTTCAACAGCGAGAAGGGCTTCGGCTTTCTCTCCCGCGACGACGGCGGCGATGTCTTCGTGCACTCCTCGGTGCTGCCCGAAGGCGTTGACGCCCTGAAGCCCGGCCAGCGCGTGGAATTCGGCGTCGTGGCGGGACAGCGCGGTGATCAGGCACTTTCGGTGACCCTGCTCGACCCCGCCCCCTCGGTTGCCGCGGCGCAGCGCCGCAAGCCCGACGAACTGCTGCCCATCGTGCAGGACCTCACCACATTGCTGGAAGAGGTCGCGCGTTCGCTTCAGCGCGGCAGGTATCCGGACAAGGCGCACGGGGCCAAGATTGCCTCGGTCCTGCGGGTGGTGGCGGACCAGTTGGACGTCTGACCGCCATGGCCCGAGGCCGTGCTCGCTTTTCGGTGCTTTACCGGAAGGGCTGCTTCCGGTAAAGCATTTCGGTGAATTCCGGCCTGATGAGCCGACGATTTTCGGCCATCTCGTGAAATCCGGCCCGCGCCATTCGAAAACCCGAACGGCTCACCAGGCCAGCGCGTCCTCCGCGAGCGGCGGGACGAGCCCCTCGGCCGCGGCCCGGGTCAGCAGTCCCCGTACGGCCGCGTAGCCGTCCTCGCCCAGGTCGGCGGAGAACTCGTTCACGTACAGCCCGATGTGCTGGTCGGCGACGGCCGGGTCCATCTCCTGGGAGTGCGCCAGCACATAGGCCCGGGAGGCCGCCGGGTCGTCCCAGGCCATCCGGACGGAGGTGCGGGCCGCGTCGGCCAGCGCGTGCAGCCGCTCCTTGCCCAGCGAGCGCTTGGCGATGATCGCGCCCAGCGGGATGGGCAGCCCGGTGGTGGACTCCCAGTGCTCGCCCATGTCCGCGAGCTTGTGCAGGCCGTAGTTCTGATAGGTGAAGCGGGCCTCGTGGATGACCAGGCCCGCGTCCACCCGGCCGTCCCGTACCGCGGGCATGATCTCGTTGAACGGCATGACCACGATCGCGCCCACCCCGCCGGCCACCTGCTCGGCCGCCCACAGCCGGAACAGCAGATACGCGGTCGAACGCTCGCTCGGCACCGCCACCGTCCGGCCGGACAGGTCCAGGCCGGCCTCCCGGGTCAGCACCAGCGGGCCGCAGCCCCGCCCCAGCGCGCCGCCGCAGGGCAGCAGCGCGTACTCGTCGAGCACCCACGGCAGCACCGCGTAGGACACCTTCAGCACGTCGAACTCGCCGCGCTCGGCCATCCCGTTGGTGATGTCGATGTCGGCGAAGGTGACGTCGAGCGGGGGCGCGTCCGGGACCAGGCCGTGCGCCCAGGCGTGGAAGACGAAGGTGTCGTTCGGGCAGGGGGAGTACGCGATGTGCAGCGCGTTGACGTCAGCCATGTTCAGCCTCAACCTCCAGTACCGGTGGGAGCTTCCCGGCGCCGTCCGCGGTGGCGGCCGGTGCCCCGAAGTCGGCCAGGGCGGCCGGGAGCCGCTCGAAAGCCGTGGTCAGTGCGGCCAGCGCCGGGCCGATCCGCCAGGCCGCCCGGTCCCGGGGCCCGACCGCGTTCGACACCGCGCGGATCTCCAGCACGGGCACCCCCGCCGCCGCTGCCGCCTCCGCCACGCCGAAGCCCTCCATCGCCTCGGCGACGGCGCCGGGATGACGCCCGCTCAGCTCGGCGGCGCGATCGGCGCCGCCGGTCACCGTGGACACGGTCAGCACGGGCCCGTAGGCGGCCCCCAGCGCGCTGGCGACGGCGCGGGCCAGCCCCGGTGGCGGAAGATGCTCGGAGATCCCGAAACCCAGCTCGGCGACCGGCACGAAGCCCTCCTGGGTCTGCGCCCCGAGGTCGGCCGCCACGATCGCGGCTGCCACCGCCAGCGAGCCCACCGGCGCGGCCGGGGCGAAGCCGCCGCCGATGCCGGCCGACACCACCAGGGCGTAGCCGGAGCCGCG
>NZ_FMCH01000227.1 GCF_900091855.1 Streptomyces sp. DvalAA-14
GTGCGGGACGTGCTGGGCGCCTCCGCTGCCACCGCCGCCCTCGCCTACGGCGCCTTCTCCACCGCCATGACCGCGGGCCGGCTGGTCACCGACCGGGTCTCTGCCCGCTTCGGCCCGGTCGCGGTGGTCCGGGTCGGCGCTTCGACAGCCGCCGCGGGCATGGCCGCGGTGGTCTTCGCTCCGTGGATACCGCTGGCGCTGGCCGGCTGGACGGTTTTCGGGATCGGCCTGTCGGGTTGCGTGCCGCAGCTGTTCAGCGCCGCCGGGCACATCGACAAGGAGGCGGCGGGCGTCAATGTCTCCCGGGTGGCCGGCGTCGGCTATCTCGGCATGCTGGCCGGCCCGGCCGTCATCGGCGCCCTGACCCGCCTGATGCCGCTGAACGTGGCCTTCCTGCTCCCGCTCGGCTTCTGCGCGATCGCCGCCGCCGCAGCCGGCCTGGTGGGCGCCCCCGCCGCCGCGCACGGAGCGCCGGACGGCGAGACCGGCACCGACATCGCTGACGGCACCGCTGGCGGCGCCAGTACCGACGACACGGCAGCGCCGACCGGCGCGCCGACCCCCGCCTCCTGAGCGGCACACCCGATGTGTCCGCGTCACACGAGCGTCGAGACCTCCGGCGCTCCTCCCACGGTGTGCCGGGCGGACGATGCCTGCGTGCCGCACGGCAACCCATGTCGTCGGCGCGGACGGACATGCCCAGGGCCGGGTCTGCGGAACTTTGGGCAAGGCCCTGGCTGAGGGTCTGCCGTCGCGGCGGGGAGACTGGTGCGGTACGTGACCAAGCCGCAGCCCTGGGGTCAGCGCCCCGGTGGCCGAGTGAAGGGTGCCGATTTCCGCTGGCCCGGCCGAACAGGCGCGCCCGACCGGAGCCGGACCGCGTGTCCGGCGAGCTGAACGAGAAAGAGGTGGGCGACATGGCAGAAGAAGACAGTCCGGCTCAGGCCGAGGATGCACAGGTCGAGGTGGTCAATGACGCGGCGAGACGGTTCTACGAGGTGCGCTACGGGGGCGAGAGCGCAGGACTGCTCGTCTACGAGGAAGTCGCGGGACAGCATGTCCTGACACACACCACGATCCGGCAGGAGTATCGGGGGCGGGGGCTCGCGAAAGTACTGATTCGCCGTGTCCTGGACGACCTGGAGGCGAAGGGCGCGAGGATCAGCATCCGCTGCCCCATCGTCGATCGGTTCATCGAGGACAACCCCCAGTACAAGCGGCTGATCGACAGCGCGGATCGCCACAACGGTGGGCACTGAAGCAGGTGGACGTCCGCTGGGCCCGCCGAAGTCGCGTCGGCGAGCAGGCCGGTCCGAAATGGGGTGCCCTGCGCACCTTCCTTGACAATGATCTTCCACACCGTACGCTGACACCGCTACGGGTCGCGGGATCGGACCACGAATGCGTTGGCTCCACACCCGGCATCCCGACTGGATGGGTTGCGAGCGAAAGGCATTCCTGTGTCGCACCACTTCGACACCGCAACCGCGCGGCGTGATCCACGGCTGAATCTCTGTGACTTCTATCTGTTCCGTGGACGTCCCGGGCACGTCGCCATGATCCTCACCGTGAACCCGAACGCGGGGGTCAAGGCGTCCGACACCTTCCACGAGGAGGGGTTGTACGCCTTCCGATTCGACCTGGACGGAGACGCGCAGGCGGACGTGACATTCAGCGTTCGGTTCGGCGAACCGGTCCACGGCGCGGACGGCGAGCACACGCAAAGCGTTGAGGTCCGGCGGGCGACCGGTGCGGACGCCCGGGCGGGCGGGGGCGGCAGCGTCGTGGCGTCCGGCAGTACAGGCGCGGTCATCACGGCCGAGGAGGGCGTCCGGCTGTTCGCCGGCCTGGCACCGGAGCTGTTCGCCGCCAACCGGGAGGGTCTGCAGAAGTTCAGGAGCGGCCTCCAGGGAGGTGAGTTCGCGCCCGACGCTTTCCACGACGGAACGAACTTCTTCGGCAACAGGAACGTCTCGGCCATCGCGCTGGAAGTGCCAGTGCAGATGATCGCGACGGCGGGACACGAGGTCCATGCCTGGGCCACGATCTCGCTCTTCGGGCATGCGCCCGAGACGCAGGTCTCCCGATGGGGACTTCCCCTGATGACGAACATCTTCATCCTCGACGAAGAGGAGAAGGAGCAGTACAACCGGACCGAACCGTCGCAGGACACTGCCCGCTTCTCCCGCATCGTCTCCCAATCCGTGGAGCGGGCCACGACACTTGCCCGGACCGCGGCCGAACCTGCGGTCTACGCCGACGAGGTGACGCAACGCCTGTTCCCGACCACGATGCCCTACGTCCTCGACTCGGACGCGGCATTCGATCGGGAGCACTTCAACGGCCGCGCGCTGACGGACAACGTCATGGACGTCATGCTCTCGCTGATGACGAACGCGACGATTGGCAATGGTGTGCAGGTCGACACATCGAGGACCGTGGACACCTTCCCTTACGTCGGCGCGCCCGTTGGCGATCCGGTCCGGGACTGACACCCGGAGTCTCTGCGAACTGCCCCGGGCGGAAAGCCTCCTGCGAGGAGTTCGCGCCAACCCCGCTGTGTGGCACACGTTGACGAGCGTGTTCAGGGCGGCTCCGGCTGTGCCGAGCCCGGCGAGCCCAGGTGCCCGACGATGGCGCTGTCGGTCGGCACGAACAGCGGCTCGGCCGGCAGCGCGCCGAGCGCGGGTGGCGCCAGGGTGAGGACCTGCCGCCCGGCGACACGCGTTGCCTCGTCCGTATGCCGCGTGAGATCGGCTTCCACGTCGCCCCGCTTCAGATCTGGCTGTGCAGCATCCGCAGCAGGCGGTCGAGGACGCGTCCGCCACTGGCCCGAAGCCCGTCGTGCTCGAACTCGTTGGTCGCCCACAGCCGTAGGCCCTTGACGGTCTCAGCGGTCTGCAGCGAGTAGGTGGCATCGACGTACATGTCGTCGAGGTAGACCGCGGCGGCCACCGGGACGTCGTTCGCGGCCAAGCGCTGCGGATCGTAGAGGTCGGGCCAGTCCTCGCGGGCGAACAGCGCCTCGGCGGGCTCGAGCAGCGGCGCGAGACAGGGTTGGTCGAAGTGGCACCGGTAGGTCATCTCGCCGGTGAACAGCATCGGGTCCTCCCCGGCCAACGCCGTGCGCGCGTCGAACGGGGGGTACTCGCCGCGCACCCGCTGAGCCGCCCAGTTCGTCGCGCCGGTGCCGCGCTGGGCGTAGGTGAGTTCATGCATGATCGGGTTCAGCGGCAGTTGGGCGTAGCTGAGGAAAGCCGCGGCGCGGGCGAGGAAGCTGTCGGACAGCTCCGCTCCGGCCCAGGTGTCTTCGAGAAGGTAGTGCAGCACGTCCGCGCCGTCGCTCGTGCCGAGCATCATCCCGAGCGACTGGAAGGCCTCGACGGTGAGCAAGGATCCGTCCGGCATGAGTGCCGGGTGCTCGATCAGGTGCGCGGCGATGCGGCGGACCGGGGCGGCGTCCTGCGGGTACCGGCGGTAGTACGCGGTGTTCTTGCGGTGCACGCGCGGATAGGCGGCGCGGTAGACCTCGTCGGCGGTGACGCGCAAACCGGGAAGACCGCCGGTGATGATTGCCTCGCGCAGGCCCTCGGGCGCGAACGAGAGGTAGGTGACGGTGCACATCCCGCCGAAGCTCTGGCCGAGCACCGACCACGGTTCGTCGGTCAGTTCGCGCCTGATCAGCTCGGCGTCGCGGACAATGGCGTCGGCGCGGAAATGGGTGAGGTAGTCGGCCTGCGCGGCCGGCTCGCCACGGGCCGGGAGCGTTTGACGGGTGATCGGGCTGGAGCGGCCTGTGCCGCGCTGGTCGAGCAGGAGGACGCGGTAGTCGTCGAGTGCGCGGTCCAGCCAGGAGTCCCGGCCGACCGGTCGCGGCGGCCGCATGCCGGGGCCGCCCTGCAAAACGCAGCCAGGGAACGCCCCGCACGCTCGCGTCCGGTGGCCACGACCTCGCGAGCGTAGATCTCGACGTGCTCGCCGTCCGGCCGATCGTGGTCGAGGGGCACGGAGAAGAAATGATCGGTCGGCGTGACGCCGGGCATGGAAGGCTCCTTTGCGGCAGTGGAGTGATCGTGACAAGGGCGCTGCTTGCGCGCACGTTGAGCACCGTCGCGGCGTCAAGCGTGCGTCGGCTGTGTGAGGATGCTGATGGCGTTGGCCGCGATGATCGCCGCGATGCTCAACCAGGCGGCCGCGTCGAGGCTCTGTCCCAGCACGAGCGCACCAACGGCTGCGGCGAGCACCGGGTTGACGCTCATGAACAATCCGAACGCCGCTGCGGGAACGCGGCGCAGCGTGAACAGGTCCGCGAGGAACGGCACAGCGGAGGACAGGATTCCGGCCGCGAAAGCCGCACCGAGCGCGCCGGCGGAAGGCGTGTGGTGTACCGCGACGCCGGCTCCGATGGGCAGGAAGACCAGGGCGGACAGCCCCGCTGCGGCGGCTGTGCCCTGTGCCCCGGGGATGCGCTGCCCGACGGAACGGCTGAGAAGGATGTAGGCGGCCCAGCCGGCAGCGGCGAGCAGACCGAGCCCCATGCCGAGGTAATCGGCGGTGGGGCGCGGGCGCATCAGTGCGACGACTCCCGCAACGGCGAGTACGGCGCAGCCCAGGTCCACGCGTCTGCGTGAGCCGGCCAGCGCGATCGTGAGGGGGCCGAGGAACTCCAGGGTCACCGCCAGGCCGAGACCGATCCGGTTGATCGCGGTGTACAGCGACAGGTTCACCACCCCGAAGACCGCCGCGAGCAGCAGCACCGGCCCCCACTGGCGCCGCGTGAAGGACCGAAGGCGGGGCCGACCGAGGATGAGCAGCACCGCCGCCGCGACGTACTGGCGGACCGCGACGACGCCGACCGGGCCGAGCGCCGCGAAGCCCAGCGACCCGATCGCGGCGCCGAGCTGGGTCGACAGGCCGCTGGCGAGCATCGTGCAGATCCCGGCCATGGGCACGGCGCCCCGCTTCGCGGGCAGGACGGCTCGGTCTGCTGGGCGAGCGGGGGCTCCTTGCATGCACCGATCCTGTGCCGCGCCGGACCGTGCGCAAAATGCATGGAACCCGCCGACTATACGATGCGGTTATGGATGTCGAGCTGCGTCAGTTGCGCTGCCTCATCGCCATCGTGGACGAAGGCACCTTCACCGACGCCGCGATCGCTCTGGGTATCTCACAGGCCGCGGTCTCCCGCAGACTTTCGGCGCTCGAGAAGCGCCTCGGCGTACGGCTGCTGCGACGTACGTCCCGCGAAACCTCGCCGACCGCGATCGGACTACGCGTCGTGGCGCACGCCCGGCGGGCGCTGACCGAGGTCGAAAACCTGGTGCAGGATGCGACATCCGGCCACGTCGAACTGCGCATCGGCCACCCCTGGTCGGCACTCGGCCGACTCACACCCGCCTTTCAACACCGGTGGCGGGAATCGCACCCGGAAACGCAACTGCACCTGCTTCGCATCAACTCCCCGAGCGCCGGCCTGGCCGAGGGCACCGCGGACCTTGCGGTCATGCGCAGGCCGCTGGAGGACCGCCGCTTCGAGGGCGCCATCGTGGGTCTGGAAGCACGCTGGTGCGCGATGGCCGCCTCCGACCCGCTGGCGCGGCGCCGCTCGGTGCAGCTGGCCGATCTCAGCAGCCGCGTCCTGCTCGTGGACCAGCGCACCGGGTCGACCACTGCGGAATTGTGGCCAGCGAACGCGCGCCCGGCGACACAGGAGAGCCGCGACATCGACGACTGGCTCACCGTCATCGCCACCGGTCGCTGCGTGGGGGTTACCGCGCAGTCCGTCGTCGACCAGTATCCAAGGCCCGGCATCGTCTACCTGCCGGTGCGCGATGCCGAACCGATCGCCGTACGACTGGTCTGGTGGCGCGACGACCCCCACCCGGCCACCCGCACCGTACTCGAGCTTCTTACCGAGCTGTACCGCACTTGACGGCGCTGTACCGCACTTGACGGCGCGTCAGGCGGGTGTCAAGCGGTCGGGCGAAGTCGCCGTCCGCGCAGCGCCATCACAGGGGTCTCACCGTAGCGGGCTTCGTGCGCGGCTGCGAAACGGCCCATATGACGAAAACCCCAACGATGAGCCGTCGCGGCGACTGTTGCGGTCGACGGATCGGCAGCGCGCAGCTCTTCGTGTGCTCTCTGGAGTCGCACCGAACGTACAAAAGCCATGGGCGACATCCCGAGGTGCTTCCGGAAACCGCTCTGCAGCGTGCGCACGCCCACACCTGCGTACGCTGCGATGCGCTCCACCGTCAGTGGGGCCTGCGGCTCAGCCTCGATGAGGTCGACAGCCATTCGGATCGCGACGGGACGTGCGGCGGTCACCGGTGCCGCCAGAGCCTCCGAGTGTGCGTGGCTCGACGACAGCAGGAAGCCGTTCAGCAAACTCTCCGCGAGGGGCGCGGCAATCAGAGGCTCAGCAAGCAGGCCGTCCGTTGTCCCCAACTGCTGACCCAGGAGAAGTACGAGATCCGTCCAGGCCCGCCCGAGCCCCCCGGTGGTGTCCATGACCGGATCGAAAGACATCCCGGCCGACACGTCATCCCCAAGAAGGCCGGCGAGCCCCGCGTCCACCGCTCCCGGCGCGAATCCGACACATGAAGAGCGGCTGCCTGCTTCCCAGCGTGCGCCGAATCCGCTGCCCGGACGGTAGACCGGCACGGATGAACGCGAGGCCACCACTTCGACGCCTCGATGCCGCGATTCGAATTTCCCGGACACCGGCAGGTGCACGAAAAGGTCGGACCCGACGTCGTCACATTCGACCGCCCACTCACGAAAGGACGAAACGTCTCCGATGACGACAGATCCTACCTGAATGCGACGATGCTGGGATGTATCGGGGCCGAAACCTGCGCCGATCGCTGCGATGGTCGATGAGCGGAAGAGCATGTCCTCTCCTACGTCGTCCGACAGATTCGACGTCGGGGTGTTGCGACAACCGTACGCCTCTCGACGCGCTCGCGGGCGACGCGGGCCACCTCCGCCCCGCCGTCGGCCTTCCCGCCGCGGTCCTCTGTCCAGCTTTCCCTGGTCTTGATATCCACATAGCGAAAGCAACTGTCCAGAAAAAGCACCCCGGACGCTCCCGGCTTGCACCGGCGGACAGAACTGGTTTAGTGTTCAATTGCCCGGCGCGCGACCGCGGCAACCTTTTTTCCTACCCCGGACGGGAACGCCTCCATGGTTATATCTTCTACCGAGCCCGGCTTCGACGAAAAACTGCCACCGCGCTGGTGAACTCCAGATGGGAAAACACACCTGACGAGCGCCTGAAAACCATTCTTACCAGCCTTGTGACCCATCTCCATGACTTCGTGCGCGACGTGGAGCCGACAACGGAAGAATGGATGCGGGGTATTGAATTCCTGACCGCGACCGGACAGAAGTGCGATGACAAGCGTCAGGAATTTATCCTGCTTTCCGATCTGCTGGGCGTGTCCATGCTCGTCGACGCCATCAACCACCGTCGGCCTGCCGGGGCCACCGAGTCGACGGTGCTGGGTCCGTTCCACCTCGTCGACTCCCCGCCGCGCGATCTGGGCGCCACCATCTCGCTGGACGCGAAGGGCGAACCGTGCGTCGTGGCGGGCACCGTTCGCTCACTGGACGGAACCCCCTTGCCCGGCGCTCTGGTGGATGTCTGGCAGGCCAATGGGGACGGCTTCTACGACGTACAGCAACCCGACCAGCAGCCCGAGCTGAACCTACGAGGACTGTTCACCACCAACGACAACGGGCGTTACTGGCTGAACAGCGTCGTGCCGCGCCACTACCCGGTCCCGACCGATGGTCCTGCCGGCGACCTCCTGGAAGCAACCGGCAGGCACAGCTATCGGCCGGCGCACATCCACTTCATCGTCGGCGCACCGGGGCACCACCCTGTCACCACCCATATGTTTCTCGACGGGAGCCCCTACCTCGACTCGGATGCCGTTTTCGGCGTGAAGCGCGAGCTGATCCGCCCAGTCGTCACCGTCGACGACGAGAGGCGTGCCGCCGAGTTCGGCGTCCAGGCGCCGTTCCGTCTCATCGAGTTCGACATCACCCTCGACCCCGCACTCCAGGGCTGAGAGAACGACATCGCGTCGAGCCCGACCGGGGACCGACTGCGTACCGCCACTACCGGCGGCGCCTGTCGCGCGGTTCCCGGGGCGATCAGGTAAGCAGTAAGGGTGAACGTGGACGCGACCGACCCTTTCGTGCGTGTGCGGGGCGCCAGTGAGAACAACCTGCGGAACATCGATGTTGACGTTCCGCGGGACGCGATGGTCGCCTTCACCGGTGTCTCAGGTTCGGGCAAGTCCTCGCTCGCGTTCGGCACGCTCTACGCGGAGGCCCAGCGGCGCTACTTCGAGTCCGTGGCACCGTATGCCCGAAGGCTGCTGCAGCAGGTCGGCGCGCCGCACGTGCAGGAGATCACCGGACTGCCGCCGGCCGTGGCCCTGCAGCAGCGACGCGGGTCGCCCAGCTCTCGCTCGACGGTCGGCACCATCACCACGCTGTCCAACCTGCTGCGCATGCTGTACTCCCGGGCCGGCACCTATCCGCCCGGGGCCGCACGGCTGGAGGCCGAGTCGTTCTCACCCAACACCGCGGCCGGTGCCTGCCCGGAGTGCCACGGACTGGGCGTCGTGCACGACGTCGCCGAGGAGCTGCTGGTCCCGGACCCCTCGCTGAGCATCCGCGAGGGGGCGATCGCCGCCTGGCCGGGCGCCTGGCAGGGCGCCAACCTGCGCAGCGTCGTGAGCGGCCTGGGGATCGACATCGACCGGCCGTGGCGCAGGCTCCGGAAGAAGGACCGGGACTGGCTGCTGTACACCGACGAGCAGCCCTCGGTGTACATCGAGCCGGAGGAGGACCGCGTCGACTACGGCTACCAGGGCAAGTTCTGGAGCGCCCGCAAGCACGTCATGCACGTCCTCGCCGACTCCAAGAGCGACAAGATGCGCGAACGGGCGCTCCGGTTCGTCAGGAGTGTGCCCTGCCCCGAGTGTCACGGCAGCGGACTGCGGCCCGAGGCGCTCGCCGTGACCTTCGCCGGACGTTCCATCGCCGAGATCAACGCGATGCCGCTCACCGAGGTCGTGGCGCTGCTGCGGCCCGTCGCGGAGCGGTCCCAGGCCGACGCCACCACGTCGACCGCCCGGTCCGGGGAGACGACCGAGGTCGCGGTCCGGATCTGCGGCGACCTGGTCGCGCGGGTCGGCGTACTGCTCGACCTGGGCCTCGGATATCTCAGCCTCGGGCGCCGCTCGACGACCCTGTCACCCGGCGAGGCGCAGCGGCTGCGGATCGCCACCCAGCTGCGCTCGGGGCTGTTCGGCGTCGTCTACGTCCTCGACGAGCCCTCCGCGGGGCTGCACCCGGCGGACGCGGAACCGCTGCTGGACGTGCTGGACCGGCTCAAGGCGGCGGGCAACTCGCTGTTCGTCGTGGAGCACGACATGGATGTCGTACGGCGGGCCGACTGGGTGGTCGACATCGGCCCCGGCGCCGGCGAGGGGGGCGGGCGCGTGCTGTACAGCGGCCCGGTCGCCGGTCTGGAGCGGGTGGGGGAGTCGGCCACCAGCCAGTACCTCTTCGGGCGCGCCCAGCGGCTCGATCACCGCCCGCGCACACCGCACGGCTGGCTGCGCCTGCGCGGCGTCTCCCGCCACAATCTGCATGACATGTCCGTCGACGTACCGCTGTGCGTACTGACGGCGGTGACGGGCGTGTCCGGCTCCGGAAAGTCGACGCTGGTGACGCAGGTGCTCGCCGAGGTCGTCCGCGGCCACCTCGGAGTCGTACCCGAGGAGCCCGACGAGGCGCAGTTGGAGCTCGACGTCCAGGACGCGTCGGGGGTCGAGTCGTTCGACCGGCTGGTGCGGGTCGACCAACGGCCCATCGGCCGAACCCCCCGGTCCAACCTGGCCACGTACACGGGGATGTTCGACGCGGTGCGCAAGCTGTACGCGGGGACGGACGAGGCCAGGGCGCGCGGCTATTCGGCCGGGCGGTTCTCCTTCAACGTGCCCGAAGGGCGGTGCGAGACCTGCCAGGGCGAGGGATTCGTCGCGGTGGAACTGCTGTTCCTGCCCGGCACCTATGCGCCGTGCCCGACCTGCAAGGGCGCCCGGTACAACGCCGAAACCCTGGAAGTCGCCTACCGCGGCAAGAACATCGCGGAAGTGCTGGGGCTGTCCGTGGACGCGGCCGCCGCGTTCCTGTCCGCCGTCCCGGCCGCCTCCCGCAGTCTGGAGACGTTGCGCGAGGTGGGACTGGGGTACCTGCGGCTGGGCCAGCCCGCGACGGAACTCAGCGGTGGTGAGGCGCAACGCATCAAACTGGCCACCGAACTGCAGCGAGCCCGCCGCGGGCACGCGCTCTACCTGCTCGACGAGCCGACGGCGGGACTGCACCCCTCGGACATCGCGCTGCTGCTGCGACAGCTGCACCGGCTCGTCGACGCCGGCAACACGGTCGTCCTCGTCGAGCACGACCTCGACACGATCGCCACCGCCGACTGGGTCATCGACCTCGGCCCGGGCGGCGGCGACGCGGGCGGGCAGGTGGTCGCGGCGGGCCCGCCGGCCAAGGTGGCCAGGGCCCGCCGCAGCGCCACCGCGCCCTATCTCGCGGCCCGGCTCGCGCGCTCCTGATGACAGCGGGAGACGGCGTATCCCGGATGGTGCCGGCCGACTCGGTCAGATCAGCAGGTCGAAGAGCTCGAAGGCCTCGTCCCACTGGTCCGTGGAGGGGCGGCGGGTGTCGCGGGCGATGGTTTTGAGGGCGCGGGCGAGGGCGACGCTGAGGCCGCCGGCCAGGTCGGGCAGGCGCTGCTCGGTGTCCTCAGCGGCGTCCATGCCGAGGGCGGGGCGGGCGGCGAGCTGGTCGAGCAGCGGACGCAGTTCGATGCCCTCCTCCAGCTTCTTGAAGGCATGGATGCTCTCCTGCAGGCCCTTGGTGACCGGGAGGTCCTGCGGCTCGATGATGTCCCGGTCGTTGGCCTTGGCATCGGCCGTGCCGATGAGGAAGAGGTCGTAGAGCTTGGCGTCCACGAAGTCGTTGTAGCGCTTGAGGTCGTTCTTGTTGACGTCGAGGTCGGCGGCTGCGCGGAAGAAGCGCTCGAACTTGGGAACTCCCATGACGGGCATGTCATTTCACCTTTCGCTGCGGTGGATGCGCTGATGTCAGTGGGCTGAGGTCATCGGGTGACGGGTGGTCCCACCTCCCCGAGGTGCTCGTGCGCCAGACGGACGGCCATGGCGCCCTCGCCGACCGCGGAGCCCACCCGCTTGACCGAGCCGCTGCGGACGTCGCCGACAGCGAAGACTCCCGGCAGACCGGTTTCCAGAGCGAGCGGCGCGCGGGCCAGGGGCTCCCAGAGGTCCGGTGTCGGATGGACCACGTCCTGCCCGGTCGGAATGAAGCCGCGCGGGTCCAGGGTGACGGCGTCGGCGAGCCAGGAGGTGGCGGGGTTCGCGCCGATGAAGACGAACAGGGCACGGGCGGCCAGCACCTGCTGCGCGCGGTTGCGGTTGTCCTCGACGACGACGGATTCGACGCTGTCTTCGCCGGTGACTTCCCGGACCTCGGTATGCAGCCGGACATGGATCCGGGGGTGGCGCTCGATCCGGTCGATCAGATAACGGGACATGCTGTGGCCGAGGTCTCCGCCGCGGACCAGCAGATGGACCGCGGGCGACTCCCGCGCCATGAACAGGGCTGCTTGGCCGGCGGAGTTGCCGCCGCCGACGACGGCCACCGGGTCGAGACGGCAGGTCCGCGCCTCCCAGAGGGTGGCGGCGTAGTGGACCCCCAGTCCCTCGAACCGCTCGACGCCGGGGGCGGTCAGCCGCCGGTAGCGGGCGCCGGTGGCCACCACCACGTTGTTGGCGGCGACCGTGCCGCCGTCGGCCAGCCGCACGACGTTGGTCCCCTCGCGCTGTTCAAGGCCGACGGCCTCGGCGGGGACGTCGATCCGGGCGCCGAAACGGTTGGCCTGCACGACGGCGCGTTCGGCGAGTTCCATGCCGGAGATCCCGGCGGGGAAACCGAGGTAGTTCTCGATCCGGGAGGACGTACCGGCCTGGCCGCCGGTCGCCACCGCGTCCAGGACGACGGTGGAGAGCCCCTCGGACGCGCCGTACACCGCGGCGGCCAGGCCGCCGGGTCCCGCGCCGACGACCATCAGGTCGCAGACGGCCCTCGCGACGGTCTCGGTCCGCAGCCCGATCAGCCGGGCGAGTTCGGCGTTGGAGGGATTGCGCAGCACCTGGTGGTCGTGCCAGACGACGACCGGGGTCTCCTCCGCCGCGACACCAAGACGTGTCAGCAGCGCCTCGGCCTCGGTGTCCTTCTCCAGATCGGCCCAGCGGTGCGGGAGGCGGTTGCGGGCGGCGAACTCCAGGAGCCGGCGGGTGTCGGGGGAGAAGGCGGAGCCGATGATACGGAAGCCCGTGCCCGCGCCGGCCAGCATCGTACGGCGCAGCAGGTAGGCCCGCAGGATCACGTCGCCGAGCGCGGGTTCGCCGCTGAGCAGGTCGCGCAGGGCAGCCGAATCCACTGCCAGCACCTCGCCGGGTGAGCTCACCACCGCGCTGAGGAAGGCGGTCTGGCCCTCCATCAGCCCGAGTTCGCCGAGGAAGCTGTGCGGACCGTGCAACTGGAGGACGTGCTCCTGGTCGCCGTGGCCTTCGACCACGGCCACCGTGCCGCTGAGGACGACAAAGAACTCCTCGCTGGGTTCGCCCGCCCGGAAGAGCTGTTCCCCCTCGCGGACCGGCCGTTCCTGTCCGCAGGATCCCAGGATCGCGATCTGGTCGTCGGTCAGCCGCGGATAGGCGCCGTAGACATCGGCTGTGGGCACCGGCATCGGTGCGGTCGGCTCGGTGGCGTACAGCACGTCGATGACGTGTGAGGCCTTGGCTGCGGTCACGGCTCACTCCTTTCGGCGAAAACAGCAGTGGAAGCGGGTGCGGAGGCAACAGCGCCGGAAGAAGCGCCGGGCGGGCCCGCCGGGCTCAGACCATCGCCTCGTGCACGAAGCACCACCGCCAGTCCTCGCCGGGCTCGAACGACCGCACGATCGGGTGTCCGTCGGCCGCCGCGTGAGCGCGGGCGTGCCGCATCGGCGAGGAGTCGCAGCAGCCGACGTGGCCGCAGGTCAGGCACAGGCGCAGGTGCACCCACGGAGTCCCCATGCGCAGGCAGTCCTCGCAGCCCTGCGGTGTTCTGGGCGTCACGGGCCGGACCATGGACAGATGCGGGTCGGGAAGACTGGTCATCACGGCCTCCTGGCGGCGGAATCGGCTGATCCGTGGGGCGCGGACAGGAACTCGTCCACCCACTGGCGCAGCCTGGTCGCGGGCGCGGCGCCGGTCTCGCGGGCGACGAGCCTGCCGTGGTCGAGGATCAGCAGGGTGGGTACGGCCTGGACCTCGAACCGCTGTGCCAGGGCCGGCGACTTGTCGATGTCGACCTTGACGAGTTTGATCCGGCCGGCCAGGTCCTCGGCGACCTGTTCGAGGGCGGGGCTCACCATGCGGCAGGGGCCGCACCAGGTGGCCCAGAGGTCGACGAGCACGGGCAGGTCGGCCTGCTCGGCGACCTCGCCGAAGTCGGCGTCGCCCGCTTCGGCGATCCAGGGCAGCGGGGCCCGGCAGTTCCCGCAGCGCGGGCTGCCCTCCGCCGCGGCCGGTACGCGGTTGGTCCGGCCGCAGTTGACGCAGGCGACCGTCCGCACCGAGGAATCGGTGTTGCCGGTGCTGCCCGTGCTGTCGGTACGCCCGCCGCTAGGGGGGCGGCTTTCTGGAGAAGTACTCATCACGGCTCCTGCGGTTCGTCCTGGAGGGTGACGGTCAGTTCGCCGTCCCCGGCGTCGACCAGGATGGTCACGCCTTCGCGCGCCTCACCGCTGAGCAGCGCGCGGCCGATCCTGGTCTCGACCTCGTGCGAGATGAAGCGGCGCAACGGCCTGGCCCCGTAGACCGGGTCGTAGCCCTCGGCCGCGATCAGCCGGCGGGCCGGCTCGGTGAGGACGAGGGTGATGCGCTGCTCGGCGAGGCGGTCGCGCAGCTCCTCGAGGAGCAGATCGACGATGCGCTCGATCTGCGCGATGCCGAGCGGGTGGAAGAGGACGATGTCGTCGACGCGGTTGAGGAACTCGGGGCGGAAATGACCGTTGAGTTCGGTCATCACCAGCGCCCGCGCCTCGGGCTTGATCTCGCCGGCCTGGGTGGCGTCCTGGAGCAGGTACTGCGACCCGAGGTTGGAGGTCATGATGACCACGGTGTTGCGGAAGTCGACCGTACGTCCCTGGGCGTCGGTGATCCGGCCGTCGTCCAGCACCTGGAGCAGCGTGTTGAAGACGTCGGCGTGCGCCTTCTCGATCTCGTCGAACAGGACGACCGAGTAGGGCTTGCGGCGCACCGCCTCGGTGAGCTGGCCGCCCTCCTCGTAGCCGACGTATCCGGGGGGCGCGCCGACCAGCCGGCTGACGGTGTGCCGTTCCTGGTACTCGCTCATGTCGAGGCGGATCATGTTGCTCTCGCTGTCGAACAGCGCGGCGGCCAGCGTCTTGGCCAGCTCGGTCTTCCCGACGCCGGTGGGGCCGAGGAAGATGAACGAGCCGATCGGCCGGCGCGGGTCGCGCACTCCGGAGCGGGCCCGGATCACGGCGTCGGCGACGAGCTGGACGGCCTCGTCCTGCCCGACCACCCGCTCGCGCAGGATCTCGTCGAGCTTGAGCAGCTTCTGCCGTTCGCCCTCCTGGAGCCGGGTGACGGGGATGCCGGTCCACGCGGAGACGATCTCGGCGATCTCATCGGCGGTGACCACCTCGCGCAGCAGCCGGCTCTCGCCCTGCTTGCTGGCGAGCTGCTCCTCCTCGGCGGCCAGCCGGCGCTCCAGGTCGCTGACGGTTCCGTAGCGCAGCTGTGCGGCCCGGTTGAGGTCGTAGGCGCGTTCGGCCTGGTCGGCCTCCTGCCGGGCGGCTTCCAGTTCCTGGCGCAGTTCCTGGACCTTGCGGATGGCCTGGCGCTCGGCCTCCCACTGGGCGTGCTTGGCGTCCACCTCACCGCGCAGGTCGGCCAGTTCGCGCCGCAGGTCCTCCAGGCGGGCGCGGCTGGCCGGGTCGGTCTCCTGGTCCAGCGCTGCCTCCTCGATCTCCAGCCGGGTGGCCCGGCGGGTGAGTTCGTCGAGTTCGGCGGGCATGGAGTCGATCTCGGTCCGCAGCCGCGCGCAGGCCTCGTCGACCAGGTCGATGGCCTTGTCCGGCAGGAAGCGGTCGCTGATGTAGCGGTGGCTGAGGGTGGCCGCGGCGACCAGGGCGCCGTCCTGGATCTTGACGCCGTGGAAGATCTCCAGCCGCTCGCGGATGCCGCGCAGGATGGAGATGGCGTCCTCGACGGTCGGCTCGTCCACCAGCACGGTCTGGAAGCGGCGCTCCAGGGCGGCGTCGGACTCGATGTGCTTGCGGTACTCGTCCAGCGTGGTGGCGCCGATCATGTGCAGCTCGCCGCGGGCCAGCATCGGTTTGAGCATGTTGCCCGCGTCCATCGCGCCCTCGGCGGCGCCGGCCCCGACGACGGTGTGCAGTTCGTCCACGAACAGCAGGATCCGGCCCTCGGCGCCCTTGACCTCGGCCAGGACGGCCTTGAGGCGCTCCTCGAACTCGCCCCGGTATTTGGCGCCTGCCACCAGCGCGCTCATGTCGAGCGAGAACACCGTCTTGTCCCGCAGCCCTTCGGGCACGTCACCGCGCACGATCCGCTGCGCCAGGCCCTCGACGATGGCGGTCTTGCCGACGCCGGGTTCGCCGATCAGCACGGGGTTGTTCTTGGTCTTCCGGCTGAGGATCTGGATCACCCGGCGGATTTCGGCGTCGCGGCCGATCACCGGGTCGAGGCGGCCGGTGCGGGCCTCGACGACGAGGTCGCGCCCGTACTTGTCCAGGGCCTCGTACGCTTCCTCGGGATTGGCGGAGGTGACCCGCTGGTTCCCGCGCACCGTGGTGAGGGCGGCCAGGAAGGAGTCCTTGCTGACGCCCTGTTCGCCGAGCCGCCGGCCGGCCGCGGTGGTCGAACCCTCGTCCACCAGGGCCAGCACCAGGTGCTCGGTGGAGACGTACTCGTCCTTGAGACGCTTGGCCTCCTGCTCCGCGGTGTCGAGCAGCCGGGACAGCCGCTGGGTGACCATCACCTGGCCGGGGGCGGCGCCCGGACCGGTCGTGCGTGGCCGCTTGGCGAGATCGGCTTCGACGGCGGCGCGCAGGGCGGCCGGGTCGGCGCCGGCGTCGGCCAGCAGCCTGGTGGTCAGGCCGTCCTGCTGATCGAGCAGGGCCAGCAGCACGTGCTCCCCGTCGACCTCGGTCTGGCCCATCCGTACCGCGACGCTCTGCGCTTCCTGCAGGGCTTCCTGCGACTTCTGGGTGAGGCGGTTCATGTCCATGTCGTGGGCTCCTTGGCGGCTCGTTCGCTGCGCCGCAGCGCGGTCTCCAGGCGATCGATACGGTCGAGCAGGTCCAGGACGAGGCCGACGGCCGCGTAGTTGAGGCACAGTCCGGCCCGCAGCCGCTGCACCCGGGCGATGGCCGACGGCGCGCCCGCCCGGAACCACAGCCGGCCCCGGGCGTCACGTTCGGCGTCCACCAGCCCGAGGGCCACGAAGCGGCGTACCAGGTCGGGCGGCAGTCCGCTGTGGTCGGCCACGTCGGCCACGGTGAGCTGGTAGGGGCTGATCCGGTGGACCCGCGTCAGGGGGTAGTCGGGGCCGGCCTGCCGGACGGGGCGGGCGGCGCGCGTGCTTTCGGCGCCCGCGGCCCGTCCGGGGGAGGGATTATGGTGATGTGTCGTCATGTCTGCTTCCTCGGGTCGAAGGAGGAGACGGCGGCCATTTCCTCGAACAGCTCGCGTTCGCGCGCGCTGGGGGAGGGCGGCACCATGACCTTGATCTCGGCGTAGAGGTCGCCGGGGGAACCCTTGGGATGAGGCATCCCCTCGCCGCGCAGCCGCAGCCGGCGACCGGTGGAGGTACCGGGCGGCACCCGCACCTTCGCGGACCCGCCCGGTCCGGTGACCGGCACGGTCGCGCCGAGGGCGGCCTCCCAGGGGGTGACGGGCAGGTCCACGTGGATGTCGCGCCCGTCGAGCCGGTAGCGGGGGTGGGGGCGATGCGGACCACGAGGTACAGGTCGCCCGCGGAACCCGGGCCCCGGCCCCGGCCGCCCTCTCCCGCGAGGCGGATGCGCTGTCCGTCGACCACCCCGGCCGGGATGGTGACGTCGTAGGTGCGCTCCCCGCCGGGGCCGCCCAGGGTGATCTTGCGCCGGCCGCCGCGGTACGCCTCCTCCACGCTGAGCGTGAGTTCGGCCTCCTGGTCCGCGCCGGGGATCGGGCTGCCCCGCCCGGCGCGGCCGGCCCGGCCGCCGAACATGCCTCCGAAGAGGTCCTCGAAGTCCACGCCGGAGCTGTCGAAGTCGGTCTCCGTCCAGGTCCGGGCGCCGGCCCGGTCGGCGCCTCGGCTGCCTCCGAAGGGACTGCCCCGGTACGCGCCGCCTCCGCCGCCGAAGCCCTGGCCGGCCGCGACCCGCTCGTCGTAGTCCTCCGGAATCTGCCGGAAGTCCGGGCCGAAGCGGTCGTAGCGGGCCCGGGTGTCCGGGTCGGACAGCACGCTGTACGCCTCGTTGATCTGCTTGAAGCGCTCCTCGGCTGCCGGATCGCGGTTGATGTCCGGGTGGTGCCGGCGGGCCAGGGTACGGAACGCCTGCTGGATCTCGGCGGCGTCGGCGGTGCGGGGGACACCGAGCACCTGGTAGTAGTCCTCTGCCATCGCGGCCTCATTCCTGCCGGCGGCTGACCGCTACGGCGGCCGGCCGCAGTTGGCGGCCGGGTTCGCCGTAGCCGGGCCGCAGCACCTGGACGACGGTGCCCGGAGCGGTGTCCGGGTCATCCACCACGGACACCACCTCGTGCTGCTCGGGGTGGAAGGGGACGCCGGTCTCCTCGTAGCGCGGGTAGCCGAGGCTGCGCAGCACCTCGACGGCCTGGTCGCGTACCGCCCGGACTCCGCTGACGATGGCGCCGGAGTCGTCGCCGCCCGCGTGGGCGAGGGCCAGGTCGAGGTTGTCGACCACCGGGAGGAACGCCGCGGCCACCTTGGCCCGCTCGGCCTCCCGTTCCCGGGGAAGTTCACGGGCGTAGCGCTTGCGGAGGTTGTCGAGGTCGGCGAGGGCGCGCCGCCACCGGTCCTCCAGTTCCTCCACCTCGGGGCTGCGCGGCGCGGGCGCCGGCTCCTGCTGCTCGGCTTCGGGGGCCGGCGGCGTCGTCTGCGGTGCGGGCGTCTGCCCGGGCTGCGTCTGCTCCGGCTCGGGCGGGGAGCGGTCCTCGGCGGGACGCGGCTGTTCCTGATCCGACATGTCGCATCCTCAGCTCTTGTCGAAATCTGCGTCGATGACGTCGTCGTCCCCCGGGGATCCGCCCTCGGGACCCTGGCCGGGTCCGCCACTGGGTCCGCCGCTGGGGCCACCGCCGGGCTCGCCGCCCGGCTGCCCGGCTCCGGCGGCGTGGGAGGCCAGCGCCGCGTAGATCTGCTGGAGCTCGGAGGTGAGACCGCGCACCCGGTCCAGCGGCGCGTCCTGCTTGTCGGCGGCACGCGCCTCGTCGATGAGCATCTGGGCGCGGGCCCGCTCGTGCTCCGGTGCGGCGTCCTCCAACTCGTGCAGCCGGCGCTCGACCTGGTACGCGGCCGCGTCGAGCTCGTTGCGGGCGTCGACGACCTCGCGCATGGCCTGGTCGGAGCTGCGGTTGGCCTCGGCCTCCTGGATCATCCGCTCGACCTCGGACGGGTCGAGGTTGGAGCCCTCACTGATGGTGATGCCCTGTTCGGCGCCGGTGTCCTTGTCCTTCGCACTGACCTTGAGGATGCCGTTGGCGTCGATGTCGAACGTGACCTCGATCTGGGTCTCGCCGCGGCGGGCCGGCCTGAGGTTCTCCAGCCGGAAACGGCCGAGCACCCGGTTGTCGGCGGCCATCTCGCGTTCGCCCTGGAGCACCACGATGTCCACGGCCGGCTGGTTGTCCTCGGCGGTGGAGAAGGTCTCCGACCTGCGGGCCGGGATGGTGGTGTTCCGCTCGATGATCTTGGTCATCACGCCGCCCGCGGTCTCCACGCCCAGCGACAGCGGGATGACGTCCAGCAGCAGGACGTCCTTGACCTCGCCCTTGAGCACCCCGGCCTGGGTGGCGGCGCCCAGCGCCACGACCTCGTCCGGGTTGACGCTCATGTTCGGGTCCTTGCCGCCGGTCAGCCGCCGTACCAGCGTCTGCACGGCGGGGATACGGGTCGAGCCGCCGACGAGGATGACCTCGTCGATGTCGTTGTCGGTGACCTTGGCGTCGCCCATCGCCTGCTTGACCGGGTCGAGGCAGCGCTCCACCAGATCGGCGGTGATCTGCTCGAAGGTGGAGCGGCGGAGCGTCTCGGTGAGGTGCTTCGGCCCGGAGGCGTCCGCCGTGATGAAGGGCAGGCTCACCTGGGTCTGGGTGACCGAGCTCAGCTCGGTCTTCGCCTTCTCGGCCGCCTCGAACAGCCGCTGCAGCGCCTGCGGGTCCTTGCGCAGGTCGATGCCCTCGGCCTTCTGGAAGCCGTCGGCCAGGTGGTCCACCACCCGGCGGTCGAAGTCGTCGCCGCCCAGGTGGGAGTCGCCCGCGGTGGCGCGGACCTCCACCACGCCGTCGCCGACGTCCAGGATGCTGATGTCGAAGGTGCCGCCGCCGAGGTCGAAGACCATGACGGTCTCGTGGCCCTTCTTGTCCAGCCCGTAGGCCAGGGCCGCGGCGGTCGGCTCGTTGATGATCCGCAGGACTTCCAGGCCGGCGATCTTCCCGGCGTCCTTGGTGGCCTGGCGCTGGGCGTCGTTGAAGTACGCCGGCACGGTGATGACCGCCTCGGTCACCTTCTCGCCGAGCGACTTCCCGGCGTCGTCGGCCAGCTTGCGCAGCACCTGCGCGCTGATCTCCTCCGGCGCGTACTGCTTGCCGTTCACCTCGAAGCGGGCCACCCCGCCTTCTCCCTCGACCACATCGAAGGAAACCGCCTTGGCCTCGTCGGAGACCTCGTCGTAGCGACGGCCGATGAACCGCTTGGCCGAGGTGATGGTCCCTTTGGGGTTGAGGATCGACTGCCGGCGCGCGAGCTGTCCGACCAGCCGGTCACCGCTCTCGGAGAAGGCGACCACCGATGGGGTCGTCCTGTTCCCCTCGGCGTTCGGGACGACGGTCGGCTCACCGCCCTCCCAGACCGCGATGACCGAGTTGGTGGTACCGAGGTCGATACCGACTGCCTTCGCCATGGGAATCTCCTCTGTCGCGACACGGTTCGGACGGCGGGGCCGCCAGGAGATCGGTCCCGGCACACACCACCTCAGTCGAGCCTCTTACGGGACGCGCCCCGGTTCCTCGCTCCGGCAGGACCAATCCCCGGTCCCCGACCGGTCCGCCAGGACGGGGCGGCGGCACGGCTCGCAGGTGAGAGCCGGTGCGGAGCGGCGTAGCGTGGAAGGCGGGAAGCCGCTGCCGAGCCGCGAATGGACCTGCGATGGACGCTGTTCCTGTTCCGACCGCCGGACCCGCTCACCCCGTCCCGCAGCCGGGGGCCGCACGGCACGCTCTGCTACGGCTGGTGACGGTCATGCTCGACGGCGACGACGAGCGCGAGGTGCTGTGGGGAGCCATGGCGGCGATCGCCGCCACCGGCCCGTTCACCGCCGAAGCGGCGTATGCCGTGCACCACGGTCTGGCGCGGCGCTGCCCACCGTGCCGGGTGGCTGCTTCCGCCGTCGCCCGGCCGGGGAGCGCGGCGGCGCGGCAGCCGGGAGCGGGTTCCACCGGCGAATCCCCGGCAGAAGCGGCCGCCGCCGAGGTGGTGGCCGCCGACCGGCTCGACCGGCGGATCGAGGCTCTGCACGGCCGCAGCAGGCACCTGCACGAGCCGGGCGGCCGGTGGGTACGGGCCATCGCCCTGCGGTACCGGGACCACTGCCTCGGCTATCTCGTCGTCCGCTCCCCGACCACCCCCTCACCCGAGGAGACCGCCCTGACCGATCTGCTCGCGCAGCAGACCGGGATCGCCCTCGCGCGCCTCGCGGGGCGCCGGGGAGAGCCGGCCCGCCCCGGGCCGGAAAGCCCGCCGGGGACCGGGGACCTGTCGGAAACCAGGAACATACCGGGGACCGAGGACGGCTCATCCACCGCCGGCCCGGGCGCGATCTCCTCCGCCCTGGCCTCGCGGCTCGCCTCCCACGAAGCGCTCTCCCGCGCCGCCGCCTCCGGCAGGGGCGAGGCGGGAATCCTGCAGGCCCTGCACGACCACACGGGATTCACGGCCCTCACCGAGGACCGCTTCGGCAACCTGCGGGCCTGGGCTGGTCCCGATCGGGACGAAGGCCGGCCAGGACCGGGCGGTGGACCGCCCCCGGGGCCGGAGAACGGGCGCCGGGACACCCTGATGCAGGGCGCGCGGCGCCGTCCCGGCGCCGTCCGGGACCGGGACCGGCTGGTCGTCCCCGTCGAGATGGCCGGTGATCTGCTCGGCGTGGTCGCGCTGGTCGACCCGGACCGGCGGGCGGCGGAAACCGACACCTCGGCGCTCGAACAGGCCGCTCTGGTGCTGGCTCCGCAGCTCTCCCACGAGCGCAGGCTGGCCGAGCTTCAGCCTCAGCTGCGCTGCGACCTGGTCGACCGGCTGATCTCAGGTGAGGCGACCGACGACAGCTTCACCCAGGCGGCAGCCCTGGGCCACGACCTGCACCGTCAGCACAAGGTCGCCGTGCTGGAATGGCCCGACGCAGCCGAGAGCGGCGCACTCGGCGACGCGGTGGCGCGGGCGGCCGGGCGGCTGCGCCGGGATGTACTCGTCGGCTCTCGCGGCGCGACCACGGTCGTCGTGTTGGCCGGTGAGGACCGGCGCGACCCGGGAGACGAACTGCACCGGGCCGTCTCGGACGAACTCGGCACCGGGGCCGGCGCGATCGGGGTCGGCGGCCCCTGCGACACCCTCACCGATCTGCCGCACTCCTACGACGAGGCCGTCCGTGCCCTCGCCGTCCGCCGCCGTTCCCAGGACCCGTACGGCAGCACCGGCTTCGAGGAGCTGGGCCTGTGCCGCATGATGGGCACCGGCGACGGCGAACGGGAAGCCGACCGCTTCGTCCGCGAATGGCTGGGCCGGCTGCTGGACTACGACGCCCGCCACCACACCGAGCTGTTGATGACACTCTCCCGCTATCTGGAGAGCGGCGGCAGCTACGACGCGACCTCGGAGACGCTGCTCATCCACCGCAGCACGGTCCGCTACCGACTCCAGCGCATCCGTGAGATCACCGGGCACGACCTCGGTGACGTCGAGACCCGTCTCAATCTGCACGTCGCCACCCGCATCCGCAACGTGCTCGACGCACCCCGCTGAGGTCCATCGCCCGTCGGCGGGAAAAGTCAACCGTCACTCAGCAACCGCCTGGTCTCCACGGCGACTTGGCGGGCCTCGCCGGTGGGGACCAGGACGACGGGTGTCTCGGCGCCAGGACCGCTGAGCAGCTCGGCCGGGGCCTGGGAGCCGCCCACGGGGACGCGCAGACCACCGGCCGGTCCGAGGGTTCTCAGCCCGGCGCAGACCGCCTCCCGTATCTCGGGCTGGTCCTCGCCGATCTCGCCGGTGAAGACCAGGGCGTCCAGTCGGTCCAGGGAGGCAGCCATCGCGGCGATGCCGCGCCGGCAGTGGTGGGTGAAGACGTCCAGCGCCAGGGCGGCGTTCTCGTCGCCGGCCGCGCGGTCGCGTACGAGGTCACGGGTATCGCCCGAGGTGCCGGACAGCCCCAGCAGTCCCGCATGGTGGTTCAGCGCGTCGTCCAGTTCCCGCGGGGTCAATCCGTGCCGGTTCTGCAGCCAGATCAGCGCGCCGGGGTCGAGGCTGCCGCTCCGGCGGCTCATCACCAGACCCTCCAGCGGGGTGAACCCCATGGTGGTGTCGACGCTGTGCCCGTTGCGCACGGCGCACGCCGAGCAGCCGCCGCCGAGGTGCGCGATGACGATCTGCAGGTCTTCGCGGCGGACGGAGAACAGGTCGGCGGTACGGGCGAGTGCCCAGGTGTAGGACAGCCCGTGGAAGCCGTAGCGCCGGATCCCGTACTCGCGGCGCCACCTCTCGGGCACCGCGTACGCACGGGCGGCGGCCGGGAGGCCGGCGTGGAAGACCGTGTCGAAGCACACGGCATGCGGCACGTCGGGCAGCAGGTCGCGTGCCGCGTCCAGGACGGCGAGGGCCGGCGGCACGTGCAGCGGTGCCAGCTCGGCTGTGCGTCGCAGCCGGTCGCGGACCGGCCCGTCCACCAGCGTGTGCGCCCGGAACTCCGGACCGCCGTGCACGATGCGGTGCCCCACCCCCACCACCGCCGGCGCATCCTTCAGCAGCTCTCGAAGCCGCTCGGCCACGTCGCTGCCGGGCGCGGACGCGCTGTCGCGTGACGCGAGGACCGTTCCGTCGTCCGCGAAGACGGTGAGGTGCAAGCTCGACGAACCCGCGTCAGCGACCAGCACGGGCCCTCGGCTACGGCTGCGATCGGGCATCGTATCCCTCCTGCGGAGGCGGGCCGCCGGCGACCGTTGCGTCAGGTCACCTCGTGTCACGCCATGACAGGACGACTCGGTCTGGTCCCCTGAGCCTCGGATACCCGAGCACGGGCCGCGAAACAGCGATCGCCCGGAAGATCCTTTTGACAGGACGGACAAAAGGATCTTTCGTTGAAGGGTTGCGGGCGAAGCGCTCCTTGGCATCGGAGTCGGGGTCAGTACGTCAGTACGACGGCGGCCTGCGGCGGCGGTGCTCGCTGCTCGCAGCGCGCCGACCCTCACCGATCCACGCGCCCACTCGCCTGGGTGGTCGAATGATCAGGCTCTCTCCCATGACTGCCGGGGAAGCTCCCCCCTTGCTGATATCACCAAGGCGCCTGTACGGGGACAGGCCCGATCCGTGGAGGACTCCATGACGCAGCAGCACGATTCCACCACAGAGCGCCTGCCCAAGCTGCTGGGCTGGGCCAGTCTGGGCCTCGGGAGCGCCGAGGTCGCCGCGCCGCGGGCTGTCAGCCGGCTGACGGGCGTCGACGATTCCGCCGAGGCCCGGACGGTCGTGCCCCTGCTGGGCGCGCGCGAGTTGGGGCACGCCGCTCTGCTGCTGGGCAGCCGCAAACCGGCCCCGTGGGTGTGGACCCGCGTCGCCGGCGACGCGATCGACCTGACCGCGCTGGGCCGGGCGCTGGCTGTCCGCAATGGTGAGCGGAAGCGCAGGACGGCCGTTGCCACGGCCGCGGTGGCCGCGATCACCGCGGCGGATGTGTACGCGGCGGTCCGGGCGCGGCGGCGGAAGAAGGACGACGAGCACACCAGGGACCTGCACGCGAGCATCACGATCGACCGGCCGCGCGCTGAGGTTTACCGCTACTGGCACGACTTCGCCAACCTGCCGCGCTTCATGGCCCACCTGGAATCAGTGCAGACCGACGCCGACGGGCGCTCGCACTGGCGGGCCCGGGGCCCGGCCAAGCGGACGATCGAGTGGGACGCCGAGATCACCGAGGACCGCCCGGACACCGTCATCTCCTGGCAGTCCACCGGCCCGACCCTGGTGGGGAACACCGGGTCGGTGCGGTTCTCGGACGCTCCCGGGGACCGGGGCACCGAGGTACGGGTGGAGCTGGCCTACGACCCGCCGGCGGGCCGGGCCGGCGCCGCCGTCGCCAAGCTGCTCGGCGAGCAGCCCGAGCAGCAGGTCCGCGACGACCTGCGTCGGTTCAAACAGCTCATGGAGGCCGGCGAAGTGGTCCGCTCGGACGCCAGCCCCGAGGGCACGCGTGCCCTGCGCCAGGCCAAGCAGCGTCCGGCCCAGCCGCCCGCCGCCGCCTGACATCGGATCCGGCACCGTCCGATCCGGCAACCATCCGATCAACAGATCCGACAGCTCCGACGGATTCGACAGATCCGACAGATTCGACAAGGGGAACCGCCATGAAGGCCACCTGCTGGACCGGTCGCAACTCGGTCGATGTCCTCGACGTCCCGGACCCGAAGATTCTCAACGCCGGTGACGCGATCATCCGTGTTACCTCCACCACCATCTGCGGCTCCGATCTGCACCTCTACGACGGCTACATCCCCACCATGAAGAAGGGCGACGTCCTCGGCCACGAGTTCATGGGCGAGGTCGTCGACGTGGGCTCCGACGTCCGCAACCTCAAGATCGGCGACCGGGTCGTCGTCCCCTTCCCCATCGCCTGCGGCCGGTGCTGGGCCTGCAAGCACGAGCTGTACTCCGTGTGCGAGAACTCCAACCCCAACGCGGGCCTGGCCGAGAAACTCATGGGCCACAGCCCCGCCGGGATCTTCGGCTACTCCCACATGCTCGGCGGCTACGCCGGCGGCCAGGCCGAGTACGCCCGGGTGCCCTTTGCCGACATCGGCCCGATCAAGGTCGGCGACGAGCTGAGCGACGACCAGGTCCTGTTCCTGTCCGACATCCTGCCCACCGGCTACATGGGCGCCGACAACTGCGACATCACGCCCGGCGACACCGTCGCGGTGTGGGGCGCGGGCCCGGTCGGCCAGTTCGCCGCCGCCAGCGCCTACCTGCTCGGGGCTGAACGGGTCATCGTCATCGACCGCTTCCCCTCCCGGCTGGACCGCACCCGCGAGCACACCGGCGCGGAAACCCTCAACTACGAAGAGACAGACACCCTCGAAGCACTCCGCGACCTGACCGCCGGCCGCGGCCCGGACGCGTGCATCGACGCGGTCGGTATGGAAGCACACCACCCGACCGGTCCGGTCAACGCGTACGACCGCACCAAGCAGGCCACCCGCATGGAAACCGAGCGCCCGCACGCTCTCCGCGAGGCGATCCTCGCCTGCCGCAACGGCGGGACGGTGTCGACCATCGGTGTCTACGGCGGTCTGATGGACAAGTTCCCGATCGGCTCGCTGATGAACCGGTCCCTGACGCTGCGCGCCGGCCAGTGCCACGTCCAGCACTACATGAAGCCGCTGCTGGAGCGTATCCGCAGCGGCGACATCGACCCCTCCTTCGTGGTCTCGCACCACCTGCCCCTGGACGAGGCCCCGCGCGCCTACGAGATGTTCAAGAACAAGCGGGGCGAAACCAACAAGATCATCCTCAAGCCCTGAAGGTGAACCCCGCTTGATACCGGGTCCATGCCGGTCCGCCACCGAGAAAGCGCCTCACCGGCCGAAACGTGAGGACCCGACCGTCACCTGGCGTCCGAGGAGGCTGATCTCGACGCCGTCCTGGGTGGCGCGCGCCGCGGTGAAGGTGACTCCGGCTGACAGCAGGATTGCGCCTCGCGACGCGTACGTATGGAAGACGAAGGGCCCGGCGGTCGCTCGACGGCCGGGCCCTTCGCTGCGGCGGAGATCAGCTCAGGGTGTCACCTCAGCGTGATCGAAAAGATTCCACGGCCGTGGGTGGCGGCGTAGACGCGCCCGTCGGGGCCGGCCTTGAGCTGGAGGACGGCCACGGCCGGCAGCTTCCCGACGCGGCTCCAGGTGGTGTGGTGCGGGGCGCGGTAGACGACGCCGAGGTCGGTGGCCAGCGCGAGGCCGCCGCCGGGCAGGGCCAGCAGCGAGTCGGTGGGCACGTCGGGGAGGTTGGCGGAGATGTCCTTCCATGTGGTGCCGCCGTCGGTGGACTCGAAGACGTGGCCGACGCCGGCGCCGGGGCCTTCGGTCCAGTGCCGGGAGAAGCCGTTCACGGCGAGATAGACGTGGCTTGAGTTGGCCGGGTCGATGGCGAGGCCGGACAGGTACCGGTTGGGCACGGTTCCGTCGGCGCCGGTGGCGGGCAGGCTCACCTGGTGCCAGCCGGTGCCGTCGGCGTTGCCGACCGCGATGCCGCGGGTGAAGCCCTGGTTGTTGCAGGGCCCGCACCAGGCGGCGTAGACCTTGCCGCCCTGGGCGGCGACGGCGGTGGCGGTGTGGCCGTCGCCGAGGTCGAAGGCATCGGTCCACTCGTCGCCGCTGCGGATGGCGTAGCCGTGGGTCTGTACCCAGACGTGCTGGCCGCCGGCGATCCAGGTGTCGCTGTCGCGGGTGTCCGCGGTCAGGGGGGCGGTGAAGCGGGCGGCGCCGGTGGCGTTGTCGGGCGGGGCGACGTCGTAGCTGGTGGCCTTGGCGGGGTCGTCGACCCAGGCGCCGTTGTTGACCGCGCAGTTCTGGGTGACGTTGACGGCCAGGTAGACGTATTCCTGGGCGATATCGCACCCGTTGGCCGGGTCGGTGAGGGTGTCGCCGCCGTCACCGCCGAAGTTGGAGCCCATGACCTTGTCACCGGGCCGCAGAATGGACTGGCCGTTGTCCTGCAGGCCGCCGTTGACGGTCACGCCGCGGCGGGAGGGGTCGCGGCCGATGCCCACCGAGTAGTACTGCAGGGTGTCGATGGTGCCGTCGTTGGTGGACACCCAGTCGGTTGCGTGGCCGGCCGCGTCGGTGCGGCCGTTGAGCGGGCGCTTGTAGACGCCGCCGTCGTCGCCGACGTAGACGTACGGCCTGCCGTGGTTGCTGCCGATGGTGACCGCGTGCTGGTCGGCGTGGGTGGTGGGGCTGCAGTCGCCGGTCTGCTTGGTCGGGTCGATGCTCCAGCAGGGGAAGTCGAAGTTCCAGTACGGGCCCACCGCCGACCAGTTCGCGCCGCTGTCCTTGGTCTCGAAGACCTCTTCCAGCCCGGCGTACACGTGCGTGGCGTCGGTGGGGTCGACTTGGAGGAACTCGTTGTACCAGGCCTGTACACCGGGCATGAAGCCCGGTTCGTCCAGCGCGGAGCCGGAGGCTGCCAGCGTCTCGGTGTCCGCGATCCGGGTCCAGTTGCCGAACGGGTCGCCGGTCTTCGAGACGTAGATGCCGTCCAGGTTGCTGTCCGGGTCGGTGTTCAGCGCGGTGGGGGACTGGTTGATCGCGTAATAGCGGGAGCCGTCCTTGGAGCGGGCGAAGGTCACGTTGCCCACGGTGGCCGCGTCGGTGGGCAATGCGCCCAGCGAGCCGACCCGGGTCCAACTGCTCCCGACCTTGCGGTAGAAGCCGTTGTAGGTGTCACCGCTGCGCCAGCCGACCGCCAGCAGGACGTTGGAGGGGTTCCTGGGGTCGATCGCCACGTCGTTGGCGATGTTCTTGTACGGCGCGTTCGGGTCGCTCGCGAGGGAACCGCCGGGCAGATAGGCCGGGTTGGGGGCGAACTCCAGCTTCCACGGGCCGCGCAGGTCCGTCGTGGAGTGGCTCCACACGCCCTTGCTGGTCGAGGCCCACACCTTGTCGCCGCCGAAGCGCAGGGTGTGGATGGTGGTGGAGTCCAACTCGGCGCCGCCGACGCGGTCGTAGGTGCTGAAGGTGCCGCCGTGCGGATGCGCCAGGACGTACACCCCGCTGCCGAGGTACGCGTCCGCGTTCGTCGTGGCCTCACCGGTGCCCAGCCACAGCCGCCCCCGGCCGTCGAGCGCCAGCGCGCCGGTGGCCTGGGAGGGCAGCGCGTCGCTGATCGGCTGCCAGTGCCCGCCGCCGGTCGCCGACCGCCAGACACCGCCGCCGGCGCTGCCCTCGTAGACGTATCCGTCGTCGTCGGCCGCGAGTGCGGCGGCCCGGCCGGTCACCAGGCCCGAACCGCCGCTGGAGTTGGAGGAGATGTCGCGGTAGCGCGGATCGTCGGAGTTGTAGGGAAGCCCCGTCACCGGCTTCCAACGTCCCCCCGTTTGCTGGAGCTTGTTCAGCTGGTCCCAGGCGGCGGTGAAGGCGCCGGGGGCGATGGTGCCGGGGGAGGTGCGCGCCTCGGCGAACTGGTCAGCGCCCTCGGCGATCTCGTCGGCCTCGCCGCCACCGTCGTCGTCACCCCCGCCGTCGGCGGCCGTGACAGCGGCGTTGAACGCTCGCGGGTGAATGGCTGGATGCCCGGGCGCGGCACCGGCCGGAATCGCGAACAGCGCCGCCAGTGCCGTGATGGTCGAGATCGTCAGCCAGTGTCTCTTGCGGGTCGGTGCCTGCACGGAGTCTCCCGAACGAACGTGGATGTGGACTGTTCGGAGCGACCTGATCACGTCAGCGGGCGGCGGGGTGCCGGAAAGACAAGAGCTTGGCCGGGATTTTGACAAGAACCTGCCATTTCCCCGGTTCACCGGATTGCCGCCTGTCCCCGTCCCGGCGCCCGGCCGGCGGCGTCCTTTGTCAGCTCTTCGTCTTGTGTTTGCCTTTCGCGAGGCCCTTGCCGTGACCGGCGCTGTGTCCATGGCCCGGCGGGGTTTTGGGGCCCTGACCGGGATCCGCCGGAGGTGCGACCGCCGCTGCCCGGTCAGGGGCTGAGGAAGGGCCGGCGGCGGGTCCGGTCGTCGACCCGTGGCGCGAGGCGGTCGTACGAGCGGGCAACGCCGGTGTCCGCCTCGTGGCTGACGAGGTGGCCGGCGCGGGACGGTGGTCCGCCGCACCGGGAGCGTGATGCCCGCCGTCCGAGACCGCCACGACGATGCCCGTCGTGGCGATGACCGCGAGCGCGCCCGTAGCCGCCAGGGCGAGCGGCAGACGCCGCCGCCGCGCCGGGGTGCCTTGTGGCGGGCCGGCATCGGCGCCCTCTGTCCAGGACGTCTCTGCCTCGGGTGCGGTGGCGGGCGGGGGTACCCACGTGTCCGGGACCGAGCGGAAGAGTGCGGCGCAATCCGCGGCGCCGGGTCGGGACCACGGGTCGGAGCGTGTCATCGCCTCCAGGACCGGCCTCAGGGGCTCGGGCACGTCCTCCCCGATCTCCGGCGACCGCATCAGCCGGGCGTATCCGGCTTCCGGCAGAGCGCCCCGGAATTCCCTCGCGCCCTTGAGACACTCCAGCAGAACGAGCCCCAACGCGTAGACGTCGGACGCCGGCCCCGAGCCATTGCCGAGGATCTGTTCGGGGGCCATATAGGCCACGGTGCCAACGAGCGTGCCCGCTTCGGCGCGCGTCGGTTCATCGATCGGGCGGGACACCCCGAAATCAGCGAGAAAGGGCTCTCCGTCGGCGTTCACCAGCACATTGGACGGTTTCATGTCACGGTGCACCACGCCCGCGGCATGCACATGCGCCAGTGCCGACGACAGCCGGCTGCCGAGCCGTACGACGTCGTCGTACCTCAGCGGACCGGCCGCTATCCGCTCGCGCAGGGTCATGCCGTCGATGTGCTCCATGACCAGGTAGGCGCCCTGCGCGTCCCGGCCGGAGTCGTAGACGGTCACCAGGTTCGGATGCCGTAGCCGGGCCAGCAGGACGCCCTCCTCGCAGAACCGGTCCTCGGCCACAGCGCGGGTACCCGGACGGAACCGCTTCACCGCGACCGTGCGGCCCAGCCGCAGATCCGTCCCCAGGAAGACATCCGCAGTTCCCCCCTGGCCCACATGCCCCTCCATCCGGTACCGGCCGGCCAGGAGCTCACCTCCCGGCTCGGCCGGAGGCATCTCGCGCTGCGGAGAATCCGGCATGCACAGCTCCCTCGGACAAGTGACAACAGGAACCGTTTACCCGACCGACCGCAGCGCACGCCAACCGACGGGCGTCCGCGAACGGTGACCTGCGGATCCGTGGTCGGCTCCGAGCTGCGCGCGGAACTCTCACGAAGGGTCATTTATGCCAGGGACTGGGCGTGCCTGCCTGCTGCGCACGGTCGAAGCGGTGTGAGATCGGGTGCGGGCGATGCCGGCGGTCAGGCTGGGACATCCGCAGGAGAACACTCGGGAGGCAACGGTGGCGGGTGACGGGTTCGGGCTGGCCAAGGTGCTGGCGGCAGCGGAGGACGCGGCGCCGGGGGCGTCTCTTGCTGTGGTGGCGCGCAATCTGCGCGACCGGTTCGAGGCGCGGGCGGTGTCGTTCCTGTTCGTCGACGTCGTCGGCCGGCAGATGGTGCGGGTCGACGAGGAGACCGCCTCGCAGGCCGACCGCGACGCCGATCAGATCCGGCTGGCCGGCAGCGTCTACGACCGGGTGCTGCGCACCCAGGAGCTGGTGCGGACCTCCGACGCGGGCCACGGAGAGCGGCTGCTCGCCCCGGTGACCAACCGTGGCGACACCATCGGTGTCCTGGAGTTGTCCCTGCCGCAGGTCAGCCAGGAGATCTTGGACGAGGTCCGCGAGGCCGCGCACGCACTGGCCTACATCATCGTCACCGACCGCCGCTTCACCGACCTCTACCGCTGGGGCCAGCGCGCCACCCCGCTCAGCCTGGCCGCCGAGATCCAGCGCCAGCTCCTGCCCGACGCCCCTTCCTGCGAAGCCGCACAGTTCGCCCTCGCGGCGTCCCTGGAGCCCGCCGACTCCGCCGCCGGGGACACCTACGACTACACCCTCGACCACGACACCCTGCACGTCTCCATCACCGACGCCATGGGCCACGACGTCGACGCCGCCCTTATGGCCACCCTCCTGGTCAACGCCTCGCGCGGCGCTCGCCGCGACGGCGCCGACCTGGCTGACCAGGCCCGCCGGATCGACCGGGCGATCCTCGACCACGGGCGCCACAGCGTCGCCACCGGACAGTTCCTGCGCATCGCCCTGGACGGAACCGGCACACAGCTCGTCAACGCCGGGCACCCCTGTCCGCTGCTCCTGCGCGACGGCACGGTGAACGAGATGCGCCTGGATGTCGACCCGCTCTTCGGCGTCCCCGGAGCCACCACCTACCACGTCCAGGACCTCGACCTGCGCCCCGGCGACCGCGTCCTGCTCTACACCGACGGCATGCAGGAACGGCAAGCCGAGTCCGTGGACCTGCCCGGCCTGGTCCGCGACACCGCCTCGGAACACCCCCGCGAGGTCGTGCGCGTCCTGACCACAGCGGTCACCGACGCCTGCCGCGGCCACCTGGCCGACGACGCCACCGTGCTGTGCCTCGACTGGCACGGCCCGCACCACGGGGGCCGTCGCCTCAGGGCCGGAGCCGACCGATGAGCGCAGACCTCGTGCCCCGCCGCTGACCGCGGCCCGAGACAAGGCCCTCCTCCCCGCCGCACCGGCCGGAAGCGGCCGCCTACCCGACGGTGTTCTCCTGCCGCGTCGCGCTCGCGATGTGGGGCCGGGCGGGATCCGGGGCTGCGGGGAGGGTGAAGACGATGCGCGTCCCGGGGGAGTGCGCGGTGTCGAGGGTGATGGTGCCGCCGTGGAATTCGGCGATCTTCTTGCACAGGGCGAGGCCGATGCCCGTTCCCGGGTAGGCGTCGCGGGTGTGCAGGCGCTGGAAGAGGACGAAGACCTTGTCGGCGAACTCGGGGTCGATGCCGATGCCGTTGTCGGTCACGGCCAGTTGCCACAGGTCGCCGTCCCCGTCGCCGTCGCGGGTGGCGGTGACACGGATGTGCGGTTCGCGGTCGGGGGAGCGGAACTTCAGCGCGTTGGACAGCAGGTTCTGCAGCAGCATCCCCAGCTGGCCGGCATTGCCGTACACGGTGGGAAGGCGGTCGTGCGTGATGGTCGCGCCGGACTCCTCGATCGCCACACTCAGGGTGTCCGTGGTGCCCGCGAAGACCTGGTCGAGGTCGACTTCCACATGTTCGGTGTGCACCCGCCCGACCCGTGAGAACGTCAGCAGCTCGTTGATCAGGACCTGCATCCGGTTCGCGCCGTCGACGGCGTACCCGATGTACGTCACGCCGCGCTCGTCCAGCTGGTCCCGGTAACGGCGCTCCAGGAGCTGGCAGAAGCTGGCGACCTTGCGCAGCGGCTCCTGCAGGTCGTGGGAGGCGACGTAGGCGAACTGCTCCAGCTCGGCGTTGGAGCGCCGCAGTTCGGCGGCCTGCTCGTCGAGCCTGCCGCGGGCCTCGTCGGTGACGGCGAGCTGGTCGGCCAGCCGTCGGCGCATCTGCTCGACATCGGCGGCCAGTTGATGGATGTCGGCGGGGCCGGTGGCGGCAACGGGGTGGGTGAAGTCGCCGGCCGCGACCCGCCGGACATCGCGGGAGAGTTGTTCCAGAGGGCGGTTGACACCCCGGCGCAGGCCGGCGAATACCAGTACGGCCAGCGCTGCGACGACGGCGGCGATCAGCGAGAACACCGTCGTGCGCAGCTGCCGGGCCCCGGTCAGATCGCTGCGGGAGTGATCGCGGGCGCTTTGCAGGTCCTGCTCCAGGGCGGTCATGGTCACCCGCAGCGCGTCGAACATCTGCTTGCCCTGGGCGGCCCGGTCGGTGGCCAGTACGGCCGGCTTCCCGGCGGGGGAGGCCGCGACAGGGCGGGCGATGAGCTGCTGCCAGCTCTGCGCCCGGCGCAGCACCTGGTCGAGGTCCGCCAGCGCCACCCGGTCACCGTGGCCGCCGTCGCTGAGCAGCACCCGCAACCGCGCGGTCTGTGCGCTCTGCTGCGCCAGGCCTTGCTGGTACGGCTGGAGAAACGTCTGCTCTCCGGTGAGCCCGTAACCGCGGATCCCGGTCTCCTGGTTCAGCAAGGCGCTTTCCAGTCTGATCGAGGCCACCAGGGCGGGTGTGCTGCCGTCGACCAGGCGATTGCTGATCGCGGTGGACCGGGCGAACACCCACACCCCCACGCAGGACAGCGCGAGAAGGACGGCAAGGGCAGCCGACACCCCGGCCGTCAGCCACTGCCGTGTCGACCATCCCCCCGGCAACCGCCGCCGCAGGAACCCCGGCGCGACCGAGTCGGCTTCCGCGCTGCGGGCTGCCACGCCTTCGGGCGCCGGTATCTCTTCTGCTGGGCCCGCCATGTGGACTCCTCATCTCAGCTCCCGCCGTCACGAGCGCAGCAGCACCCGGCCGCCAGGCTGGGCGGGCTCATCGTATGCGAGGATGACAACACCTGTTGTCGCATGCACGCCTTGGCCTCGCTGTCACGCTCCAGCGCGCCAGCAGAGGGCCCCTGTCCCAAGCCAGAGCCTCAGCCGGCACCCGCACGGTCCTGGTCCCGATCAGCGGCACCGCGCCGATCGGCCTGGGCGTCGGCGGTTTCGCGCCGCGCCGGCCGAGCAAGCAGATCGTGGTGCGACCGTCCCTGAATCCCGTTCCGCTGTGGCCACCGTGTCAGAGCGTCGGATCCGCTGGGGCGATCCAGCAGCCCGGTTTTGTTGGACACGGCGGGCTCGGGTCGGGTTCGACGTCGTCAGAGGCTTGAGCTGGGGTGCGGGGTGCCGGCGAGGTGTTGGGAAGCGGCGGCCCGCAGGAGTTCCAGCACGCGGCCCAGGTCGGGCCTGCGTGTCGTGCCGGCGCGGACCGTGGTGTAGATGGTCCGCGTGACAGGCGTGGCGAGCGGGTGCAGGGCGAGCGATGTGCGGGTCTCGGGCAGGGCAAGCTGGGGCACGAGGGCGACTCCGGCCCTTGCGGAGACCAGGGCGGTCAGCACGGAGAAGTCGCTGCTTCGGGTGCGGATCGAAGGTGCGAATCCGGCTGCGCCGCAGGCCCGTTGGATCATCTCGTAACAGGAGGTGTCGGGGCCCGGGGTGAGCCAGGCATGACCGGCCACACGGGCGAGGTCGACGGGTTCACCGGGGTGCAGGCCGAGGGCGGCGGCGTGTTCGGGGTGTATCGCGAGCACGACGGGGTCGTGCAGGAGAACCCGGTGTTCGCAGCCGGGCGGAAACTCCCGGGGCAGCACGGTGTACGCGTGGACGATGGCAAGGTCGGTCTCTTGTCGGCGCAGCGCGGCCAGGGCCAGGTCGGGTTCCTGCTCGACCAGGTACAAGGTGACTTCGAGTTCGCCTCTGGCGGTCAGCCCGGACCATACGCGGGGCATGAGAATGCGGGCGGCGGAGGCGAAAGCGGCCATCCTGACCGTGCCCCGCGTGCCGCCTTTGAGGGCGGCGAGTTCGGACTCGGCAGCGGCCAGGTCAGCGAGGACGACCTCCGCATGGGCGACGAGCAGTTCCCCGGCGGCGGTCAACCGCAGGGAGCGGCCGTGCTTTTCGACCACCGGGAGACCGGCTTCCCGATCCAGCGCCGCCAGATGCTGGGAGATGGCGGGGGCGGTCAGGTGGAGCGCCTCGGCCGTCGCAGCCACGGTTCCGTGGATCGCCAGGTAGCGGAGGACACGTAGTCGTCGCACATCAAGCATGAAGTCGAACTTCTCAGTCGTGTTCGGATGCGCATACTCCCCCTTCCATCCGAGCGGGAAGGCATCGCTTGGCTGGGTAGAGGTCAGGTCACGGCAGGTCAGGTAGGCCAGGGGCCGATGAGGCCCAAAGCGTAAGTAGTTCTATGGGTCAAGCATACTAAGACTAACTAGATCTTTGGCTATGAGTGGGCCACGCTGAGGCCCGTGACCTCTCGCTTGTTCTCGCCCAGCCTTCTGGCCCTGGCCGGCACCGTTGTCCTGTGGGCGTCTGCGTTCCCTGCGATCAGTGTCGGAGTGGACGGTCTTGGTGTCGCTGCCCTATCGGTGCTGCGGCTTGGCTCGGCGGCCTTGGTGCTTGTCGTTTGCGCTCCTCTGGCGGGGGTGCGGATTCCCGCGAGGAGCGATGTGCCGCGGATCGCGGTGTGCGGGGCGACCGGTATGACGGCCTACCAGGTGCTCCTCAACTGGGGCGAGGTTCACGTTCCGGCCGGGACTGCCAGCCTCATCATCGCCGCGGCCCCGGTGTTCAGTGTGCTGCTGGGCGCGCTGTTCCTCGGCGAGCGGCTGACCCGGCGAGTGATCGGTGGCAGTGCGACAGCGCTCTGCGGTTGTGCGGTGGTGGCTGTCGTGGGCGGGGCCGGCGGTGTTTCGGCCAGTGCGTTCGTGGTGCTCGCGGCTGCTGTTGTGCAAGGCGTCTACCATTTCGCGACGAAGCCGCTGCTTCGTGAGTACGGCGGGCTCGAGGTGGCGACCTATGCGATGGTCGCAGGCTCCGTTTTCGCGTTGCCGCTCGTCCCGGCGACCGTCCGTGCAGTCACCCATGCTCCCGCCGGGGCGATCGGGGCCGCGTTGTACCTGGGCCTGCTCCCGTCCGCGCTGGGCTTCGTCATCTGGGGGTATGCGGTCGCGCGCCTGCCGCTGGCCGCCTCCACGGCGGCGCTGTACCTGGTGCCGCCGATCGCCCTTCTCGTTGCCTTCGTCTGGCTGGGGGAGGTACCGCGCGCCACTGCTCTGGCCGGCGGTGCGATCACGGTGGTGGGTGTGATCATCATCAACCGCCGCGGACCTCGGACCCCTGGCAGGTCTGCCTCCGCCGGGGCCCGTGGAAGATCTGAGCCTCAGGCGCCCGTGCCCGTGCCCGTGCCCGACGGCCAGGCGGCGGACAGCTCTCTGGCAGAAACCGATCTGCCGGAAGTCGCTTCTGTGGACGCCCGGGGACTTTGAGAGACGATGTCCCGGCCATACGGTGCACCACGTCGGCCATGGCCCCACTCGCAGCTGACGGAAAGGCCACGGGTTCGTCGTCCGGCATGCCAGCGCGCTTCGGCGACGAGCAACCGCCGGAGCCGAACCGAGAGCAGCCTTCGCCCCCGAGTCACCCATCCGTAACTGGACCCCGTTTTCGGCGAAGCCGCCCTGAGGAGTCCGCCACAGGCCCCTCCGGGACCGACGCCCACCTCTCCATGGCCACGACGATCTCCGCCAGCCGGAGCTCGAAGGCCACCACGCCGACCTCGCCGGCTCTGTATCCCTGCCACAGGCCGACGAGCTGATCCTCCCGCTCGCCGAAGTCGATCAACTTGTCGGCGAGGGCGAAGCCGTGCAGAGAAGGCTTCCCGACCTCAAGCACCCAACGGCTCGCGGCCGCGTCCGCGGTAATACCGCGACCCGCCAGCTCGATGATGCTGAACGGCACCCCGGGGTGAGCTGCCACAGCCAGAAACACACCCAGCGACACTGAGTTCCGCTCGGTCTTCTCCGCCACCCGCCAAACCCTCCCCACAGCAGCAAGCCGCACGCTGGACACGGCAAGTCGGCAGCCTACAGAGATACCCGACCAAGGATCCGCTGCGCGCCACTGGCTGGGCGGGGGCGGGCTCGCCGATCACGCGGGCCAGCAGGTCCGGATCGGTCAGCCGTTGTCCTGCGGCGGCCCCTCTCTCCGTGCGGGCCCGCGCGGCACTCGTAGCAGCGGCGCCGGCGCCCTTGCACTCAGGGCGGGGTGAGGGTCGGGCCGCCGGGGCCGCTCGGATGTGGTGCGCCGGCGGGTCATGGCACACTTTCCGGCTGCCATGAACCGCCCGCTTTCCTTCAGCGTTTATCCGGCGGCTCGGTCATGCCGCCGCGATGTCAGGCCTTGGTGACGAGGCCGAGCTGCTGGAGGACGGTGACGCCGTCGTCCAGGCCGATCTCCTGGGTGATGAGGCCGTTTTCGACCTTGAGGACGGTGGTGCCGGTGAAGTGCATGGTCTTGCCGGTGCCGGCGGGCAGGGAGCCAATGGGCATGTCGTCGAAGGCGTCACCGGTCTGGGTGCCGCCGCCCTCCCACTGGCCGACGACGTAGTCGCCTTCGGCGATCAGGTCGGCGGTACCGGAGAAGGCGAGGTCGGGGAACGCCGCCCGGAACTTCGTCGCGAAGGCACGCACCTCGTCGCGTCCGCGGCAGGGAGCATGCAGGGAGTACTCGAAGCGGATGTCCGGCGCCGCGATCTCGTCGATGACAGCCGGATTGAAGTCGGGGCCCCAGAACTCGGTGAACCAGCGACCGACAACTGCCTTGTTCTCTTCTACCGACATGATGTGCTCCCAGATGGATTGGGGGTGCTGCCTTGTGCAGGCTTTTCGGCACGTAGACGGTGGGCCGCTGCGAAACGTGAGACGAACGGGCCGCTGAGGGTCAAAAAGATGCGCGTGGGAGCCCACCCGGTCCGTGCGGAATGAGCGGCGGTGGGCGCGGCCAACGGCCGCAATCCGCTGGGCATCCTCACTCCCTGCGACCGGGTGGTCGGTGCAGACGGCAAGCTGGTGGGCTACGCCGGCGGCCTCGACCGCAAGCTCGACCTGCTGGACCTGGAGCGGCCGGCCCGAGGCGGTGCCGCCCGGCTTTTTTGAGGTGCGGTCTCACGTTCGCTGCCGCTGGGGCGTTTACCGGGTGTGACGAAGTCCGGCACCGTCAGCCCGCGCATCCTGCTGGCACCCGCGCGACTCGACGAGGTCGGCGGCCAGGACGCCAAGAACATCCTTCTCACCCTGGAGGCAGCAGCATGACCACCACCACGACACAGGACATCTTCGCCCGGCGCATCGACAGCGCCGACTGGCCCGCGGTCACCGACGAGATCAACGACTACGGATGCGCACTGCTGCCGCAGCTGCTCACCCCCGCCGAATGCGCCGACATCGCCCAGCTCTACGACCGGGCCGACCTGTTCCGGGCCACGATCGACATGCGGCGCCACCGCTTCGGCGAAGGGCAGTACCGCTACTTCGACAGCCCCTTCCCCGAAGCGGTGCAGCGGCTCCGCGAAGAGCTGTACCCGCGGCTGCTGCCCATCGCCCGCGACTGGTACGCCAAGCTCGGCCGCGACGCCGAATGGCCCGACACACTCGAGGAATGGCTGGAGATCTGCCACCAGGCCGGCCAGGAACGGCCCTCACCCATCCTGCTGCGCTACGAGACCGGCGGCTGGAACGCCCTGCACCGCGACATCTTCGGCGACAAGGTCTTCCCGCTCCAGGTCGTCATCAACCTGAACACACCGGGTGCGGACCACACCGGCGGCGAATTCCTCCTCGTCGAGCAGCGGCCCCGCGCGCAGTCACGCGCCACAGCCACCCTCGTCCCCCAGGGCCACGGACTCATCTTCACCACCCGCGACCGGCCGGTGATGTCCAAGCGCGGCTGGTCCGCCGCCCCGGTACGGCACGGCGTTTCCGCCGTTCGCTCCGGCCGGCGCCACACCCTCGGCCTCGTCTTCCACGACGCCACCTGAACCGGTGGGCACCACCACCTGCATGCTCCTCGGAGCCGACCGGAAGACCTGTCAGAGCACCCGGCCGGCGTGTTTCTCGCCGACGAGGCGACCGCCCTCGCGGCCGGCTGCCGGCCCTGCGGAACGTGCCTGCCGGAGACCTGCCGAACGTGACGGGAAGACCCCGTTCCTGTACTACATCCGCCACGGCCTCAAGGCTGAGAAGCACTCACGCCAAGGCTCATGCCGCTGCCCCACGACCGCGTCCAACCTCCCCTTGCCGGAAACGGGGCGGCGCTTACCTTGCGGGTCGGGGACCGTGTGCCTGTTGCGGTGGAAGCCGCCGGACACCGCCTTCGAGCCGCCGGCGAAGCCGCGGCAACTCCGATTCCTGGGCGGCGATCCGGGACAGGGCCCGCCGGCTGAACAGACGTGCGTTGCCGCAGTCGGCGGCCGGTCAATGTTCTGCCGGATACCGTGGCCCCGCAGACCGGGGGGTCGGCGGGGCCACATTCAGTGTCGCAGGTCGCCACCGCGCGAGCTGAGCTTCGGGGTGATCCGGCCCGCCCCGGTGCCGCGTGCGCGGGGTCCTGACGGGCTGCCTAGATGTCGCCGACGGCGAGCTGGTCGATCGTGGCGGAGTAGCTGGTGAGCCCGCCGCTCACGCACGCGGCGCCCAGTTCGATCGAGCTGCTGGTGGTGCGGCCGTTGGCGCGTGCGGTGCCGCCGGCGTAACTGCCGGTAGCGATGGAGCCGCCCTCCAGCGAGAAGGACTGTGCGTCGCCCCGGAAGGTGGTCTGGTCGATGACGGTCCTGGTTCCGTCGTTCCAGTAGATCGTCGCCTTGGCGTAGCCCGGTCCGTAGGGGCCGGGGCACTGTGCGGTCAGGGAGGCTTCGAGCCGGATCGTGCCGCCGGTGATCTTCGGATGCCGGCGGGAGGAGCAGTTGCCCAACTCACCGTTGGCGGAGAGCCGTACGGTGTTCTTGCTGAACGTGACGCCGGGATTGAACTGCACGTCGAGCGAGCCACCGTGGCAGGTGACGTCGCCGATACCGTCCGGGTCTGCGGCCGACGCCGGGCTGACGGGGGCGAGAACGATCACCGCGGCAGCGGCAACGGCCGCCGAGATCAGGGGACTGCGCACGTGGGGGACCTCGTTCCGATTGCGGGTGGGGGAGCGAACGCCAACAGGGAACCCGCTCGCGTACCGGCCCACCGGCACCGCCCCTCTGTGCCGTTCCCATGCCACCCGAACGGCGCACCTTGCGGGGCCCGACGGAGCGACGGCTGTCCGCTGCCACGGGGCCTTGACCGTTTGCCGCGGAAGTTTGACCGAGTGGGAGCTGCTGCTGTCGACCGGCCAGGTGCCGCGCGCTGTGATCAGCCGGTGCAGCGCTGCGTGCTGAGTGCAGCGCCGCACCGTCCGATCAGTCGACCTCGACGCTGGCCCCGAACTCGCTGACGCTGGAACGGGCCCGGTCCACGGTTTCCAATACCACTCCCGAGCAGTTCGGTCGCTCGTAGATGCGTGCCTTCCTGTCGGTTTGGTGTCGACGGACATCGGCCACCGGTTCGAGTTGTAGCCCGCGGTGAGGCAGAGCACTTGCGTCGGCCGCGCTGGGCCCACCGGCGTCCTCGGATCCAGCCGCATCTGTCGCCTGCATAGGCCAGGGGCTCATGTCCATCCCCCATGGGCGGGACTGCGTTTTCGGTCGTCCGCCTCCCCTCCGGGCTGTTTCCCTCCCGCGGCTCCCAACGCGATCCGACATCAAACATCGGTTTACAGACTCTTTTGAGGATTAGTACAGGTATTAACCTGTTTGGCCGACTCGTCCGCTTGCCAAGGATGTGGACAAGTACGAAACGCGAGAGGGGAAGTTCGCCATGGCGGATTGGGTGAAGATCGCGGGCAGTCTCAGTGCGATCTCGGCGGGATCAAGGACGACGGTGTGGGGGGTGAACGCGGCGAGTGCCATCTACCGGTACACCAACTACGACGCCAACCCGTGGATCAACATCCCCGGCGCGCTGAGCGACATCGGTGCCGCGGCCGACGGCACCGTGTGGGGCGTCAACAGCGGCAACCAGATCTACCGGTACGCCGGGGACCAGGGTGCGTCGAACCCGTGGGTGGGCATCAACGGCAGCCTGGTCCGCATCGACGCGGGCTCCAGGACGAACGTGTGGGGAGT
>NZ_FMCH01000293.1 GCF_900091855.1 Streptomyces sp. DvalAA-14
TTCCTGCTCTCCATCGCGCTGGGGATCTGCACGATCGTCGCGGTCGCGGTGCTGTGGATGGTGCTGGACACCATCGGCGTCTTCACCACCGTCGGCTCGACGATCAGTGAGGCCACCACCTCCGAGCAGGGCGGCAAGGGCGGATTCGATCTGGTGTCCTTCCTGTCGCTGTCCCGGGTGATGACCTTCACCACGGTCATCGCGGTGATCGACGTGGTGCTCGCCACCGCGCTGGCCACGCTGGGCGCCTTCATCTACAACCTGTCCGCCGGCTTCGTGGGAGGCGTCGAGCTGACCCTCGCCGAGGACGAGTAACCGATTTTGGGGCACGGCCATCGGTGCGCTAATCTTTCGGTGCAGCGCGGGGCTATAGCTCAGACGGTTAGAGCGCTTCCCTGATAAGGAAGAGGCCCCAGGTTCAAGTCCTGGTAGCCCCACTTGCATCGAGACCCCCGGCCGATCGGCCGGGGGTCTTTTGCGTCGGTGCCAGCAGGTCACCGTTCGGTCTCGGCCGCTGTGTATAGTCGGGCGCGTCAGAAGCTGTCCCCACGTAGAAGGAGGAGGTCACGCCTTGAAGAAGCTTCTTTTGGTCGCACTGGCCGCCGTCGCCGGGCTGTTCGTGTACCGGCAGATCCAGGCGGACCGCGCCGAGCAGGATCTGTGGACGGAAGCCACTGACGCGGTTCCGACGGGTTCCGGCGCCAGCGTGTGAGACGCCGCTGAGATGCCGCTGAGACGCAGGGAATGCGTCGGATGCGTCCACGGGCCCCGGCCGCCGCGTGCGGTCGGGGCTTTTGCCTGTCCCGACGGGAGCGGTCGCCGTTGCCGGACCGTTACCGTGCGCAATTGAGTTGATGCGGGCGGGAGTCATACCTTGCTTGCGCCAGGCGATACCGGTGGGGCGCGCAGGGGGTGGGACGCGATGGGACGACAACCGGCACCGGACGGCGCCTTAGCGGGCGGCCGGGCGGCGCGGGTCGGGCTCATACGGGCGCGGGGCGGTAGCGGGTTTGCGGGCGGCGTGTCGGCGGGCAGCCGGGCGAGCTGCCACCCGAGGCGGTGGGCAGGGCGGTGGGCAGGGCGGTGGGCAGCGCCGTGTGCGGGGCCGTGCGCGGGCCTGGCCGGGCCGCCGGCGGCCGCGTTGTCGGCCGGTCTGCTGGTTCTGCTGCTGGCCGGTACGGCGCTCGCCCTCGCCCCGGCAGCCGGTGCGGCGCCGAATGCCCCCTCCCCACCCACCGGGACCGCCCCTCCGGCCGGCTCGGCCCGCGCCCCTCAACTCCGTTCCGGGACCTACCGGTTCGCCGGCACCCGGACCACCGGCGCCGCCCAGGCCGCGCAGGCGCCACCGCTTGTCCCCGGCACGTACACCGACACCATCGGCCCCGGGCAGACCCGTTGGTACGCGGTCCGGCTCGACGGGGTCTCCACCGCGGACCTCTCGGTGACCGCAGCCCCGCGGCCGGGGGTCGCGGTGGCGTACGGCGACGGTCTGGAGCTCACGCTCACCGCGGCCGGGACCGCGGCCGGAACCGCGGCCGGGACCGGGACCGGCGGCGAGACGAGCGACGGGACCTCCTCCGGGACCTCCTCCGGGACCTCCTCCGGGATTTCCTCCGGCAGCGGCACGGGGACCACCGTCCGGGATCGCGGCACCACCTGCGACGAAGCGTCCGCGCACTTCGGCCAGGACGAAGGCGCGATGAACGTGACCGGGGCGGTCAGCCGGATACCCGGCCAGCACCAGCTGACCGACTGCGACCGGGCCGGCCGTTTCCTGCTCGCCGTGCACCGCACCAGCGCGGCCGGCTCCGACCGTCGCCGCTGGCCGCTGGAGCTGGCCTACGCGACGGAGGCGCCGCTGCCGCCCGGCACCGTACCCGCCGCCGCCCGGACCGACCACGGGCCGGCGACCGCGCCGGTGACCGGCACCCCGAAGGACGTCACCGGCGGCACCGGCTTCAACGACGCGCCGCGGGTGGGCCCCGGAGTCTGGCGGGACCGGCTGCTCCCGGGCCAGACCCGGTACTACAAGCTGCACCTCGGCTGGGGCCAGCAGCTCAGCTACGACGCCGACTTCGCCAACGAGCCGCTGCCGCCCGGCGCCCTGCCCCCCACCGTGTCCTTCGCGGCGGCCTCGCTCTACGCCCCCGGCCGGCTGCCCGTCCGCGACGCCTCGAACGGCCGGACCAGCGCCGCCTACGACGGCTCCCCGGTCTCGGTGGGCCTCGGTACCGTCCCCGTCACCTGGACCAACCGCTGGGTGCCCGGCGGCCCGGCACAGCAGGTGCACAGCGCGGGCGACTACTGGATCGCGCTCGGACTCGGCCCGGACGCCGCCCGGCTCGCGCGGGGCACACCGGTCGGTGTCGTGCTGCGAGTCCGGGTGAGC
>NZ_FMCH01000533.1 GCF_900091855.1 Streptomyces sp. DvalAA-14
CCGGGCCGCACTCGCCATCAGGGCCAAGCAGGCCGCGCTGGCCGCGGCCCAGGCCCGGACCCAGCAGGCCCAGGACCCGTCGGCGCCCGCGACGGCCACGCCGGCCGCAGCAGCGGACGCGCAGCCGAAGCCCGCGCAGCCCAAGCCGGCCGACACCGTCACGGGGCAGTCGAAGCCGGGCGATCCGGCCGCACCGGCGGCCCCTGCCGTCGACCGGCCGGCCGTCGCCAAAACCAGGCTCGAAACGCTCGCGCGGAAGGCCAAGGACGAGGCGGCGGCCCAGGCGGCGCTGGAGGCGAAGTCGTCGCAGGTCGTGGCGACCAGCCGGGAGGTAGCCGCCGCCCGCGAGCAGGTGAACACCGCCGAGAAGGACGTCACGGCCACGACCGCGGCCGAGCGCAAGGCGTTCGCGAAGGCGGTCGCGGCCAGGCGAAGGAGGCGTCCGCCAAGGCGGGCGCCGATGCCAAGGCGGCCTACCAGGCCAAAGCGACCGCCGCCGCCAACGCCGCCCGGGAGGCAGCCGCCGCGCGGGCGAAGGCCGCGGCCGGGCCCGCCGCCAAGGACGGGGCACAGGACGCGCCTTCGGCCACCGCGCAGCCGGCCGTGTCGGTCACCAAGCCGGCCACGCCGGAGGACAAGATCGCGGAAGCCGCGCTGGCGAAGATCGAGCAGCAACTGCGCGCGGCCGAGGCGATGTATCCGGACAGCTCGGGCGCGGCGCCGCGGGCACGACCGGCGCAGACCGGCGCTGCCGACGCCCCCAGCCGGTCGGCTTCGGAACCGGCGACCGGCCGGGAGGCCGCCACGATCGCGGACGACGCGCGGGCGACGGCGGACGAGTCGCCCGGGCGGCAGCCCGCGGCGAGCGGGGAAGGAGCGGACGGATCCGGCGCCCGGAATCCTGCTCCGGCAGGCGCCCCGACCTCGGTCGCCATACCCCGCTTCGTGTCGCGGGACCAGCTGTCCTCGCGGAACGTGGGTACGGCCTTCCTGCCGTCCTCCGACGACGTGATCATGCTGGGCGGCCTGTACAACTTCCGCACCAACCGGATGCTCCTGGACGGCAGGTGGCGTGACGCGGAAGGTGTCGCGGACTGGATCCGCCGCTGGACGGCCTGGGACCCGGAGTCCCCGGTCCCGGTCGTCCTGGTCGCGGGGCAGGCCGGGCGGGCGCAACCGCTGGTCGGTTCGCCGGCGTTCGCGAGGGAGGTCGCCCAGCACCTGAACGGGCTGCTGATCGCGCCCATCGGGCATCCGGTGGACTTCGACGGGACCGACATCCTCGCCGGTACGCCGGTGCCCGACGGCAGGGGTGGGCTGGTCCTGCAGATCGGCGACGGGAGGGGCTGGGCCGGGTTCGCCCCGGAGGCGCCCGACGTGCTGCTCGGTCACGATCTCGGGGCCGAACTCGGCGAGCTGGGCATCGACCTGCTGCCGCCCGAGCACGTCTCCGAGGTGCCGACGGTCTGGAGTTTCGGCCCCGAGGCGCCGGCGCGGATCGCCGTCTACCCGCTTCCGGCGTCCGCTGCTCCGGCGGGCGCCGCCGAGGCCGTCTCCGACGTCACCTCCGACTCCGAGTCCGCGTCCGACACCCCCTACCGACACCCCCTCCGACTCGGACTCCGCGCCCGAGGCCCCATCCGACATCACCTCCGACTCCGAGTCCGTCGCCCGGCAGGACGACGCCGGGCCCTCGGTGGTGACGAGCGGCCCCTCGGCCCCGGTCAGGCCGAACGCCGGGCAGACGCCCGCGCCGATCGTCTCGGCGCCCGCGGACCCAGTCGCGGACCTGTCCGCGAACACTCCCGCCGGGCCGGCCTCCCCGGCCGGGCCGTCCCCGGCCGCCGCGCCGGAAGCGCTGCTGCCGCCCCTGTCGCTGCTGACCTTCGACGAGGACTCCGAACACCTCACCGACGAGCAGACCGGCGAGATCTCCGCACTCGCGCGGCAGACCGCCGAGGTCGGGATGCGGGACATCCGGGCCGGGCTCCCGGCGCCACGCATCACCATCACCGTCACCAGCGCCGAAAACGGCAGCGGCCAGCCGCCCGGGACAGCCGGCGAGCACCCGGTGCGAACCGTCGCCGAAGCATTCCGTGTCGAACTCGCCCGCCAGTTGGCCGCGGTGCAGAACGACGTGGACGCGGGCCTGGTCACCAGCGGCGGCGAGGACGACATCGGCGTCGACGCCTTCCCGATCACGGTGCAGGATCGCGGCCACGGGCTTCCGGCCGACCGTGGGCCCGCGGGCGCGGACACTCCCGCCCACCGGCCGCGGGCGGCGATCGGGATCGCCCGGTCGCCCCATTCGGTCGCGGTGGAGCGCCTGGACGCGCTGCGCGCCGCCGACCCCGATCCGGGCCTGCGCACCATCGCGTCGGACGCGCTCGTCCGCCGGATCCTGCACCGGACCCCGGACAGCACGGTGGGAGCCGCCGAGCGCACCGAGCTGTACACGCTGGTCGACGCGGCGATGGCGGACGGCCGGGCGAAGAGCCTCGCGCAGCTCGGCGCCCACCACCTCAAGCAGCAGGGGGCGTTGTCCGCCGCGACCCCGGTCACCGCCATCGGTGGCGCTCGGGTGGGCATCAACTTCACCGCCGTCCCGGTCTCGGACATGGTCACCTCGAAGTACGACCTGGTTCGCGGCGGACGCCGCAGGCGCCAGCTGCCGCTCTACCAGCCTCGGCCCGGCAGTCCCCGCCCGTACCTCGTGCTGGCCGACGGGAGCCACGAGGAGGTCCAGGTCCCCTGGTCCGACGGCTCCCGCCACGCGGTGCCGCCCGAGGAGTTCGCCGAGCTGCTCGCCATGGTCCCGGGTCTGGCCGCGCTCGCCGACGGGATTCCCCTGGTGCTCATGGTGCCGCGGGCCGGCGCGGAGGGCCTGCGGCTGCCGCGGGCCGTCGCCACCGCGACCGACCGGACCGTGTGGGCCCACAGCGGTACCGCGTGGGTGGACCGGAGCCCGGAGACGATGCAGAACCGGATCGCCGTGTTCGACGGCTGGCCGACGGGGAAGACCCCGGCGGGGAGCTGGATCGCCAGCCGCCCCGGCTACCAGGCGCACGGTACCCGGGGCTGGATCCGCACGGTCGACAACCGGACGGTCTCCGACGACGAGATCAGCAGCATGACCATCGCCTCCGCCGGGCAGCCCATCGGCCGGGCCATGTTCGACGACGACGACATGGTGCTCCGGGAGGTCTTCTTCGAAGGTCTCCCGGACCACCAGGAGTCCTTCTCGATCGACCCGGTCGCCAACACCGCGCTGGCCGGCCCGCAGCCGCTGCCCTGGGCCGGCCAGAAGCCGTACTACCTCTACCTGCACGGGCTGCCGGGAAGGCTGAGCCTGCGCTCGAAGGCCGGTGCGCCGGTCAGCGCGAGCGGCGATCAGGTCGGCGGCTATCTCCAACGGCGCCCGAGCGTGCAGCGACTCGACGCGGACCAACCCATCGTGCTCATGTCGTGCTGGGCCGACACCCCTGCGGACGAAGCGGCGCTGACCACCTACTACGGCAACTACGCCGGCCGTCCCCCGTTCATCGCCGACCCGCTCGACATCATCAGCGCCGCCCAGTCGGTGGCCAACGCCACCCGGCACACCGTCTTCGCGCCCGACCGGATCCACGCCTTCCACAGCCAGAAGCAAGCGGTCATGGCCACCGCTCTGAACGAGTCCGGCGTGTGGCGGGAGCTGCGGCCCGAGCCGCTGGACGACGCGCTCGACGAACTGGCCGGGGTGGCCGGGCTGGTCCCCACGCCGGGGCCCGCGGGCGCGCAGACGCGGGAGACGACGCTGCGGCTGGTGCGGGCGCTGCGCCAGACGTTCGGCCCCGCCGTCGAGGACGACAAGGACGACCCGGCCGGCGCGTACCAGGAGCTGCTGCGGGGCATCGGCGCGCTGGAGAGCATGCGCGCCAACGACCAGGGGCTGGACCGGGCCGGGCAGTTCACGCTGGACCTGCTGGACCGCGCCGCCCGGTCCCACCTCGGGCGGGCCGGTACGGACAAGCCGTGGCCCGCCCCGCTGGAGCGAGCCGATGTCCGGGCCGTGCTGCTGGCCGCGGGAACGCGCCTGGACGGGGCGGCCGGCACCGCCCTGCGTGACTTCGCCCCGCTGCCCTCGCTGGACCAGGCGCTCCACTTGCTGGACGAGGGGGACCAGGACCAGCGAGCCATCGACGTCCTGGGCCTGAACGCCAACAGCTGGGTGAGCGGCGACGACTGGCAGCGAGTGGTCTGGGCGACGGTCAAGGCGGTCGAGAGCGCCCACCACAGCGGGCCGGACTGGCAGGCCGCCGCACAGCGGATGCTGCACCTGGACGCCCGACCCGACGCCGCGGACGAAGCGCGGCGGGCGGAGCTGCTGTGGACGGTGGCCGGCGCGGCGGCGGCCGGCCGTGATCCGGGCAACCCGAACGCGGTCGCCGCGCACCACCTGGAGCTGAACGGCGCGCTGTCCGAGAAGACGCTGATCCTCTCGCCCTCGGGCTGGGAGATGGGACGGAACTGGACCGGCAGGCCCATCACGGGAACGATGGTGACCGACAGCTATGTCGTATCCCCGGACGGTTCCCTCGGCCACGGCACGGCCCAATCCGCGCCGTGGAACAGGACAGAAACGAAGCCGGGCGTGCTGCCCACCGCCTACTTCGTGGTGGCCGAGGGCCAGCACACCGACGCCGTCGACATGCCGTGGCCGGACGGTACCCGCCGCCGGGTGCCTTCCGCCGAGATCGCCGAACTGCTCGCGAACACAGCCGACTTGCTGCCCCTGGCGGCGCACGAGGTCCCCATCGTCCTGGTCGGAGTCAGCAACGTCGGGATGGCGAAGGAGATAGCCGCGCGGGAGGCGGCGGCCCGGACCGTCCAGGTGCCCGCGGGGCCGACGAAGCTGGTGCACGACCCCCAGAGCGGCCGGGACTTCCTCGTCCTGACGGGGGATCCGGCGTCCTCCACTCCGCTCAGCGACTGGGCGAGTGTGGTCCCTCCGGTGCCCGACGGGCCGCAGCCGCCCGGGACGCCGCAGACACCGCCTGCCTCGGCCTCTGCCCCGGCGGTCTCCGTCGTCACGAGCGGCGACGTCACGACCGAGGACGGCACCGGGTCGGCGCCGGCGCCGCGAAGCCTGTCCTCGGGCGCCGGACCCAGCCGTCCGGTGGCCGAGCCGTCGGCCGAGCCGGCCGCCCCCGTGGTGACCTCCCCCGCGGCCCCCCTCATCACGGGCAACGCGGCCGGTACGGTGGCGGACCCGGTCACCCAGGACCCGGCGCCGCAGCCGCTGACCCACGCGGCGCCCCCCGGGGCAGCCGGTCCCAGCAGCGACACACCGGGCCGGAGCGCTACCCGGGGCGGCGCCCCGTCCCAGGCGGGGCCCTCGTCCGCGGCCCCGGCGGCTCCCGAGGCACCCGGCGACGTCCTGCTCCCGCCGACCCGGTCGGTGGTGAGCTTCCTGCCGGGCCGCAAGCAGCTCGGCCTGGGCGAGTTCGGCGGGATCACCGCGCTGGCGCGGCAGGTGGCGGCGGCGGGTCTGCGGGAGAAACAGGCCAACCTCCCGGCGCGCCGGATCACCATCACCGGGTACGGCAACGGCCGCTGGTACACGCCGCTGGGCGTCGGCGAACAGGACGTGACAACGGGCCAGGAGCGGGCGCAGACCGTAGCCGACGTGTTCCGCGCCGAACTCGCCTACGAGTTGGACGCGTTGCAGGACGCCGCGGAGGCGGCAGCCGCCCGCGACGCATCGGACGCCGGCAGCCTCGCCGGCAGCGACGGATACGCGGGATCCATCGCTCCCGGCGCCGCCGGCCGGATCGGGATCGACGCTTTCACCATCACCGTGGCGAGCCGCGGCCGGGCGCTCGGCGCCGGCGGCCGGACGGGCTACGCCGACGCGCGGCAGCAGCGGCAGCAAGCGGTGATCGAGATCAGCCAGCCGCCCGGCGCGGCCGCCGTGGCGCGGCTGGCGGCGCTGCAGAAGGCCGACCCGCACATGGGCGACGATTTCGATCCGGAAGCGCTGCTGTACCGGACCATGAAGATCACCGTCCTGGACGTTCCGACCGCGTCCCACCACCGCGCGTTGACCATGCTGGCGGACGAGGCGACGGCAGCGGGGAAGGCGACGAGCCTGGCCGCCCTGCGCGCCTTCCACCTCGGGCAGCGGGGCGCGCTGGACCCCGATTCCCGGATCACCGCTCCGGGCGGAAAGGTCATGGGCCGCAACTGGACCGGGACGCCGATCAGCGACCTGGACACCACCTCCTTCGACGTCAGATCCGCCGCCCCGACGCCGCGACCGGCACTGTGGCATGCGCGACCGGGCGATCCCGAGCCCTACGTGGTGGTGGCCGACGGCGACGACGACCACGTCATGGTGCGCCTGCCCGACGGTTCCACCGAGTTGGCGTCGAGGGAGGACTTCGCCGAACTGCTGGCCATGGACCCGGAGCTGGCCGCGCTGCCCGCCGGGACGCCCGTGGTGCTGGTGTGGGGGAACGCCGGGGCGGGCGGCCTGGCACTGCCCCGGGCCGCCGCGACGGCGACCGGCAGGACGGTGTGGGCGCACAGCGGAATGGCCGGCGTGATCGAGGACCCGCAGACCAAGCGGCCCCGGATCACCGTCACCGACCTGACGGTGATCAACCGGCCGACGGGCCGCTGGATCGCCAGCGAGCCCGGCTATCCGGTGCCCGACCCGCGCGGCCGCACCCGCCTGCTCGACGAGTTCGGATCAGACGGCGACGCGGTCCCGGACGACGAGATCACCAGCTTCACCATTGTCTCGGGCGGGCGGCCGATCGGCCGGGCGCTGTTCAGCGACCGCGACTACAGCGTGCGGGAGGAGTTCTACGAAACCCTGCCCGACCACGCCGAGTCCCTGTACTGGGACAGCGTCGACGCGGTGGCTGCCGGTGGTTCCCAGCCGTTGCCGTGGGCCGGCCAGGACCCCTATTTCTTCTATCTGCACGGGCTGCCGGGCAGCTTGACGATGCGGCGGGGCAAGCGGGAGGCCCAGGCGTCCGGCGAACAGGCCGGCGGCTACCTGAAACGGCGTCCGAGCCTGGCGCGGCTCGCCCGCCAGGTCCCGATCGTGCTCGGGGCCTGCTGGGCCGACACGCCCGCGGACGCCCTCCCACATGTCAACGCGGCCGGCCGGCCGCCCTTTGTCGCCGATCCGCTCACGACCATCACGGCCGCCCAGGGGGTGGCCAATGCCACCGAGCGGACCGTGTTCGCCGCCAACCGGGTGACGTACAACCGGGGGACCTCGGGTCCGGACGCCGCGGTCATGGTCGCCACCACCGCCCTGAACGAGCCCGGCACCTGGCGGGAGGTGCGGCCGGAGCCGCGGGAGGACGAGCTCGACGCCCTGGCCGCGGTGGCCGGGCTGCTGCCTGCCACCGCCGGCTCCGGACCGGGGCAGGGGATGCCGGCCGAGCAGGCGCGGGAGGCGGCGCTGCGGCTGGTGCGGGCGCTGCGACAGACGTTCGGTGTCTCCGTCGAGGACGACAAGGACGATCCGGCCGGCACCTACCGGGCGCTGCTGCGCGGGATCGCCGCGCTGGACACCATGCGCCGCAACGACCCGGAACTGCGGGACGCCGGGCGGTTGTTCACGCTCGATCTGCTGGACCGCACCACCCGCTCCCACCTCCAGCAGCAGGGGGCCGGCAAGCCGCGCCCGCGGGCGCTCGATCCCGGCGACGTCCGGGCGATGCTGGCGGCGGCGGACTCCCGGCTGAGCGCCGCGCCCGGTACGGCCCTGCGCGACTTCGCCCCGCTGCCCTCGGTCGACAAGGCACTGAGCCTGCTGCGGGCCGACCTGGTCGACCTGGTGGGCAAGGTGCTCCACGAGGACGAAAGCCCCCTGCAGGAGATGGGGCCGGACGGCGTCTACGGGCCCACCGACACGGATCGGCAGCGGACCGTCTGGGCAACGGTCAAGGCCGTCGAGGCACTGGACAGCGCCGCGGACGTCGGCGCCCTTGCCGACAAGGTCCTGCACCTGGGCGGCGTCACCGGTCCGCCGGACGATGCCCGCCGCGCGGAACTGCTGTGGCTGGCCGCCGCCGCGGCGGCGGCCGGTACCGACCCGCACCACCCGAGCGCGCTCGCCGCCTACCACCTCAGCCGGAACGGCGCGCTGGCCCCGGCGACCCTGTTGCTCTCGCCCTCGCGCAGGTCAGCGGGCCGCAACTGGACAACGGTGCCCGTCAAGGGCGAGATGTCGACGGACTCCTATCTGCGGTCCCCGGACGGCACAGTCGCCACCGCCGTCGAGCGCCGGGCACCGTGGGAGCCGTTGGGACAGGCCGCCGATCAACCCCCCGCCTCCTACTACGTGGCGGTGGAGGCGAGCGGCAGCGGCCACGTCGCCATGCCCTGGCCGGGCGGCGGGACGCGCACCGTGCCGAGCGACGAGATCGCCGAACTGCTGCTGCTCGACCAGCACTTGAGCGGGAGGCCGGTGGACACCACGGTCGTCCTCGTCGGCGCCGACAGCCAGGAACTGGCGCGCGCCATCTCCGCCCGGACCGCGACCGCCCGGACCGTGACGATGTCCGACCGGTCGACCCGCCTTGTCCACGATCCCGGCAAGAAGACCAACGCCGTTCTCCTGACCTGGGTCGACTCGAAGTCGCCCGCCCAGGACGACTGGACCAAGGTGCGCCCGGGGCCGCCGCCGCAGCCCGCCGTTGCCGCCCCCGCCCCGCCCACGTCCCCGCCTGCCGGTCCCCCTGTCGCGCCGCCGATCGCCAACTCGGTGACGGCGGTCACCCGGGTGCGCTTCAGCGCGCCGGAAGCGCCGGAAGCGGCGCCGTCGGTGACCGATACGGCCGAGTCCGTCGTCACGACCGCGGACCGGGACGATGCCGGGTCCGGCGATCCGCGTGCGGACGACGTGTCCTCCATCGGGTCCGACCCGGACCTGGCCGATCCGCCGGACAAGGACGACATCCTTCCGGCGCGGGCCGGATCCGGCAGCGACCGGCAGGCGCCCCCACGCGTCTCCGGCGCGGCCGCTCCGGGCGGCGAGACGATCGCCGGGCCCTCGTCCGCGACCGCGGCGACCCCGGCGACCCCCGCGGCACCCGGCATCGCTCCGCTGCCGCGGCCCCGGTCGGTGGTGACCTTCGGGCCGGGTGCCAAGCAGCTCACCCCCACCCAGCTCGGCGAGATCTCCGCGCTGGCACGGCAGGTGGCGGTGGCGAGCGTGCGGGAGATCGGAGTCGATCTGCCGGCCCGCCGGATCACCGTCACCGGGTACGGCAACGGTCGCTGGTACACGCCGCTGGGCGTCGGCGAACGGGACGCGCGAACGGGTACCCAGCGGGCGCAGGCCGTAGCCGACGCGTTCCGCGCGGAACTCGCCGCGGAACTGCACGAGCTGCAGAACCCCCCGGTCGCGGTCGACCTCGACAGCGATGCCGACGTCGCCTCGGACGGCGGCCTGGGCGGCATCCCGGGCAGCGTCGCGGGCAGTGTCCCGGGCAGCTTCGCCGGCAGTCCGATGGGCAGCGACGCCGGCAGCGTCACGGGTGGTGATGCTGCCGGCCTCACGGGTGGTGACGCTGTCAGTGACGTCGCCAGTGACAGCGCCAGTGACGCGGGCAGCGCCGTTGACACCGCCGGCGACACCGGCAGCGACGGGGACGCCGAATCGTCGGCTCCCAGCGGTCCCGAGCAGATCGGCATCGACGCCTTCACGATCACCGTGGAGAGCCGCGGCCGGGCGCTCGGCGCCGACGCCCGGCTGAGCTACAGCGAGGCGCGGCTGCAGCGCCGCCAGGCGGTCATCGAGATCAGCCAGCCGCCCCACGCGGCCGCGGTGGCACGGCTGGCGGCCCTGCGGTTGGCCGACCCCGACCTGGCCGACGAGTTCAACCGGGACTCCACGGTGCGGCGGGTCATGCACGTCCCCGAGGACGAGGTGACCGAGGCCCACTACAGCGAGCTGTACACCCTGGTTGACGAGGCGATGGCGGCCGGCAGGGCAACCAGCATGGCCGCCCTGAGCGCCTATCGGCTCAAGAAGCTGGGCGCGCTGTCGGCCGCGTTCCGGACGACCGCTCCGGACGGGAGCACCACCGGCATCAACTGGACGCCGTTCCCGGCCGGCGACGTCGACACCGCCTCGTACGCCGTGGACACCGCACCCGGCACGCCCCGGCCGGCCCCGTGGCAGCGGCAGGCCGGCGGTCCCCGCCCCTTCGTCGTAGCGGCCGGCGGAGGGCACGACCACATCAGGATCGGGCCGTGGCCCGCGCATCCCGTCTTCCTGCCGGTGCCGTGGGAAGACTTCGTCGAACTGCTCTCCATGGACGAGGAGTTGGCGGCGCTCGGCAGCGATGTCCCCGTCGTGATGGTCGTGCGGGGCGGCGCCGGCGCGCAGGGCCTGGACATGCCGCGGGCCGCGGCCACGGCGACCGGCAGGACGGTGTGGGCGCACAGCGGCGACACCATGATCGTCGAGGACCCGCAGACGCACCGGGGCGGGATCGTCGTCACCGACAAGTCGGCGTCGCGGCGGCCGACGGGCGAGTGGATCGCCAGCGAGCCGGGCTATCCGGCGCCGGATCCCCAGGGCACGATCGACTCGCTCAGCGGCGCGAGGGACCAGGGCATTCCGGACCGGGAACTCGAGAGTTTCACCCTTGTCCGCGACGGGCGGCCGATCGGCCGGTCCGTGTTCGGCGACGAGGACCAGTTCGCGCGGACGCGCCTCTGGGAGGGACTCCCGGACCAGACGGTGTCGCTCCGGTTCGACTCCGTCACCGAGACGCTGCTGTCCGGCGTCGACGCACTGCCGTGGGCGGGCAAGGAGGCGTACTACTTCTCCCTGCACGGCCTTCCGGGTTCCTTCACGATGCGGCGGGACCATCGGAAGATCGAGGCGACCGGCAACGAAGTCGGCGGCTTCCTGAAGCGGCGCCCGAGCGTGCGGCAGCTCGCCGCGCACATCCCGATCGTCCTGGCGAGTTGCTGGGCCGATACGCCCGGCGACTACGACGGCGAGAAGCCCCACCTCAACACCGCCAGCCGGGCGCCGTTCATCGCGGATCCGCTGCGGACCGTCTCCGCGGCCCAGGCGGTGGCCAACGTGACCCGGCACACCGTCTTCGCCCCCGACCGGACCCACTACGCCGAGCACTTTACCGACAAGCCGTCGATGCACATGATCGCGGCCACCGCCCTGAACGAGCCCGGCGTGTGGCGGGAGCTGCGCCCCGAGCCGCTGGAGGAGGAGCTCGACGCGCTCGCCCTGCTGGCCGGGCTGCTCGCCGCCGCCGGGCCCGCGTCCGGGTCGGAGCCGGGGCTGCCGGCCGCGCAGGCGCGGGAGGCGGCGCTGCGGCTGGTGCGGGCGCTGCGGCGGACGTTCGGTGTCGCGGTGGAGGACGACAAGGACGACCCGGCGGGTACCTATCAGGCGCTGCTGCGCGGGATCGGCGCGCTGGAGATCATGCGGCGCAACGACCCGGAGCTGCGGGACGCGGGTCAGTTCACGCTCGAACTGCTCGACCGCGCCACCCGATCGCACCTCCGGCAGCACGGGACGGACAAGCCGCAGCCCGCGGCACTGGAGCCCGCCGACATCCGGGCGCTGCTCGAGGCGGCGCGGGCCCGGCTCAGCGGTGCGGCCGGCTCGCCCCTGCGCGATTTCGTCCCGCTGCCCTCGCTGGACGAGGCACTGGCACTCCTGGACGTCGACGACCTGACCGTCCTGGCCCGGCGGGTGCTGCCGGAAACCCGGCAGGAGCGGGGGCCGGACGGCGACTGGGTGATGGTCGACGGCGACCGGCAGTCGCTCCTGTGGGCGACGGTCAAGGCCGTGGAGGCGGTCGGCGGCGCCGCGGACCTGGCCGCTCTGGCGGACAAGGTGCTGCACCTGGGCGGCGCGGCCGGCCCGATGGACGCGGAGCTGCGCGGCCGGCTCGTGTGGCTGGTGGCGGGCGCGGCGGCGGCCGGCGCCGATCCGTACCACCCGAGCGCGCTCGCCGCCCACCATCTCGTCCAGCAGGGCGCGCTGTCGTTCACCACCCAGCTCTCCTCGCCCTCGGGCGCGTCGGTGGGTCGCAACTGGACGGGCAAACCCGTGCAGGGCAGGCTGCAGACCAGCTCCTACGTGCGCTCCACGGACGGCACCATCGCCGCCGGCACCCAGATCCGGGGACCGTGGGTCTCGGCGAGAGCGACCACCGGTCTGTCCTCCCCGGGCTACTTCGTGGTGGTCGACCCAGACGGCGCAGACCACATCGACATGGCGCTCCCCGGGGGGCGGACGCAGCGGGTGCCCTTCGACGAGATCGCCCAACTGCTCCTGCTTGACGATGACTTGAACGACCTGGAAGCGCAGACCCATGTCGTCCTGATCGGGACCGCCAACCCGGCGCTGCCCCGTGCCGTCGCCGACCGGACAGCGGCCGCCAGGAACGTGACGATGTCCGCGCAGCCGACCCGGCTGGTCCACGACAGCGGGGACGGCACCTACCGCGTCATGCTGACCCAGCCCTCCCGGGGGGCGGCCAGGCGGACGGACTGGACGGCCGTACGCCCGGGGCCGCCGCCGGGGTCCGCCGTTCCCGCGCCGCCCGCGCTCACGCCCGCCCCCGTCCTGCCGGTGCCGCGCTCCGGCGCCTCGCCGTCGGCGGCGGAGCCCGAGGTCCGCTTCGGCCCGCCGGAGCCGCCGACCGGCACGTGGTTCCCGGCCGGCACGTCCTCCCCGGCCGCCGAGGCTCCCCAGGACGCCGTCGTCGGGGCCGCCCAGGACGCAGCCGGTCCGTCCGGTGCCGCCGAGGACGCCGCCGCCGAGCAGGCGGCGATCCTGGCGGGCATCTACGGCGCCGAGATCACCGGCCACCGGATCTACCCCGCCCTGCGCCAGGCCGCCGCCCGGCTCGACACCCTGCGCCGGACCGAGCGCGAACCGGCCCTCAGCGCGGGCCCGTTGACCCTGGACGTGATCGACGCGGCCACCCGCCGGGTGCTGCTCCTGCCCGCGGACGAGCCGGTGACCGGCGAACACCGCGGCGAGCTGTTCCGGGTCGCGATGGACGAGGCCGTCGAACAGGCGGGCAGCCTCGCCGCGCTCGCCGCCTTCCACCTCACGCTCCGGGGCGTCTTCTCCACGGGCAGGACCCTGGGCGGGGCCGCCGACGAGCTGCGCGGGATGAACTGGACGGGCCTGGACGCCTCGGGCCTGGACGTCACCCAGGTGGGCGTGTCCGTCCCCGGGCCCGACGGCCGCCTGGCGCTGCGCGGCGACCCGACCACCGCCCGCTGGCAACGCCCCGGCGGCCCCGCGCCGTACACGATCGTCGCCTCCGGCGCGCACGACCACATCGAGGTACGCGGCTTCAAGGGCGCGGTCTACCAGGTGCCCAAGGACGTGTTCGCCGAACTGCTCGCCCTCGATCCGGCGCTGGCCGCCCTGCCCGCCGATGTCCCCGTGGTGCTGCTGGTCCCGCGCGCCGGGGGCGGCGGACTCGACCTGCCGCGCCGGGCAGCCGACCGGACGGGCCGGGAGATCTGGTCCGCGAGCGGCCACGTACGGATGGCCCGGCAGGATCCGGCCGATCCGGCGGATCCGATGAGGGTCTCCCTGGTGGAGGCCTTCGGCATGCGGCGCGGGGACTGGATCGCCAGCCGGCCGGGGCAGCTGCTCGACCCCGCCTCGGCCGGGGACGCGCCGGACTGGGAGAGCGAGGTGCTGACCCAGACCATCGTCTCGAACGGCAGACCGGTCGGACGGTCCGCGTTCGACGACGCCGAGGCCCCGAGGATGGAGAGCTACCTCCAGCACCTGGCGGACATGACGGAGCTCTGGCACCACAACGCGGCCACCGGCAACCGCACCAAGGACGACCGGCTCGTGCCGTGGACCGGGCGGGAGGTGTACTTCTTCGCCGCGCACAGCCTGCCGGGCGCGATGAACCTGCCGCTGCCCGGCGGCCGGGCCCGCACCACCCGCGGCCAGCAGATCGGGGGACTCCTCAAGCGCCGGCCGAGCCTGGTGGACCTGCCCGCGGACGGCGTCATCGTCATGGAGGCCTGCTGGTTCGCGGCGGCCGCCGACGGGGACGTCACGCCGGGCGGGGGAAGCCGGAGCCCGTTCGTCTCCGATCCGCTGGCGACCGTCAGCGACGCACAGCACGTATCCAACGAGACCGCGCGTACCGTATTCGGCTCCACCCGGCCGGCCGGCAACTGGAAGACGCCCGGCGGCTTCGTCCACACCCTGATGACCGATCTGCACGGGCGGCGGGGCCGGTGGCTGGAGTACCGGCCGGAGCCGACCGGGAACGGACTCGACGAGGCGGCCCGTGCCGCCGGCCTGCACACGGGTGAGGGCCCCGCCTCCCCGGCGGTCCGGGACCGGGCGCTGCGGCTGGTGCGGGCGCTGCGGCTGGCTTTCGGCGCGGGCGTCGACCAGGACGGCTCGTACCTGGACCTGCTGGCCGGCATCGGCGCGCTGGACAGGATGCT
>NZ_FMCH01000314.1 GCF_900091855.1 Streptomyces sp. DvalAA-14
GGGCCTCTTCGGCCGGCCGCAGACCGTCCGCGCGGAGCGCGAAGGCCCGCACCCGGGCCCGCTGGAGTCCCAGCGCCGCCAGCAGACCGAGCGCGGTGGCGGCGAGCACGGGTGAGTGGCCGGTGGCTTCGGCCAGGCCGCGGGTACGGGTGCTGGAGCTGCGGTCGGCGTAGTGGACGGTGAGGGTGAGCCGGTCGGTGACCTGTCCCTCGGTCCGCAGGCGCCGGCCGATCTGCTCGGCCAGGCCGAGCACGGCGCGGTGGTGCTGCTCGGGGTCGAGGCAGTCCCGGTCGAGGACGAGATCGGCGGTCATCCGGGCGGCGGGCGCCTTCGGGGTGACCGGGCGCGGGTCGTGGCCGCGGGCGCGTTCGGCCAGCAGCCGGGCCGGGCCGGCGCCGAGCAGGCGCTGGAGGGTGGCCGCGGGCAGATCGGCGACCTGGCCGATGGTGTGCAGACCGTAGGTGTGGAGGGTGGCGGCGGTGGCCCGGCCGATCCCGGGCAGCGCGGTCACCGGCCGGGGCCGCAGCCAGGCGGCCGTGCCGGCCGGTTCGGCGGGGATCCGGGTGGTGTCGCCCGGCGCGGAACTGGCCGCGGCCATGGCGGCCAGCATGCGGTTGCCCGCGAGGCCTGCGCTGCTGTCGATGCCGTACAGGCCCATGAGCCGCAGCTGCGCCATCTGCACCAGCTCGTACGGGCCGCAGTCGAAGTAGCGCAGCGCCGAGGTGAGGTCGAGCTGGACCGCGTCGGGCGGGAAGGCCTGGACGTGCGGGGTGATGCCGGCCAGCAGGTCCAGCACCTCCTCGTACTGGTCCTCGTCGGGTACGGCGTGCAGGTGCAGGTGCGCGATGTGCCGCAGCCGGGTCCCGGCCCCGGTTCCGGTCGGGCTCCCGGTGCCGATCCGGCTCCCGGTCCCGGTTTCCGTCCGGCCCGGGGGCGTCAGCTCGCGGCCCGGGGGCGTCATCCCGCGCTCCCCTGGCTGCGGTGGCCGAGCTTCTTCAGGTCGGCCGAGCGGCTGCCGGCCGGCTGCAGGTCGGCGTAGGGATGCAGCAGGGCGCCCGCCGTGCCGTCGACAAGAACGCGCCGCGGCTGCGCGGGGGTGGGCCGCGGGCCGTCCGCGCCGAGCAGCTTCAGGGCGGCCTCGGGGCCGTCGTCGCGGCGGGCGGCGGCGATCTTGTCCAGGTCCCAGGCCATGCTGCCGACGACGGTGCGACGGGTGCCGCGGACCTGGACGGTGCCGCGGACCAGCAGCAGCCCGGAGTGGAAGACCGTATGCGCGCAGTTCTCGTGCGAGTCCTCGAAGAACGCCAGGTCGACCATCCCCGAGCCGTCCTCCAGGGTGACGAAGATGACGCGCTTGCCGCTGGCGATCGGCGGGGTCTGGGTCGAGGCGCGCACGCCGGCCACCAACACCTGCTGCCCGGCGCGGAGTTCGGACAGGTGCGCCGCGTCGGTCGCGCCGACCTCCCGCAGCAGCCGCTGGTGGTGCTCCATCAGGTGGCGGGAGACGTCGATGCCGAGGGTGTTCAACTCCGCGCTGAGCCCTTCGCGTCCGGTCATCTCCGGCAGTCCGCTCGGCTCCGCCCCGCCGACCGGGTCGGCGGTGATGGGCAGTTGGCCGCTGCCCGCGCTGCGGACCCGGGACTGCCGGTGCAACTCGGCGATCTGCAGCAGCAGGTCCCGCCGGGTCAGCCGGCCGTCGTGCAGTTCCGCCAACGCGCCGATCTGGGCGAGGCGCTCGGCGGTCGGCCGGTTGGGACGGGCCCGCTGCCAGAAGTCCGACAGCGATCTGTACGGCTGGCCCGCCGCGATCCGCGCGCACTCCTCCTCACTGATCCCGTGCACTCCGGCCAGCGCGAGCCGTACCCCCCACTGGCCCCCGTCGGCCCGCTCCACGACGTGCTCCTGCCGCGAGCGGTTGACGTCCACCGGCAGGAGGGGGACGCCGCGCCGCCGGGCGTCGGAGACGATGACCCGCTTGGGCCACATCCCCGGATCGTGCTCCAGCAGCCCGGCCAGCAGGAAGGCCGGGAAGTGCGCCTTCAACCAGGCCGATTGGAGGGCGGGGACGGCGAAGGCGACGGCGTGCGCCCGGCAGAAACCGTACGCGCCGAAGGACTCCACCGTCGCCCACACCTCGTCGCGGACCTGGGGGTCGTAGCCGCGGGCGGCGGCCGCCCGGTGGAACCAGTCCCTGATCTCCGGCAGCTTCTCCTTGTCGCCGAGCAGCCGCCGCCCGATCTCGGCCCGGTCCCGGTCGCAGCCGGTCATCACGTGCAGCGTCTCGATGATCTGCTCGTGCCAGATGGTGACCCCGTAGGTGTCGAAGAGCACCGGCTCCAGATCGCGGTGGGCGTAGTGCGGGTCGCCGCCGTGCCGGGCCGCGATGTAGCGCTCGGGCATGCCGCCGGCCACCGGCCCGGGGCGGAAGAGGCTGATGTCGGCGATGACGTCCTGCACGTCCCGGGGCTGCATCCGCGACAACAGGTCCTGCTGGCCGGGCGATTCGAGCTGGAACATACCGATGGTCTGGCTCTCCTGGATGAGCTTGAACGCGAACACGTCGTCCAGCGGCACCTGTTGGCCGTCGTCGAGGTCGATACGGTCGCCGGTGGCCCGTTCGATCTCGGCGACGGCGTGGGCCATCGCGGACTGCATCCGCACCGCCAGCACGTCCAGCTTGATGTTGCCCAGCGCCTCGATCTCCTCCTTGGCCGCCATCGCCATCGGGTAGTCGCCCTGCGGGGTGGGCTGCACCGGCAGCCGGTCCAGCAAGGTGGCGTCGCTGATGACCACGCCGCAGGGGTGCATGGCCATGCCGTGGACGAGGGAGTCGAGCCCTTCGGCGAGTTCCCACAGCGGGCCGTACTTCCCGGCCTCGGCGGCGAGTTGTTTGAGTTCGGGCAGTTCGGCGAGCGCGCCGGTGATGTCGCAGGCCCGCAGGTGCGGGAAGCTCTTGGCGATCCGGTCCACCTCGTCCGGTGCGATGCCCAGCGCGAGGCCGGTGTCGCGCAGCGCCCGGCGGGCCCGGTACGTCTCGGGCATCGCGGTCACCGCGACCCGCTCCTTGCCGAAGCGGTGGAAGATCGCGTCGTAGCACTCCAGCCGCCGGGCGGATTCCACGTCGATGTCGATGTCCGGCAGGCTCTTGCGCAGCGGGCTGAGGAACCGTTCGAACAGCAGGCGGTGGTCGAGCGGGTTGGCGGTGGCGATCCCCAGCGCGTGGCACACCATCGAACCGGCGCCCGAGCCGCGGGCCGCGACCCGGATGCCCAGCTCCCTGATGTCGGCCACCACCTGCCCGACGGCGAGGAAGTACGAGTCGTAGTCCAGACCGGAGATGACCGTCAGCTCGTCCGCCAGGCGGTCCTGGGCCTTGCGGTCGCGGTCCAGGCCGCGCCGGACCAGGCCGGCCGCGCACCGCTCCCGCAGCAACCGCCCCGCGCCGCCCGACCCGGCGCCGACGACCTCCGGCTCCGGGAAGTGCCGGGTGCCCAGGCCGAGGTCCGTTTCCGGGTCGAGGCGGCAGGCAGCCGCGGTGTCGGCGGTGTCGGCCAGCAGGCGGACGGCCCGTGACCGGTCCGCGCCGGCGCACTCGGCGATCTGCTCGGCGGCTCGCGCCATCTGCTCGGCGGGTTTGAGCCAGCGCTGCCCGCTGTCCAGGCGGCGCGGGTCGATCGGCCGCAGCAGCCGGGCGGCGTCCAGCACATCGGCGAGCCGGTGCTGCTCGGGGTCGGCGTAGCGGACGGCGTTGGTCAGTACGGCGGTGGTACGGGTCCGTTCGGCCAGCGCCAGCGTGCGGGCGGCCAGCCGCAGCGAGCCCGGACCGGTGCCGGCCCGGCCGTGCCAGACCGCCTCCAGCCGCAGGCCGTCGCCGAAGATCCGCTGCCAGGGGGCGAGGAGCTCGGCCGCGACGTCCTCCCGGCCGGCCGCCAGCGCCCGTACCGGCTCCGACAGCGGGCCGAGCAGGACGGTCAGCCCCTGGCCGCCGTGCTCACGCAGCGCCTCCCACGGCACCTGGACGGGAGCGGCGTTGCTCGCGGTGCCCACGTGGGCGGCGCTGGTGATCCGGCACAGGCGGGCCCAGCCCTGTTTGTCCTGGGCGAGCAGGGCGAAGCGCAGCGGCGGCTCGACGACGTGGGCGCCGCCGCGGACCGGGGTGCGGCGGCGCTGCCCCTGTCCGAGGGGTCCTTGTCCGAGGGGCCCTCGTCCGGGGGACTCGTTGTCCGGGGGGCGGCGGGGCGAGGGCCTCCACGGCCAGGTCGATGCCGAAGACCGGCTTGATCCCGTTCTCCTTGCAGGCCTCGGCGAACCGTACGGCGCCGGTGACGGTGTCCCGGTCGGTCAGTGCCAGTGCCGCCATCCCGCGCTCGGCGGCCCGCTGCGCGAGCTGCTCGGGGTGCGCGGCGCCGTACCGCTCGGAGTAACCGGACGCGACATGCAGATGGGCGAAGCCCGCCATGCCGCACCTCCATCACTCCCCCCATTCCGGCCCGTTCCCGGCCCGTTCCAGCCAGGCAATCGATACGTTCCTCGTACGTTCGTTCGATTAGCTTAGCGCGGTCGACGCAGGTCAGCGAGCTGGAAGCGGGCAGGGCGGCTCGCGCGAGGCGTCGAACGGGTGGCCGAAAGAGGTGCTGCCCGGCCATCTCCCGGGCCGGGCAGCGGACTTGCTTCGGGGA
>NZ_FMCH01000662.1 GCF_900091855.1 Streptomyces sp. DvalAA-14
GGCCAAGTACTTCGCCATCATCCCGGCCATGTTCACCGTCGCCTTTCCGGGCCTGAACCAGCTCAACATCATGAAGCTGCACAGCCCGACCTCGGCGATCTCCTCCGCGATCATCTTCAACGCCCTGATCATCGTCGCGCTGATCCCGCTGGCCCTGCGCGGCGTGCGCTACCGCCCGGCCTCCGCCGCCCAGCTGCTCAGCCGCAACATCTGGGTCTACGGCCTGGGCGGCCTGGTGCTCCCGTTCGCCGGCATCAAAGTCATCGACCTGATCGTCCAGTTCATCCCCGGACTGCGCTGACCGAAGAAGAGGGCAACCCGCCATGCTCGAATCCCTTCCGGCCACCGTCCGCACCCTCCTGGCCGCACTGCGGATGCTGCTGGTGCTCACTGTGATCACCGGAGTCGCCTATCCGCTCGTCGTCACGGGCATCGCGCAGGCCGCCTTCAGCCACAAGGCCAACGGCTCCGAGGTCGAGCGCGGGGGACGGGTCGTCGGCTCCAGCCTCCTGGGCCAGAACTTCGACCTGCCGAAGAAGAACCCGGACAACGCCGACGAGGCGCCCCGGCCGGACCCGAGGTTCTTCCAGCCCCGGCCGTCCGCGGGCGGATACGACCCCCTCGCCTCCGGGGCCAGCAACCTCGGCCCGAACAACCCCGACCTGATCAGCTCGATCCGGCAGCGCCAGGCCGCGATCGCCGCCTTCGACGGCGTCAGCCCGGACGAGGTGCCGCCCGACGCCGTCACCACCTCCGGATCGGGACTGGACCCCGACATCTCCCCGGCGTACGCCCACGAGCAGGTCGACCGGGTGGCCCGGGCCCGGGGGCTCAGCCCGGCGACCGTACGCCGACTCGTGGCCGACAACACCCACGGCCGCGTGCTGGGCTTCCTCGGCCAGAAGCACGTCAACGTGCTCAAACTCAACCTGGCACTGACCCGAGTCCGCTGAGGACCCGCCCGCGCCGCTTCGACGCGGCGCCGGGGTCCGAGCCGGGTCCGAGCCGGGGCCGCTCCGACACGTGGGCGGTTTCCGGATCGTGAGCCGGGCATGTGATCTTCTGTGCACAGATGGCCGAACCCGCGCCGACCTGCGAGGGCGTCGGCCCCGTCGAGACGATCGAGGAACCGCATGTCTTCCGAAACAGCGCCCGCCGTGACCCTCAACAACGGTGTGGAGATCCCGCAGCTCGGCTTCGGGACCTACCAGGTCCCGCCGAAGGACACCCGGGAGGTGACTCTTGCCGCACTGGAGGTCGGCTACCGGCACATCGACACCGCGGAGGCCTACCGCAACGAGAAGGGGGTCGGCCAGGCCGTTCGCGAATCCGGCATCGACCGCGCCGACATCTTCGTGACCAGCAAGCTGACGGGCAGCGCACACGCGCACGACGACGCGCTGCGCGCCTTCGACACCACGATGGAGAACCTCGGGCTCGACTACCTCGACCTGTTCCTCATCCACTGGCCGCTGGCCACCGACGGGGACTTCACCGACACCTGGGGCGCCATGGAGGAGATGTACCGCTCCGGCCGGGTCAAGGCGATCGGCGTGTCCAACTTCGAGCAGGACCACCTGCGTCGCCTGCTGGGCGCCAACGCGACGGTGCCGGCCGTCAACCAGATCGAAGTGCATCCGTACCGCACCCAGGACCGGGTCCGGGCGTTCGACGCCGAGCACGGCATCGCCACCGAGGCGTACTCCCCGATCGCCCAGGGCCGGGTGCTCGACGACCGGGTGCTCACCGCGATCGCCGCCCGGCTCGGCCGGTCCACCGCCCAGGTGACCCTGCGCTGGCACCTGCAGCGCGGCGACATCGTCATCCCGAAGTCCGTCACCCCCGCCCGCATGGCCGAGAACGCCGACGTGTTCGACTTCGAGCTGACCGAGGACGACATGGCCGAGATCACCG
>NZ_FMCH01000228.1 GCF_900091855.1 Streptomyces sp. DvalAA-14
GGCCTCCGCCCGGCCCGCCGCGACCAGTTCGCAGGCGGCCAGCAGCGCGGTGTAGTCGTCGACCACCGTCTCCGTACCGTCGTCCAGGTACTCCGTGTTGTGCTCCTCCAGGTGCCCGAAGGCGTCCAGGGCGGTGGCGAGGTAGTGCGCGGCGGGGAAGTCGCCGTGGTCGTCGAGGGTCGAGGCGCGGGCGAGGGCCGCGACGGCCAGGCCGCCGCCGTGGCGGTAGGCGGCCTGGTAGCGGTCGGTGCGGACGCAGTCGGGGAGCGGGGCGGTGACCACCCGCTCGTCCAGGCGCTTGGTGAGCGCGTCGAAGATGCCGGTGTAGAAGTAGCCCTCGGGCGCCCGGAAGCGGACCAGGAAGTCGGCGCCCCACAGCGCCTCGTCGCGCAGCCGGGCACCGAGCGAGCGCAGCAGCGCCGGGTGGTGCTCGGCCAGCGCGTCGCGCGCGGCCATCATCGCCCAGGCGCACAGCGGGGTCTGTTGCGGGCTCATGGTGCGGGTGTAGGTCAGGTGGCTGAGGAATTTGCTGGTGTCGCCGCTCGCGTCGAGCCAGCCGCCGCGCGCGTCCACCTGCCGGCCGCTGTCGTCGCCCCACAGCAGGGCGTGCCGGTCCTTGCGGTCGATCTCGCCGCTGGACCGCATGGCCTTGAAGTACGCCAGCACGTCGGACATGGTCTGCCGCTGGAGCCGGTCCGGGGCGATCTCGAAGGGCTCGGACACGGCTTCCCGGCCGTCGGCGTCCAGCAGCCGTACCGTCCAGCGGCCGGCCGGCAGGTCCCGGGGCAGTTCGACGCGGGCGTAGGGGCCGGTGCGCCAGCCGGGCACCGCCGTGACCGGTCCGGCGGTCAGCGCACGCGGTCCGCCGGGCCCGTCCAGTTCGACCCGGCGCGGCGGCCTGCCGTCCGGCAGTTCGGCCACGACGGCCTGCGCCGTGCCGAGCCCGTAGCCGAGATGCGCGGTGAGGATACGCGGCCCGCTGTTGTCTGCCCCCATGCCGAACCATCCTTTCACCCTTGTGACCTGGGGCTGAGCCTACAAGGGGTGATCGCGCGGGCGAGGGCGGGGCGGACGCTTCGTGCCGTCCGCCCCGCCCGTCGGCGCGAGTGGACGACCTCAGCGGTGGCCGTCGGACCGCTTGCGGTGCAGGGTGAAGTTCTCGAACACCGACAGCTCGCCGTTCGGCTTGTTCACGTTGTAGTACGTGACGTGCAGCCGGGTGGTGTCGCCGGCGAAGCGGCCCGGGTCGACGGTGAAGGCCGCGAAGCCGTAGGGGTGCTCGATGTCCCGCACGCCGATCCAGACCGCCTCCTCCTTGACGTAGGTGGAGGTGCGCTTGCCGCCGGCCGGCCGGGTGTCGGACACCGCGGTGATGACCTTTCCGGTGCCGTCCTTGAAGAACGACTGGTTGGTGGTGCCGGAGACACCGCCGCCGCCAAGGATCATGTGCACGGTGCCCAGCGAGGTGTCGATGTCGTCGGTCCGGGTGGACGACGGGTTCGGCGTCAGCGTCTCGCTGCCGCTCACCACGCCGCGGACCGACAGCGACCGCTCGTAGTTGTGCTCGTGGCCGCAGACGACCAGGTCCACGCTGTAACGGTCGAACAGCGGGCCGTACTTGGCGCGCAGCCCGAGGTCGGCGCCGTTGGCGTCGGAGGAGCTGATCATCACCTGGTGCATGGCGACGACGATCCAGTCGATGTCGCTGTCCTTGCGGGCCGCCTTCAACTCCCGCTCCAGGAAGGCCAGCTGGCGGCCGCCAGAGTAGCCGCTGACGTAGAGGTCGCCGCCGTCCTGCAGCGCGTTGTCGTCGTTCTGCAGCACGATCACGCGCACCGAGCCGGCGGTGAACGCGTACCACAGACCGGCCAGTTCGTCGTCGGTCTCGGTCGACGGCAGCTCGAAGTAGGTCTGGTAGGCGCCCAGGCCGATCGGGCCGTTGCCGCTCTCGATCTCGTGGTTGCCGGCGGCCGGCATCCACGGCCGGAAGCGGGCCGAACGGGTGTTGTTGGTGAAGAAGTTGTTCCAGGTGCGGACCCGGTCGATGTCCAGGTTGGCGTAGCACAGGTCGCCGTTGAGCAGGTGGAACAGCGGTGCGACCTGCTCCACGCCGGTCACGATGTCCTTCGTGGCGGGGGTGGAGTTGGCGTCCAGGGTCACCGAGCCGTCGGTCGCCCAGGTCACCTGCGGCGCCGACTGGTCGCCGAAGCTGGTGAAGGTCAGCGGCTGACGGCCGCGCGGCGCGGTCTTGAAGGTGCCGCTGTCCGGGGTGGCCCCGTCGTGCGAGACCAGGTAGAGGTAGTCGGTGCCCGGCCGCAGCTTGCTGATCAGCGCGTGGTGGACGTAGACCACCCGGCCCGACTTGCCGTCGGTGTAGGTCCGGGTCCGCGCGTTCGCGCCCTGGCCCAGGCCGTGCTCGATGGTGCCGTACAGCACCCGGGGGCGCTTGACCGGGCCGTCGGTGATCCAGGACACCACCATCTGGGTGCTGGGGTCCTTGCCGAAGGTCAGGTGCAGGCCCTGCACCGGCGAGGCGCCGCCGGCGTCGGGGGTGGGGTGGAAGGCCGGGGCGCCGGCCGGTTCGGCGGCGGCCGCCTGGCCCGCGGTCAGCAGCGGCGCGGCGACCGCGCCCACTCCCGCGGTACCGAGCAGGCCGACGGCGGTACGGCGGCTGAGGCGATCCCCGGACGGCTCCGGCGTGTCCAACTGTGCGACCATCGTTGCTCCTTGGCGCGGGAAAGGCTGAGAACGCGTCAACGCTGAGAACGCGTGAGGGCTGGGAACGCGTGAAGACTCCCGCCCTTCGGCGACGCCCAGTTGAACGCCGCCTTGCCGGATGCCGTCGGAACGCGATGTGACGGCACGACCGCAAAAGCGGCCAAGTCCCTTTACATGCAGACCCTCTCGTCCCAACCGGACCACCGGTCGCGACACGCCGCACCGGCTGGGGCTGTTCGCAACCCGTACGGCCTGCTTTCACCTGTACGACGCCGACCCGTAGCCTCGTGTCGCTGCTCTTGGGGCACATCTCTCCCGCTACGCCCTCCCACCCCTTGCGAAGAGGCCAGGTCAGTCATGTCTGAACTCAACCGGCGGCGCTTCCTGCAGATCGCCGGCGCCACCGCCGGCTTCACCGCCCTGTCCGGCAGCATCACCCGCGCCGCCGCCATCCCGGCCAGCCGCCGCACCGGCACCCTGAAGGACGTTGAGCACATCGTCGTCCTGATGCAGGAGAACCGGTCCTTCGACCACTACTTCGGCTCGATGCGCGGGGTGCGCGGCTTCGGCGACCCGCGCCCGGTGCGGCTGGCCGGCGGCAAGTCGGTGTGGCACCAGCCCGACGGAGCCGGCGAGGTCCTGCCGTACCACCCCGACGCCGACGACCTGGGCCTGCAGTTCATCGAGGGCCTCAACCACGAGTGGATCGGCAGCCACGCCGCGGTCAACGGCGGGAAGTACGACCAGTGGATCCCGGCCAAGTCGTCCGGCACCATGGCCTACCTGACCCGCGACGACATCCCCTTCCACTACGCGCTCGCCGACGCGTTCACCGTCTGCGACGCCTACCACTGCTCCTTCATCGGCGGCACCGACCCCAACCGCTACTACATGTGGACCGGTTACACCGGCAACGACGGCAAGGGCCGCGGCCCGGTACTGGACAACTCCGAGGCCGGCTACGCCTGGTCGACCTACCCCGAGCGGCTCGAGGACGCGGGTGTGTCCTGGAAGATCTACCAGGACATCGGCGACGGCCTGGACGCGGCCAACTCCTGGGGCTGGATCCCGGACGCCTACCGCGGCAACTACGGCGACAACTCGCTGCTCTACTTCGACCAGTACCGCAACGCCGAGCCCGGCGACGCCCTGTACGAAAAGGCCCGCACCGGCACCGACGCGGCGGCCGGCGACAGCTTCTTCGACGTGCTGCGCGCCGACGTCAAGGCCGGCACGCTGCCGCAGATCTCCTGGATCGCCGCGCCCGAGGCGTTCTCCGAGCACCCCAACTGGCCGGCCAACTCCGGCGCCTGGTACGTCTCGCAGGTCCTGGACGCGCTCACCTCCAACCCGGAGGTGTGGAGCAAGACCGCGCTGTTCATCACCTACGACGAGAACGACGGCTACTTCGACCACCTCGTACCGCCGATGGTCCTGCCCGGCGGGGCCTCCACGGCAGACACCTCGCTGGAGCTGTTCGCCGGCAACGCCACCTACGCGGCCGGTGCGTACGGGCTCGGCCAGCGGGTGCCGATGCTGGTGGTCTCACCGTGGAGCACCGGCGGCTACGTCTGCTCCGAGACCTTCGACCACACGTCGATCCTGCGCTTCATGGAGCGCCGCTTCGGGGTGAAGGAGCCCAACATCTCGGCCTGGCGCCGGGCGATCTGCGGCGACCTCACCTCCGCCTTCGACTTCGGCCTCCAGCAGGAGCGCCCGGTGCGGCTGCCCGGCACCGACGGCTACCAGCCCACCGACAACGACCGGCACGACAGCTTCGTGCCGGTGCCGCCCTCCCACCAGGTGCTGCCCAAGCAGGAGCGCGGCTCCCGCCCGGCCCGCCCGCTGGCGTACGTGCCGCTGGTCGACGCCGCGGTGGGCGCCGGGCACATCACCCTCAGCTTCGGCGGCGGCGCCGGGGCCGGCGCGGCCTTCCACGTCACCTCGGCCAACCGCGCCGACGGCCCCTGGTCGTACAGCACCGAGGCCGGCAAGAAGATCTCCGGCAGCTGGGACACCGCCGCCGAGCACGGTGCCTACGACCTGACCGTGCACGGCCCCAACGGCTTCCTGCGCGCCTTCCGGGGCTCGGCCGCCAAGGCCGGCGCCGAGGTGGCCGCCCGGCACGACGGCGGCCGCGGCCGGCTCGAGCTGACCTTCACCAACTCCGGCCACGACACGGTCCGTTTCACCGTCCGCAGCGCCTACGACGGCCGCCAGGAGGTGTACACGGTACGGGCCGGCCGCCGGGAGACACACACGGTGGACCTCGGCCGCAGCGAGCACTGGTACGACCTGACCGTGGGCAGCGACCGCGACGCGGCGTTCGGGCGGCGCTTCGCCGGGCACGTCGAGACCGGGCGTCCGGGGGTCAGCGACCCGGCGATCATCACGCACTGACGATCCGCCGGTGATCGGGTGATCGGGTGATCCGGTGATCCGGTGATCCGCCGAAAGCAACTGACGTACCGTCACCCTTGAGCGGGCGGCGCCGGATTCAGCGGCGCCGCCCGCCCACGGCGTACCGGGCGGGCGAGATGCCCAGATGCCGGGTGAAGTGCCGGTTGAGATGGGCCTGGTCGTAGAAGCCGACCGCCGCGGCGACATCCGCCGGCCGGCCGCCGGCCAGCAGCAGCCGGCGTGCCCGGTCGATGCGGCGGCCGGTCAGATAGGTGTGCGGCGGCAGCCCGTAGGACCGCGAGAAGCTGCGGATCAGATGCGTGGGGTGCGCGTGCAGGATCGCGGTGGCCTCGTCCATGGTCAGGCCCTCGCCCAGCCGGGCGTCCAGCAGTTCGCGCAGCCGCGCCGCCAGCCGGTCGCCCTCCCGCCCCGGCTCCCGCACCCGCTGCGCGTCCAGGTGGACCAGCAGCCGCTCGCGGACGAAGGCCAGCCGCGACTCGGCCTCCAGCGCGTCCCCCTCGTGGCGCAGTGCCGCGTGCAGCCGGTGCACCCGGTCGTGCAGCAGCGCGTCGCCCAGGATCGGACCGTCGACCGCGGTGCCGGCCAGCCGGGCCGGCAGCACCGCCGTGCTCAGATAGACGACCCGCTTGCGAAAGCCCCGCGGATGGACGGTGCGGCCGTCGTGCGGGACGCCCGGCGGCAGCAGCACCACCCGGCCGGCGTCCGTCGCGTCGTGCCGCTTGCGGTCCAGCGCGAAGTCCACCATGCCGTCGTCCAGCAGCATCAGGTCCCAGGTGTCATGGGTGTGCACCGGATAGGCGTGGTCGGTGAAGCGGGCGTGCAGCACCTCGGTGATCCCCGCCACGGCGGGCCGCCAGGCCCGCACCTCGGAATCCGGACGCGCAGCGTTCACCGCACACCCTCCTTCGTCTTGCCTCGCGGCAGCAACGTACAAGCCCCGGCCCCGGCCGATGCGGCAGGCTGGGGGCATGACCGACATCATCAAGCCTGCCACCGCGGTGAACATCGGGGCGAAGCTGGCGCTGTTCGCCGAGCAGTGGTCGCCGCACCGGATCGCCGGGATCAACGACTACGACGTGAAGATCGCCAAGGTGCAGGGCGAATTCGTCTGGCACACCCATGAGGAGACCGATGAGCTCTTCCTGGTGATCAGCGGCCTGCTGACCATCCAGCTGCGCGACGGGGACGTGACCGTGCGTCCCGGCGAGATCTACGTGGTGCCCCGCGGTGTCGAGCACTGCCCGCGCGCCGAGGAGGAGACCGCGATCCTGCTGCTGGAACCGGCCGGCACCGTCAACACCGGCAGCGCGGGCGGCCCGCGCACCCGGGAGCCGGTCCCGCTGGACTGACCGGTGCGGCGGGCCGGGCCTCAGCCGCCGGGGCGGCCGGCCACCCGGCCGATCCGCCCGGCGGAGGTCAGCAGTACCTCCTGCAGGACGCGGGCGGCGCGCGGCGGGGCCACGTCGCTGCGGTGGGCGAGGGCCACGGTGCGGTGCAGGCCCGGGCGGGCCAGGGGCGTCACGCGCAGCCCGGGTCCGGCCCGGTCGGCGACCATGGTGGGGACGACGCCGACCCCCAGCCCGGCGCGCACGAAGCCGAGCACCGCGTCCATCTCGCCGCCCTCGACGGTGAAGTACGGTTCGAAGCCCGCCGCCCGGCAGGCCGCCAGCGTCAGGTCCCGCAGGTCGTAGCCGTGCCGGAACATCACCATCGGCCGCCCCGCCAGATCGGCGATCCGCACCGGGGAGCGCGGGGCCGGCGCCTCGGCGGAGGAGACCACCACCAGCTCCTCCTGGAACAGCTCCACCGTGGTCAGCGCGGGCGACGGGCTCGGCAGCGGCAGCACCACCAGCGCCAGGTCCAGTGCGCCACGGGCCAGCTCCCGCACCAGGTCGTGCGAGCCGCCCTCCTCGATCAGCAGCCGGATGCCCGGGTGCTGGTCGTGGAAGGAGCGCAGCACGTCCGGCAGCAGGCCGGTGCACAGGCTCGGCGTCGCCCCCAGCCGTACCCGCCCCCGGGTCAGCCGGGCCAGCTCCAGCACCTCGTGCCGCGCGGTGTCGGCGTCGGCGAGGATCCGCCGGGCCAGCGGCAGCAGCGCCTCGCCGGCGTCGGTGAGCGTGATGTTGCCGCGGGCCCGGCTGAACAGCTCCGCGCCCAGTTCCTTCTCCAGCGCCCGGACCTGCTGGGACAGCGACGGCTGCGAGACGTGCACCGCCTCGGCGGCCCGGGTGAAGTGCCGGCTGTCCGCGACGGCCACGAAGTACGCCAGCTGCTGGAACTGCATGCCTGCCATCGTACCCACTCCATAGGGCCGTCCTATGGAGACCAGCTTGATCATGTCTTGGACCACTGCTGGCCTCCGGCCGTAGCGTCGTGCCCATGGCACTGGCAACGCGGACGGACCGGCGGCCGTCGATGGCGCGGACGGTGTGGGACTCCACCGTCGGCAAGAAGACGATCATGGCGGTGAGCGGCCTGATCATGCTGCTCTACCTGATCGCCCACATGTACGGCAATCTGAAGATCTTCTTCGGTCCCGGCACCTTCAACGGCTACGCCCACTGGCTGCGCACCATCGGCGAACCCGTCCTGCACTACGAGTGGGCCCTGTGGATCATCCGCGTGGTGCTGGTCGCCGCGGTCGTCGCGCACGGCGTGTGCGCGTACCAGCTCAGCCGCCGCGACCTGAAGGCCCGCCCGGTCGGCTACGCCCACCGCCGGGCCCGCACCAGCTACGCCACCCGCACCATGCGCTGGGGCGGGGTGATCCTGGCGCTGTTCATCGTCTGGCACCTGCTGGACTTCACCACCTTGACGGTGAACCGCAACGCCCAGCCCGGCCACCCCTACCAGAACGTCGAGGCGACCTTCCACACCTGGTACGGCGACGTCATCTACATCGTCGCCATGCTCGCCCTCGGCCTGCACATCCAGCACGGCTTCTGGAGCGCCGCGCAGACCCTCGGCGCCGGCAGCGCCACCCGCGACCGCGCGCTGAAGGCCACCGGAAACATCCTCGCCGTCCTGCTGACGGCCGGCTTCATCGCGGTCCCGGTCGGGGTCATGACCGGCGTCGTCCACTGAACAGGCCGCGAACCGCCGAGAACCGCCGCGAACCGCCGAGAACCGACCGAGGGAACGGACCCATGAACGACTTCACGCGGTACGCGACCGGCGCCCCCGTCGCCGACACCACCGCCCCCGAAGGACCCATCGCCGAACGCTGGGACACCCGCCGCTTCACCGCCAAGCTGGTCAACCCCGCCAACCGCCGCAAGCACACGGTGATCGTCGTCGGCACCGGACTGGCCGGCGGCTCGGCCGGCGCCACCCTGGCCGAACAGGGCTACCACGTCGTCCAGTTCTGCTATCAGGACTCCCCGCGCCGCGCGCACTCCATCGCCGCCCAGGGCGGCATCAACGCCGCCAAGAACTACCGCAACGACGGCGACTCGGTGCACCGGCTGTTCTACGACACCGTCAAGGGCGGCGACTTCCGCGCCCGCGAGTCCAACGTCCACCGCCTGGCGCAGATCTCGGTGGAGATCATCGACCAGTGCGTGGCCCAGGGCGTGCCCTTCGCCCGCGAGTACGGCGGCCTGCTCGACACCCGCTCCTTCGGCGGCGTCCAGGTCTCCCGGACCTTCTACGCCCGCGGCCAGACCGGCCAGCAACTGCTGCTCGGCGCCTACCAGGCGCTGTCCCGGCAGATCGCGGCCGGCAACGTCGAGATGCACCCGCGCACCGAGATGCTCGACCTCGTCGTGGTGGACGGCCGGGCGCGCGGCGTCGTGGTGCGCGACCTGATCACCGGCGAGATCGGCACCTACGTCGCCGACGCCGTGGTGCTGGCCAGCGGCGGCTACGGCAACGTCTTCCACCTGTCGACCAACGCGGTGAACTCCAACGCCACCGCCATCTGGCGGGCGCACCGGCGCGGCGCCTACTTCGCCAACCCCTGCTTCACCCAGATCCACCCCACCTGCATCCCGCGCACCGGCGAGCACCAGTCCAAGCTCACCTTGATGAGCGAGTCGCTGCGCAACGACGGCCGCATCTGGGTGCCGCAGGCCCCGGGCGACACCCGGCCGCCCGGCGAGATCCCCGAGGCCGAGCGCGACTACTACCTGGAGCGGATCTACCCCGCCTTCGGCAACCTCGTCCCGCGCGACATCGCCTCCCGCGCCGCCAAGAACGTCTGCGACCAGGGCCGCGGCGTCGGCCCCGGCGGCCAGGGCGTCTACCTGGACTTCGCCGACGCCATCGCCCGGATGGGCCGCCGGGCGGTCGCGGAGAAGTACGGCAACCTCTTCGAGATGTACGAGCGCATCACCGCGGAGAACCCGTACGAGGTCCCGATGCGGATCTACCCGGCCGTGCACTACACCATGGGCGGCCTGTGGGTGGACTACGACCTGCAGACCACCATTCCCGGCCTGTTCGCGATCGGCGAGGCCAACTTCTCCGACCACGGCGCCAACCGGCTCGGCGCCTCCGCGCTCATGCAGGGCCTGGCCGACGGCTACTTCGTGCTGCCGGCCACCATCAACGACTACCTCGCCCGCCACCCCCGCCAGGACACGCCCGACGCCTCCCACCCGGACATCGTGCGGGCCGTCGCCGAGACCCGCGACCGGCTGCGCCGGCTGGTGGGCGTCGACGGCGACCGCACCGCTGACTCCTTCCACCGCGAACTCGGTGAACTCATGTGGGAGTACTGCGGCATGGCCCGCTCCGAAGCGGGCCTGCGCAAGGCCCTGGAGCGCATCCCGCAGATCCGCGCGGAGTTCTGGCGCCGGATCAAAGTGCCCGGCACCGAGGCCGAGTTCAACCAGTCGCTGGAACGCGCCAACCGCGTCGTCGACTACCTCGAACTCGCCGAGCTGATGTGCCTGGACGCACTGCACCGCGCCGAATCCTGCGGCGGCCACTTCCGCGAGGAGTCCCAGACACCCGACGGCGAGGCCGCCCGCCAGGACGACGCCTTCTCCTACGCCGCCGCCTGGGAGTTCACCGGCAGTGGCACGGCCCCTGTCCTGCACAAGGAAGACCTCGTCTTCGAGTACGTCCACCCCACCCAGCGGAGCTACGCATGAGGCTCACCCTGCGCGTCTGGCGGCAGCGGTCCGCCGGCGCCCCCGGCGCCATGACGGCCTACCCGGTCGACGGCATCTCACCGGACATGTCCTTCCTCGAAGTCCTCGACACCCTCAACGAGCGGCTCACCTTGACCGGCGAGCAGCCGGTCGCCTTCGACCACGACTGCCGCGAGGGCATCTGCGGCGCGTGCAGCCTCGTCATCAACGGCGAGGCCCACGGCCCGGAACGCACCACCAGCTGCCAGCTGCACATGCGGTCCTTCACCGACGGCGACACCATCGACGTCGAACCCTGGCGTGCGGCGGCCTTCCCGGTGATCCGCGATCTCGTCGTCGACCGCGGCGCCTTCGACCGGATCATCCAGGCCGGCGGCTACGTCAGCGTCCCCACCGGCGCGGCCCCGGAGGCCCACGCCACAGCGGTGCCGAAGGCCGACGCCGACCGCGCCTTCGAACACGCCGAGTGCATCGGCTGCGGCGCCTGCGTGGCCGCCTGCCCCAACGGCTCGGCGAGCCTGTTCACCTCGGCGAAGATCAACCACCTGGGCGCCCTGCCGCAGGGCGGCCCCGAACGCGAGACCCGGGTGCTGGACATGGTCGCCCAGATGGACGCCGAGGGCTTCGGCGGCTGCACGCTGGCCGGCGAGTGCGCCACCGCCTGCCCCAAGGGCATCCCGCTCACCTCGATCACCGCGATGAACAAGGAGTGGCTGCGCGCCAACCGCAAGGTCAGCCGGGACTAAGGGCTGTCCCGCAATCCCCGGCGGGCGCGCGACGACAGCTACGGCACCTCGCTGCGTTGTCAGGCCCGTCCGAATACGACCCGGTATGAGGACGACCTCCCCCAGCTATCGCTGGGAGGTGCCCCCACCGCCTTGCGATGCACCGCATCTGACGCCGCACGCTGATCCACCGCGGATTACGGGACAGCCCTTAGCTCGACGTCGTCGGGAACCGGGTCCGTCAAGGGCGTCAGGCCCCGAGGTCCTTCGCGGCCCAGATGGTCTTGCCGTTCTCGGTGTACCGGGTGCCCCAGCGGTCCGCGAGCCGGCCGACCAGATACAGGCCGCGGCCGCCCTCGTCCAGCGGGTCGGCGTGGCGCGGGTGCGGCGAGGTGCTGCTGCCGTCGGAGATCTCGCAGATCAGCGAGTCGTCCCGGATCAGCCGGATGCCGACCGGCCCCTCGGCGTGCCGGACCGCGTTGGTGACCAGCTCGCTGACCACCATCTCGATGGCGAAGGCGGACTCGCCCAGTCCCCACCGCGCCAGCTGCGCCGACACCGCGGCCCGCGCGGCCGGCACCACCTCGGGCGAGGCCGGGAACTCCCAGCCGGCCACATGCCTCGGGTCCAGGACCCGGGTCCTGGCCAGCAGCAGCGCCAAGTCGTCCTCGTCCGTGGCGGACAACGTGGTCAGGATCTGGTCGCACAGAAGCTGCAGCGGGGCGTCGGCGGGCACGATCGCCGCCGCCAGCCCGGCGATCGCCTGATCGGCCTCGCGGTGGCGCAGACCCAGCAGACCGTCGGTGTAGAGCGCGATCAAGGTGCCCTCGGGGAGGGTGCGCCGGGCCACCTCGAAGGGCGCGCTGCCGAAGCCCAGCGGCGGGTTGCCGGTCGGCGCTGCCACCTCGACCCGGCCGTCGGGGGTCACGAACACCGGGGGCGCGTGGCCGGCGCTGGCGATGTCGCACTGCCGGGAGATCGGGTCGTAGACCATGTAGAGGCAGCTGGCGACCAGTTCGACCTCGGCCGCGTCGTGGCTCATCCGCTGCACCATCTCGTCCATCCGGGCCAGCACCTCGTCCGGCATCAGGTCCAGATCGGCCAGGGTGTGCAGCGCGGTCCGCATCCGGCCCATCGTCGCGGCGGCGTTGACCCCGTGCCCCACCACGTCCCCCACGACCAGCGCGACCCGGGCGCCCGACAGCCGGATCACATCGAACCAGTCGCCGCCCACCCCCGCGTCCGAGTCGGCGGGCACATAGCGGTGCCCGACCGCCACCGCGCTGCAGTCGGGGAACTTCCGGGGGAGCAGTCCGCGCTGGAGGGCGAGAGCGATGTCCCGGCTCCGGCGCAGCTCCTTCTCCCGGATCCGCAGATGGCTGAGGACCACGCCGAGCACTGCCGCGGCGGTGACCAGGCCGAGCTTGATCGCCCAGATGGCGGCGCCGTTGTCCTCGAGCGCCGATCGCAGCATGGCGAACGCCCCGACGGACATCGCGCCGATCACGGCGGTCAGCAGGACGCCGTAGATCGAGGCTGCCAGCAGCGGCACCAGCGCCAGGAGCAGCCCGTAGTGGCCGCCGGGGCTGATCACCGCGATGGTCACCGCCGCGACGGCCAGCAGCACCAGCGGCGAGGCGTACTTCAGCGCCAGGGCCGGAGTCGTCTCCCGGCGAGCCCGGGCCCGCTTTCCCGGGCTCGCGACCGCGGTCGGATCCATGGCCGTCCCACTCCGGCGCCCGCGCTGCGCGACGCACTCTTTGTCTGGTTCTGCCCGATAGGTGGCATCTCAGACTACCGTGCGGACCCGGGCGGAACCCGTGGTGATGCCACCGCCGGGCGGCGCCCGCCCCGGCGGCGCTTGACCCGGCCGGGCCCATCTGCCTACGGTCGGCACAGCGGATGAACAGACCGGTCTACCCAATCGGAGAGTGTCATGGAACGCACCGTCCTCACGCCGGGCCCCGACCACCCGATCACCGTCGAACCCACCGGGGACCGCGTCGTGGTCCGCGCCGGGGGCCAGGTGATCGCCGAGACCACCCGCGCGCTCACCTTGCAGGAGAGCGACTACCCGCCCGTGCAGTACATCCCGCTGCAGGATATCGCCGACGGGGTGCTGCACCGCACCGACAGCCAGACCTACTGCCCCTACAAGGGCGACGCCTCCTACTACACGCTGACCGCCGGCGGCAGCGAGATCACGGACGCGGTCTGGACGTACGAGACGCCCTACGAGGCGGTCGGCGCGATCGCCGGGCACGTCGCGTTCTACCCCCAGCACGTCGAAGTCGGCCTCGGGGACGACGCCTGAGGACGGTGCGGCGGGCACACTCCCGGAATGGGTGAGAACAAGAGGCGGATGCTGGCCGGCGACTGGTACCTCGCGGACGACGAGGAACTGGCCGCCGACAGCCTCCGGCGCACGCGGCTGTGCCGCGCCTACAACGCCACCGACGACCAGGGCGAACGCCTAAGGCTGCTGGGCGAGTTGCTCGGCTCGGTCGGCGAGGGCGCCCGCATCCGCCCGCCGTTCCAGTGCGACTACGGCCACCTCATCAGCATCGGCGCCCGCACCTTCGTGAACTTCGGCGCGATCTTCCTGGACGCGGCCCCGATCAGCGTCGGCGCCGACGTACAGATCGGCCCCAACGTGCAACTGCTCACGCCCACCCAGGAGTTGGACACCGAGCGGCGCCGCGCCGGCTGGGAGAGGGCGCTGCCGGTCACCATCGGCGACAACGTGTGGCTGGGCGGCGGAGTGATCGTCTGCCCCGGGGTGACGATCGGCGCCGACACCGTGGTCGGCGCCGGATCAGTCGTCACCAAGGACCTGCCCGCCGGGGTGCTCGCGGTCGGCAATCCGGCCCGCGTGATCCGATCCCTGCGGGCGCCGACCGCCTGACCCGCCGTCCTCAGCCGCGCGGCGCCGGCCCGGTCGACTCCCGCAGCACCAACTGGGTCGCCAACTCGACATGCAGGGTGTCCACGGTGTGCCGGTCCAGCAGGCGCATCAGCAACGAGACCGCCATCCGCCCCATCTCCTCCAGCGGCTGCCGCACCGTCGTCAGCCGCGGCACCGTACTGCGGCTGAGATACGTGTCGTCGAAGCCGGTGACCGACAGGTCCTCCGGTATCCGCAAGCCCCGCTCGTAGGCCGAACGCAGCGCGCCCACCGCGGCCTTGTCGTTGAACGCCACCAGCGCGGTGGGACGGTCCGGCAGGTCGAGGAGTTCGCACGCGGCGACATAACCCCAGTCCGCGGTCGGCTCGATGCTGCGCAGCAGCTCCGGCGAGGGCAGCACGCCGGCGTCCGCGAGCGCGGAGGTGTGGCCGGCCAGCCGGGACTGCCCGGCCAGCCAGTCGCCGGGGCCGCCGATCACGCCGATCCTGCGGTGCCCCATCGCCACCAGATGGGCGCTGACGCTGCGCGCCGCCGTCAGGTGCGCCGCGGAGACCGACGCGATGTCGGGCGGCAGCGGGGTCCGCGGATCGACCACCACGAACGGGAAGTCCTGCGCCCGCAGCGCCTCCAGCTCCTTTTCCGGCTCCGGCGGCACGATCAGCACCGCGCCCGCGATCCCCGGATCGTTCGGCAGGCTCGGCAGCACCTGGATCTCCCGCGCCGCGTCCCCCGCGCTCAGCAGCACCCGCCGGCCGTGCAGGTCCAGCGTCTCGGCGATCGAGGAGACGATCACCCCGAAGTAGTCGGTGAGCACATACGGGCAGCGGACGTAGATCGCGCCGTGCGCGGTGCCGCGCCTGGCCGGCGCCGGCGCACCCAGCCGGGCCACCGCCTTGCGCACCGACTCCTGGGTGTCGGGGGCCACATGGGCGTGACCGTTCATCACCCGTGACACGGTGGCGATCGATACGCCGGCCTCCGCCGCGATGGCGCGGACCGTGGCGCGCGACCCCTGCTGCCTAGTCACGTGTTACACGGTTTCGTTTCATGTACGCAGCTTAGCGGCAGCTTTCCGCCGCCAACAGCGGGAACGGTCAAGGATATTGACACGCCGCGCTCCCGGCGGCTTACCTGGCTGCCCAAGCACGGTCCCTGAAAATGTTTCACGATGTTTCATGAGCAAGGGATGGAGAGCGATGAGGAGACGACGCGCCCACGGCATAACGGCGGCAGCAGCCGCGGCCCTCTGCCTGACCTGCCTGCCCGCCGCCCGGACCGCCGCCCTGGCCCCGGCGCCGCCGGCCGTCCCGCACGCCTCGGTCTGGGTGACGACCCCCGACGGCGCCGAACGCCTGCAGCCCCAGCCGCCGGTCGCCTTCCGCTCCGGCGCCTCCGACCTGACCACCATCACCGTCGACCCGACCCGGACCTACCAGAGCGTCGACGGCTTCGGCGGCGCGCTCACCGACTCGACGGCGGCCGTGCTCTCCGGACTGCCGCGGGACAAACGCGACGCCGCGATGCGCCAACTCTTCGACCCGCGGCAGGGCATCGGCGTCAGCTTCCTGCGCCAGCCCATCGGCTCCTCCGACTTCACCGCTGCGCCCACCCACTACACCTACGACGACGTGCCCGCCGGCCGGACCGACTTCGCCCTGCGGCACTTCAGCATCGCCCATGACCAGCGGCAGATCCTGCCGCTGCTCCGCCAGGCGGAGCGGCTCAACCCCGGGCTCTCCGTCCTGGCCACCCCGTGGAGCCCGCCGGCCTGGATGAAGGACTCCGACTCCCTGATCGGCGGGCACCTCAAGGACGACCCGGCGGTCTACCAGGCCTACGCCCGCTACCTGGTGAAGTTCGTCCAGGCCTACGCGGCGGCGGGCGTGCCCGTCGACTACCTGACCGTGCAGAACGAGCCGCAGAACCGCAAGCCCAACGCGTATCCCGGCACCGACCTGCCCGTCCAGCAGGAAGTCAAGGTCATCGAGGCGCTCGGCCCGCTCCTGCACCGGGCCAGCCCCCGCACCAAGATCCTCGCCTACGACCACAACTGGACCACCCACCCCGACGACATCGCCACCGCCGAGGCACTCGGCGAGGACCCGCAGACGGACTACCCGTACGAGGTGCTGGACAGCCCGGCCGCCCGGTGGATCGCCGGCACCGCCTACCACTGCTACTCCGGCGATCCCAGCGCCCAGTCCGCGCTGCACGACGCCCACCCCGGCCAGGGCATCTGGTTCACCGAGTGCTCGGGCTCGCACGGCCCGACCGACACCCCGGACCAGATCTTCCGCGGCACCCTCACCTGGCACGCCCGCACCATCACCGTCGGGACCACCCGCAACTGGGCCAAGTCCGTCGCCGACTGGAACCTCGCCCTCGCCCCCGACGGCGGCCCGCACAACGGCGGCTGCGCCACCTGCACCGCGATGCTCACCGTCGCCCCGGACGGCACCGTCACCACCAACGCCGAGTTCTACACCATCGGCCACCTGTCGAAATTCGTCCACCCCGGCGCCGTCCGCATCGACAGCACCAACTACGGCACCACCGGCTGGAACGGCCAGCTCACCGACGTCGCTTTCCGCAACCCCGACGGCTCCACCGCCCTCGTCGTCCACAACGAGAACGACGACCCGCGCTCCTTCACCGTCGCGGTGGGCGCCCAGTCCTTCGACTACACGCTCCCCGGCGGCGCACTGGCCACCTTCACCTGGCCCGGGTCCGCCCGGCTGAGCACCGGCCTGCACGCGATCCCGCTGACCGGCGCCACCGCCACCGCGTCCCCGGCGGGCCAGGGCGACCCCGCCCTGACCGTCGACGCCGACGGATCGACACGCTGGACCAGCGCGGCGGCGCAGGCCCCCGGTCAGTACCTCCAAGTCGACCTGCACCGCCCCACCACCTTCCGCACCCTCGCCCTCGACAGCGGCGACAACCTCGGCGACTACGCCCGGGGCTGGCAACTGTCGACGAGCGACAACGGCAGCACCTGGCACACTCTGCGCGGCGGCACGGGCACCGGCCAGCTCACCACGATCGCCCTCGACCGCCCCACCACCGCCCGGTACCTGCGCCTGACGCAGACCGGAACGGCCCCGAACTGGTGGAGCATCGCGGATGTGCGCCTGTACAGCTGAAGGAACCGCCCCGGCCGGCGACGGGCATGAACAAAGGCCCCGGACGCCGGCGGGGTGGGACCGCCGGCCTCAGGACAACGACGGCAAGGCAGGCGAGTCGGACGAGGCTGACGAGTCCGACGACGCCGACGACGCCGACACGGCCACGACCGGCAGGTCGAACCCCACCGCCCGCACCCCGCTGAGCCGCCCGTACTCCGTCTCCAGCGTCCCCTCGACCACCCCGCCGCCCAGCGACGCGACCCCGGCCTCCACCCCGAACAGCCCCGCGATCACCGCCTCCGTCACCGCGACCGCGGCCACGCTCTCCCGATTCGGAGACCCCCCGCTCGGCGACCCGGTACGACCCGTCCGCCGTCACCTCCATCGCCTGCCCCCACAATGCCCCGGACGTCGCCCGGTGCGCCCGCCGCAGCACCCCCGCCGCGACGTCCGACCGCCCCAGCCGGCACAGCCCGTACGCCGTCGCACCCGGCCACGCCGCGAACGCCCCGGCCGCACCGTGATCCGGCCGGTCCGAGAACGGCGCGACCGGGTCCTGGGGATCCAGCGCCCGCATCCAGTCGCCGTCGAGCAGGTGCCCGGTGACGAAGCCGACCATCTCGTCCCGCCGCTCGGCCGACAGATCCTCCGTCATATCGGCCGCGACCAGCGCGAAGTCCAGGCAGTGGCCGATGGCATCGGACCCTTCGGGATGGGCGATACGCCAGCGGCCCGCACCGGCGTACTGCCCGAGTACCGCCCGCGCCAGCCGATCGCCGTCCGCCTCGGCCTCGGCGGCCTCCGCGTCCTGTCCCAGGAGCCGCAGCAGCACGGCCAGGGATCGGAGCATGCCCGCGTAGCCGGCGTTGAAGGACACGACGCCGTCACGGTAGTTGGGCACGCACTCCAGCAACTCCCAGGCGTCCCGGCCGAGATCGACCAGGACCCCTTCCCCGAAGGCGGCCCGCCGCGACCGGGGCCGGTAGGCCAGCGCCCGCAGATGGTCCAGCACGGACCTGCCGCCGGCGACCTCCGCCAGCAGCCCGGTGTCGCCGGTCACCGCGACATAAGCGGTCACCGTACGGAACAGCGCGTGGTCATTGGCCGCGTAGTGGTTGCCCACCGGAAGCTGGTTGTAGGTGTCGAAGGAGTGGCAGTGGTCGTACGGCCGGCCGAGCGCGGCCACGATCCAGGCCCGCATGCCGCGCGGCTCCAGCATCGCGGCCGACCGGGCGAACTCCGACTGGTCCCAGAAGAACGTCGTGGTCGGCCCGAGCCGGGGGCCGCCGGTCAGGAACACCGGACCGGTCCGCGAGACACGGGTGTTGCGCAGATAGACCGCGAGCAGGGCGCCCAGATAGTAGGTACGGGCCAGATCGGTGTCCTCGGTCCTGAGGGTCGGCAGATACCCGGAGAACCGCGGGTTGTCCGGGGTGAAGGCGTGCCGCCAGGTGGCCCGCCAGCGCTCCGCGACCTCGGCGAAGTCCGCCCCGAAGCGGGCCGCGGCCGACGCGGCGGCGGCCGCCACCTCGGCGGCCGAGTCGCCGATCTCCAGGGCGAAGCCCAACTCGCGGGACTCACCCGGCCCGAGCAGCACCTCCCAGCGGGCCACCCCCCGCGCGCCCTCGGCGGCCAGGGCGTCCGGCGCGTCGGCGAAGGCGTACGCCGAACGGGCCTCGCTCAGCGCGTCCTCGACCAGCAGGACGCCGTTCGCGCCGGCCGGGACGCTCGCCGTCCACCGCCGGCCGCCCCACCAGGGGGCGGTGGCGGCCACCACGGTGTCCCCGACCAGCAGCGCGGCGCCGTCCTCGCCGAGCCGTACCGCCACCCGGTGCCAGCCGCCCAGGGGCAGCGGGTCGGCCGCGACCACGTACTCGCCGCCGATCCGCAGGGACAGCCGGCCGCCGGCCAGGCCGATCTGGGCGGAGTCCGGATGATTGCCGTGGGTGGCGATCACACCCTCCGCCCCGGCCTGGTCCACCCGGACCTCGAAGCCGAGGGCGTCGCCGGCGTCCAGGGCGACCGTGCCGACCCGCAGATCGGTGCCGGCCCGGACGGTGTAGGCGGCCGACGGCTCACCGATGGGCTCGACCGCCCCCTCGGACCCCTCGGACCCCTCCGGCCCGCCCGCGCCGCCGGTCCCGCCGCCCCGGACGACCACCAGCCGCCGGACCAGGCAGGGCGCACCCGGCGCCCGGACCCGGCCGGCGTCCGGCGTGGAGTGGTCGGGCAGTTCGGACTCCAGCAGCATCGGCGCGGAATCCTCGTCCCGCTGGATGCCGGGGATACGCGGCGAGCCCAGCCGTATCCAGCGCTCCCCGTGCGGCAGCAACTGCACCTGCCGCGGCCGGTCCGCGGTCACCTCGGCCCGCAGCCGCTCGGTGGCGTAGAAGTCGTGGTGGTGGCCGGCGTTCCACGGAGTGCCGTACAGCCAGCCCCAGTCCACCTCCCGGCGGGCGAACATCGCCAGCAGTTCCTGTTCGACGGTCACCGCCACCGGGTCCGCCGAGTCGTTGCGCAGCGTGATCCGCCACAGCAGCCGGCTCTGCTCGAAGGCCATCCGCACGTCGGTGTGCACCGACAGCGGGCCGCGCGCGGCGGCGCGCTCGACGCCCCACGGCGACCAGCGCAGCCGCTCGGCGGCCAGGGGTGAGCCGTCGATGCGCAGGACCCCGGTGTGGTAACCGCCGCTGTACGGCGGGAAGGCCAGCCAGGACAACGATGTCAGGTCGTGGTTGACGTGCCCCTGGCCCCACTGGTTGCGCAGCGAGGGCAGGTGCGCGAGCCGGTCGGCGGGCAGCCACTCCCCGGCCAGTTCGTCGAGTTCGGGCACGCCCTCGGTGACCGGTCCGATGGCCGGACCGGTCGTCACCGCGCCCGCTGCCCCGCGCCGCGGCGCCGCGCTCACTTGGTCGATCCCGAGGTGAGACCGGCGATGAAGTGCTTCTGCATCGCGAGATAGCCCACCACCGGAATGATCCCGGCGAGGAACATGATGCCGAACAGCTGTCCGTAATCCATCTGGAACTGCCCCACGGAGAGATAGAGACCGGTGGTGATGGTCTGGCCCTGCAACGGGCCGAGGATGAACTGCGGGTTGAGGAAGTCGTTCCAGATCCACAGCGACAAGAAGATGGCCACGGTCGCGGTGGCCGGCCGGACCAGCGGCATGATGATGGTCCACCAGATCCGCACCCCGCCGGCTCCGTCCAGCCGGGCCGCCTCCACGATCTCGTCCGGGACGGCCCGCATGAAGCCGACGTAGACGAAGACCGCGAACGAGAAGTACCCGCCGCCCAGGTTGGACAGGATCAGCCCCGGATAGCTGTGGTCCAGGCCGAGGAAGGTCAGGATGCGGATCGTCGGCAACAGGACCACCTGCGGCGGGATCATCAGCCCGGCGGCCAGGACCGCGAGGATCGCCGCCCGCAGCCGGGTGCGCCGGCGCGAGATGTAGAAGCTGAACGCCGACCCCAGCGGGATCAGCAGCACGACGGAGCAGATCACCACGATCAGCGAGTTGCGCAGGCCCAGTTGCAGCAGGTGGTCGGGCCGGTCGAGCGCGGTGGACAGGTTCTTCAGGGTGGGATGGAGGGGAGGCGCCGCCGGATCGGCGACGATGTCGGACTCCTTCTTGAACGCGTTGACGATGGTCAGATAGATCGGACTGACGAAGATCAGGACGACGACGATCGCCAGGGTCAGCCGGGCCGGGCTGAGCAGCCGGCGCCGGGCCGCGCGCGGGACCGGGTTGTCCGGTCGGCGCCCGGGCACCGCCGGGCGGGTGGCCGGCCGGGAGGCGGAGGCGTGCTGGATGGTCACAGGTCTACCTCCCTGCGGCGCAGGATGCTGGTGACGGAGAGCGCGATGACCGCGGACAGGGCCAGCAGGAACATCGCGATGGACGAGGCGTAGCCGAACCGGTCGTTGGTGAACGCCATCTTCACGATGTACTGCGCGGTGGACTGGGTCGCGTTGGCCGGTCCGCCGGAGGTGAGCACGGTGATGATGTCGTAGAGCTTCAGCACGGTGATCAGCGAGATGGTGACGCTGATGGTCGTCGCGGGGGCGACCATCCGCAAGGTGATCATCCGGAACTGCTGGCGGGAGTTGGCGCCGTCGATGGATCCGGCGTCGTACAGCTCCCTGGGGATGTTCTGCAGCGCGGCGAGATAGACGACGGTGGTGAAGCCGGACAGGACCCAGGCGACCACGATGCCCACCGAGAGCTGGGCCAGATGCGGTTTGCCCAGCCAGTCGACCGGCTGCCCGACCAGATGGGTCCTGGTCAGCAGGTCGTTGAGCAGGCCGTCCTCGGTGAAGATCGTCTTCCAGACGAAGCCGACGATCACCCCGGAGATCACCTGCGGCAGGAACGCGACGGTGCGCAGCACCCGGTAGGTCATCTGGGTGCGGTCCAGCAGCATCGCGAAGGCGAGGCCGATGACATTGGCCACCACCGTCACCCCGAGCGCCAGCGCCAGCGTGTAGACCACGCTGTCGCGCAACTGGCTGTCGTGCAGCATCTCCGAGTAGTTCGCGAACCCGACCCAGTTGCTGCCCGATCGCAGCGGGTTCTCGTCGGTGAAGCTGCTGCGCAGGCTCATGAAGACCGGCACAACGATGAAGACCAGATAGAGCAGCAGACCCAGCGCGGCGATCAGCCGCAGCCCCAAGTCCTGTGAGGTGTCGCGAAACCAGTGTGAGATCGGTTTCACCGTCCCCCTCCTTTCGTGCCGGTAGTCATGGCTCGCGGCGGTCACTTGGTCGCGGTGTTCCAGGACTGGTCGAGCTTGGACATCTCGCCCTTGACGTCCTTGCTGTTGAACAGCGCCTGCGCGGCGGCGTAGAAGTCGTTGTTCAGCGAGCCGGGCAGCGCGTCGTCGTTGGTCGCCCAACCGATCGCGCTGACCTTGGTGTTGGTCTTGGTGACATAGGCGTAGGAGTCACTGAACGCGGGACTGACGGTGACCCCGTAGTCCTGCAGCGTCTTGCCCTTGAGCATCGGGTAGGCGCCGTCGCCCTCGATCAGGGCCTTGAGGTTGCCCGGATCGAGCGACCATGCCTTGGCGAAGGTGGTCGCCGCGGTCACGTCCTTGGCCTTGGTGCTGATGGCCATCGAGCCGCCCACCGCGAACGGGACCACCACCGAGCCGTCGTCGGTCGGCCACGGGAAGACGCCGATGTTGCTCCACTGGTCCTTCGGGATCGAGCCGAGGTACCAGCTGCCCATCGGGTACATCGCGGCCTTGCCGGCGTTGAAGTTCTTGATCGAGTCGGCGTAGCTGACGTTGAGCGCGCCCTGCTCGAAGTAGTCCTTCTCGACCAGCGTGCGCATCTTCTGCGCCGCGGTCACCACGTCGGGATCGGAGAACTTGACCGTGCCCGCGTAACGCTGCTGGATCCACTGCGGGTTCTTGCCGATCACGTCCGCGCTGATCGCGCCGGTCAGCGGCATGGCGGCGGCGAACGGGTCGTTGCCGCCCAGCTCGATCGGCGTGACGCCGGCCGTCTTGAGCTTGGCCGAGACGTCCAGGAACTGCTGCCAGGTGGTCGGCGGCTGCACCCCGGCCTGGGCGAACAGCTTCTTGTTGTAGAAGACCAGCGGGATGATCTGCGAGTTGGTCGGCGGGATGTAGACCTTGCCCTTGATCGCGTTGCCCTGCGGCAGCAGGAAGTTCTGGTCGATCCAGGACTGGTCGTAGGGCTGGAGCAGCCCGGCGGCGGTGTACTGCGAGGGCGTGATCGACTGCAGCAGGTCGGGGAACTGGCCGGACGCCTGCAGCTGCTTGGCGTACGAGTCGCGGTCGGTGCTGGGCGCCACCACCTGCTTGATGGAGGTGCCCGGTACCGACTTCTCCGCCCTGGCGATGGACGCCTTCCAGAACGCGGGGGTCAGCGAGGGGCTGTTGAAGGTGAGATAGGTCAGGGTCTTGCCACCGCTGGCCGAACTCCCGTCCGAGGCTGAGTTGGAGCACGCGGCGAGCAGCGCGAGGCCTGCGGCGGCTATTACGGCGGCACTTCGTCTGAGCATGGCCGTCCCTTTCCGGGGTGGAGTGTCTGGGAGACGGATACCTGGGCCCGGACGCGGGGCATGCCACGTGGGACGCCCTGGGGACGTCGTGGACGCGGCCGCATCTCGTCGGCGAGATAACGTTGTCTCGCCGAGTACAGTATGGTTCCGCGACAGCAAGTCAAGTCCCCACGCGATCACGGACCGGTCTCGGGGCGGCGGGGGCGGGGCCCCCGTGCGGCGCAGCCGGGTCTCCCGCTCGGGCGCGGCGTGCCGGGACGTGTCCTGCGGCAAGTGATGTGTCGTGACGGGTGACGTGCGGCGCGGCGAATGCTGCGATGTGCGGTCCAACGTGGGGTCCGGCGTGCGGCGCGGCGAATGCTGCGATGTGCGCTCCGGCGTGCGGCGCGGCGAGTGGTGTGACGTGTGGTGTGTGAGGTGTGGTGTGCGATCGAGCGAAGGGAAGCCACGTGCCTGGTCCTGGTGCTGTCGGTAAGCGCGGATTGTCCCGTCCGCGCCGGCCCACGATGGTCGATGTCGCCCGCGAGGCGGGGGTCGCGCTGCGGACCGTCTCCCGGGTGGTCAACGGCGACGCGACCGTCGGCGACGGGCTGGCCGAACGGATCAGGCAGGCCATCGACCGGCTCGGCTATCAACCCGACGAGCGGGCCCGGCAGTTGCGCAGCGGGCGGACCGGCACGATCGGCGCCGCCGTCCGGCACATCGCCGACGCCCACCCGGTGCTCCGGGCGGTCGACGAGTCGGCGCGCGCGGTCGGGCTGACCGTGGTCGCGATGTCCACGGAGGACGACGAGGTGCGCGAACGCGACGCGGTGATGTCCATGTGCCGGCGGCGGATGGACGGCATCATCATCGAGCCGATCGCCGACGGGCACCAGTACCTCCAGGCCGAGATCGACTCCGGGCTCGCGGTGGTCGCCTTCGACCGGCCGGCCACCGGCGTGGCGGTGGACACCGTGCTGTCGGACAACCGCGGCGGCATCCAGCAGGCGTTCACGCACCTGGTGGCCCAAGGGCACCGGCGGATCGGCTACATCGGCGACGACGAGCGTATTTACACCGGGCGGGAACGGGCGGCGGCCTTCCGTGACGCGCTCAGCGGCATCGGTGAGCCGCTGGACGGCATGGTCCACCCCGGCCCGATCGAACCGGGCCGGATCGCGGCCGCGCTGGCGAGTCTGCGGGGGCGGGCCGAGCCGGTCACCGCGATCGTCACGGGCAACTTCAACACCACGGTGGCGCTGATCCGGGCGCTCGGGCCGGACTTCGGCAGTACGGCGCTGGTCGGTTTCGACGATTTCGGGCTGGCGGATCTGCTGCGGCCCGGGCTGACGGTGGTCGCCCAGGGGGATGTGGAGATCGGGCGGACCGCGATCGAACTGTTTCGCTCGCGCCTGGCGGATCCGGGGCGGGCGGTGCGGACGGTGACGGTGCCGACGACGCTGATCGCCCGGGGGACGGGGGAGATCGCGCCCTGACGGGCGGGCCCATCGGCGGGTGTCCGGCGGGGTCTTGGGTCGGACGGTGCGCGGCCGGGCCACGTTCGAGGGCCGCACCGCTGTCGCGGACGTTCCCCTTTACAAGGGCGGCGGACCGCTCTATAAACGACGCAGACATCCGAAGATAACGTTCTCTCGGGCCGCGAGCCGCCCCCGGGAGGACCCGGAGGGGCCGGTGAGCCGCCGGTCCGCCCGACCATTCCCCCCATCCAGTGCACCGCCGTATCAAGCCCGTTCACCTGGTCATTCACCGTCCGTGCGGCCCCGGCGGCCCGTTTGTCGCCTCCGTTGCCCGGGGGCAGTGTCTGACAACGCTGTCATCCGAAACATCGGAGGGATACGGCGACGGGTGGACGCCGTGGAGATTCGGCGGCACGTATCGCTCCAAGAGAGGCAGCAGCCCAGATGAGGCTCACGTCGCTTGCCAGCAGGTCACCGGCCAGGAGGTCCCTGGTCAGAACAGCAGGGGCCGCGGCCACCGCAGCGGCCCTGATCGGTACCGCGCTCACCACGGTCCTGTCCCAGCCGGCGATGGCGGACACGATCACCGCGAATCAGGGGAAGACCACCGTCGCCCAGTACCAGGGCGTGTGGAACGCCCCGCCGACCAATCTCACCGGCGGCGAGACCGTCGACGCCCCGGAGATGGGCAACGGCGATGTCGGTGTGGCCGTCGGCGGTTCGATCGACAACCAGACCTTCTACCTCGGCAAGAACGACTTCTTCTCCGCGTCCAGCCACGCCATCCGCCCGCTGGGGCGGATCGTGCTCGCGGTGCCCGGGCTGAGCGGGGCCAGCTACCACGTCGTGCAGGACCTCGCGCACGCCCAGGTCAAGGGCACCTATGTGCTCGGCGGTTCCACGCTGAACACCACCAGTTGGGTGTCGGCCACCGAGAACGTCCTGGTCACCTCGATGACGCTGAGCGGCGGCGGCAGTCAGAACGCCAGCTTCACGGTGCAGAACGGCAGCGGCGCCGCACCGGCCGTCTCCACCAGCGGCAGCACGCTCAACGCCGATGTGGCCGCCGACGGCACCACCGGCAACCCGCTGGCCCGTGTCGCCTCGCGGGTCATCGGCGGCAGCCCGAGCATCTCCGGCAACAAGATCAGCGTCACCCTGCAACCCGGCACCACCTACACGTTCGTCGCCTCGGCCCTCAGCAACCTCGACAGCAGCTCGTACCAGGCGAGTGCCACCTCCATGGTCAGCGGCCTGGCGCAGGCCGACGTCGACACGCTGAGCACCGCGCACCAGAACTGGTGGTCCACTTACTGGTCCCAGTCGTTCGTGCAGATCGGCGACAAGTCGGTGGAGAAGAGCTGGTACGGCTCCCTGTACCTGCTGGCCTGCATCTCCCGCGGCGGCGAGTACGCCCCGGGGCTGTGGGGCAACTGGATCACCGGCGCCATGAACTGGAACGGCGACTACCACACGAACTACAACTACGAGGCGCCGTTCTACGCCGCCCTGACCACCAACCACATCGACCAGATGGCCGCCTACGACCAGCCGGTCCTGGACTGGATGACCCGCGGTCAGCAACTCGCCCAGTCCAACGGCTTCCAGGGCGTGCTCTACCCGGTCGGCATCTCACCCAAGGGAACCAGCGCCGACACCAGTCTGCACAACCAGAAGTCCAACGCGGTCAACCTCGCCAGCGACATGATCATGCGGTTCCAGCAGACCCGCGACACCGCCTACGCGGCCACCGTGTACCCGTACCTGAAGCAGGTCGGCCTGTTCTGGCAGAACTACCTGACCAAGGACTCCAGCGGCACGTACAACATCACCAATGACGCGCCGCAGGAGGACAACGCCTACCCGCAGACCAACAGCATCCTCTCGCTCGGCCTGGTCCACCTGCTCTTCCAGGGCCTGACCGACATGAGCACCGCCCTGAACCAGGACGCCGGCAGCCGGGCCGCCTGGCAGGACATCGACGCCCATCTGGCGCCGCTGCCCACCATGAGCCGCAACAGCCAGACGGTCTTCCGCGAGACCTCGGTCGGCACCGACTGGGTGAACGACAGCAACGACATCGCCATCCAGGCGGTCTACCCCGGCAGCCAGGTCGGCCTCGACAGCGACGCCACCACCCTGCAGACCGCCCGCAACACCGTCGACCAGCTGGCCCGCTGGCACACCGACAACGCGCCCGCCACCTTCTACCCGGCGGCGGCCCGGGTCGGCTACAACCCGGCGACCATCCTCAGCAACATGCACACCGAGGCGGTCAGCGACAGTTACAACAACCTCGGCATCCACCACAACGGCGGCGGCGTCGAGAACCTCAACGTCATCACCTCCGGTCTCGACGAGATGCTGCTCCAGTCGTTCCAGAAGGACGTGAAGGTCTTCGCCGACTGGCCGGCCAACTCCGACGCCAAGTTCGGCGACCTGATGGCGGCGGGCGACTTCCTGATCTCCAGCAGCATCGCCAACAACTCGGTGCAGTACGTGCGGGCGGTCAGCCAGAAGGGCGGCAGCCTCGTCGTCACCAACCCCTGGCCCGGCAAGAGCGTGCAGGTGTACCGCAACGGCTCCGACGCCGGCACCGTCTCGGGCACGAAGATCACCCTGGCCACGTCCGCGGGCGAGACCATCACCCTGGCGCAGCCCGGCACGTCGTACGCGACCGTGCAGACCCAGCTCGCCCAGCCGCTCGGCAGCAGCACCGGCGGGGGCACCGGCGGGACCAGCACCAGCTTCAGCTCCGGCTTCGAGTCGAGCGACCCGGCGCCGAGCTGGACCGACACGGTGGACACCGCCGGCGGCGGCAACACCGGCGTCACCGGCATCAACTCCGATTCGACCGGACCGCAGGCGGGCCCGCGCACCGGTGAGACCTCGCACACCGGCAGCAGTTCGCTGATGTACTCCGGCTCGGCCTCGGGCACCGGTCCCCACGCGTACCTGAAGGTCTACGACCTGAGCGCCGCGCCGCTGGCCGTCGGCACCGCCAAGACCCTGGGCTACTGGATCTACCCGCAGTCCAACGCCACCACCCCGTGGGTGCCGGCCGGTTCGACCGAGAGCACGTGTGTGGCCGTCGACCTGGTCTTCACCGACAACAGCACCCTGCGGGACTCGGGGGCCGTGGACCAGAACGGCAACCAGATCCATCCGGCCCACCAGTGCGGACACCTCACGCTCGACACCTGGAACCACGTCACCGTCAACCTGGCGACGAAGAACGCCAACAAGCAGATCGCCCGCATCCTCGTCGGCTACGACCACCCGGGCGGCGCCGGCGGCTACCGCGGTTACGTGGACGACCTCAGCATCGGCTGACCGATCCCCTGTCCTCCCGACCGCCCCCGCCGTCTTGTCCGCGGCGGGGGCTTTCCCGGCCCGGTGAGGGTGTGTTGACGAACTCCGAGGTCGAAGCGGTCATGCGCGACGGGACCGTGCTGCGCGCCGATCTCCACCGGCCGCCGGCCGGCCGCGGGCCCTGGCCGGTCCTGCTGGCCCGCTGCCCCTACGGCAAGCGCGATCCCGGCATCCTCGCCCGGCTGGCCCCCGATGCCGCGGCCCGTCGCGGCTACCTCGTCGTCCTGCAGGACACCCGGGGCCGCTTCGCCTCGGACGGCGACTGGGAGCCGCTGGTCCACGAGCGGGACGACGGCTACGACACGGTCCGGTGGGCGGCGCGACTGCCGGGCGCGGACGGCCGGGTCGCGATGTACGGCCCCAGCTATCTCGGCCAGGCCCAGTGGGCGGCCGCTGCCGCCGCGCCGCCCGAACTCGTCGCCGTGCTACCGGAGTTCGCCTGGTCCGACCCCTATGACGGTCTGCTCGCGCGCGGCGGGGTCCCCGAGCGCGGCCTTGTCACGCAGTGGAGCCTCGGCCTGGGCCAGGAGGTGCTCCGGCGGCGCTACGCCACCGCGCCGCGCGAACTGCGCCGGGCGCTGGCGCAGTGGGCGGACGCCGTCGCCGCCCTCGACCGGCCCGACGCGCCCGCCGGCGCCTGGGACCCGGAGATCCTGCGCCGACTCCCGGTCCCCGGCCGCCCGGACGGTCCCGCCGCCCGCCCGGCCTACGCCGCTTCGGCGCCGCCGCGACTGCCCGCTTTCACCGTGGCCGGCTGGTACGACGCCTTTGTGCAGGGCAGCCTGGACCACCATCACCGGGCCGGTGGCGCCGGGCACCCGGCCGCTCTGCTGGTCGGGCCCTGGTCGCACGGGAATCAGACCGCCCGCGTCGGCGCCGCCGACTTCGGCCGGGACGCGGACCAGGCCGCGATCGACGGCGGCCGGTCGCTGCTCGACCGCGAACTGGACTGGCTGGACGCCGTGTTGGGCAAAGACGGGGCGGATCGGCCGGCCGGCGGGGCGCTGGTGTTCGTGATGGGGGTCAACAGGTGGCGCCGACTGGACCGCTGGCCGCCGGAATCCGTGGCGACCACCTGGTTCCTGCGTGCGGCCGGCGCCCTGTCCATCCGGCCGCCGGCCCCGGGAGAGGCCCCCGACACCTTCCGCCACGACCCGGCCGACCCGGCCCCGGTGCGCGGCGGCGCCCTGCTGCTCACCGCCGGCTATCCGGCCGGCCCCTTCGACCAGCGGCCGGTCGAGGCCCGCCCGGATGTGCTGGTCTTCACCAGCCGTCCGCTGGCCGGGCCGCTGGAGGTGATCGGCCGGGTCCGGGTCACCTTGACGGTGGCGGCGAGCGCCGGTCCGGCCGACTGGGTGGCCCGGTTGTGCGACGTGGCACCGGACGGGACGTCGGTCAACCTCACCGACGGCATCGCGCGGACCGGCGGGCCGGGCCCGGCCGAGGCGCCGGTCGAGGTGCCGGTCGACCTGTGGTCGACCGCCCACGTCTTCCGCCCCGGTCACCGGCTGCGGCTCCAGGTGGCGGCGGCCGGCCGGCCCCGCTGGGAGTCACTCTCGCCGGCGGCGGTCCGCACCGTGTTCCACGACGCGGACCGCCTGTCCCGGCTCGTGCTGCCGGTCGTCGGCGGGGGCGCGGCTACGAGGTGGTGAGGTCGAACTCCTCCCACGGGCCGACCGCGTCGCGGTTGGCGATCAGGGCGGCCGCGCCGGCGTTCTCCGCCGTCACGTACTTGCCGTTGACCTGCGCCTTGAGGCTGTAGCTGCCGTCGGGGTTCTGCAGGAGCTGGAAGGTCTCCCAGGAGCCGGCCGCGGTCCGGTTGGCGATCAGCGGGTCGGCGCCGGCATTCTCGGCGGTGACGATCAGGCTGTTGGCGTGGGCGCGCAGCGCGATCAGGCCGCTGCCCTGGTTGATCTCGTCGAACTCCTGGGCGGTGCCGACGGAGTCGCCGTTGGCGATCAGGGCGGAGGCGCCGCCGTCCGGCGCGCTGACCCACTTGCCGTTGGCGTGCGAGCGCAGCGCCACATAGCTGCCGCCCGGCTGGGTGGCGGCACCGAACAGGTTGAGGTCGACGGCGTTGGCGATGGCCTGCAGGCCCGCCTCGTTCGGGTGCAGATGGTCACCGGCGTCGTAGGCGGGCAGGTAGCGGGTCGGATTGGCCGGGTCGTGGGTCGCGGTGTCCTGGTCCACGATGCCGTCGCAGCCGCTGCCCGAACCGCGGATGAAGGCGTTGATCGACGCCCTGGCCGTCTCACCGGCCTGCGTCCAGCCGCTGGATCCCTGGAACGGGGTCAGCGTCGAGCACAGGAAGGACAGCCCCGCCTGGTGCGCCCGGGAGATCAACTGCTGCAGTCCGGAGATGAGCTGGGCGCCGGACGGCGCACCGCTGCTCGCACCCAGGTCGTTGATCGGGTCGTCGGAGAAGATCACCCAGCGCACTCCGGGCTGGCCGGTCACATCGCGGTCGAAGCGGTTGAGGGCGCTCTGGCCGGCGCCGTCACTGAGCAGCTTGTTGCCGCTGATGCCCTGGTTCAGCACCCCGATGGTGCGGCCGCTGTCCGACAGACGACGGGCCAGGTCGTTGGGCCAGCGCTTGTTGGAGTCCTGCGAGGAGGCCACGCCGTCGGTGATGGACGCGCCGAGGGTGACCACCGAGCCCTGGGCCGCCGGATTCTGCACGTCCAGATTGGTGAGGAAGGCGTAACTGCCGTTGGTGCTCGCCCCGCTCAAGGTGGCGCTGGCGCTGACGTCGCCGCCGGCCACGTAGTTGGTCTGGGTGCCCTGCTGGTGGTAGGTCGCCGAGCCGGTGGCGCTCGGCAGATAGAAACTCACCGCCACATCGGACTGCGCCGCCACCGTGAAGGACACCGGGTCGCTGACCGCGACCGCCCCGGCCGCCACGGTCAGCGAGGACTGCCCGCCGAAGGTGACGGCACGGTCGCTGCCGGTCGACACCGACGAGCCCGAGGTGCGCTGCGCCACGTGCACGTCCCGGACGGTCAGCGGCGCCGAGCCGAAGGCGTTGGAGATCCGCAGCCGCGCGGAGGTGCCGCCGATGCTGGTGTGCACGATCTGCCGCAGCGTCTGGTTGCTGTACGACGGCCCGCCGCTCT
>NZ_FMCH01000466.1 GCF_900091855.1 Streptomyces sp. DvalAA-14
GGCGCCGCGGGGCCGCCGCCGGCCGCGATCGCCGCGTCGTCCCGCTCGTCGGCGAGGTCGTGGGCCAGCACGACCGCGCGGGCGGCCCGCTGGGCGGTGTCCGCCCGGTGCTGTGCCGTGGACAGGTCGTGCACGGCGAGGGCCACGCCGGGGGTGGCGGCCGCGAGGAGCGCGGCGGCGCCGGCGAGCAGGGCGGCGAACATGCGCCGCCTGACCCGCCCGTCGCGTCGCGGGTGACGTCCTTCACGCAATGTCGGTGCTCGCAATCACGTATCGCCCGGGCCCGGGGTGGCCCCGGGAATATGCAGAAGTCCTTCCGACCCTTGCAGCCCTGCCCGGAGGGGGGCCAGGCGTCCCTCCCCCGGACACCCGAACGAGTGAATCGCACACGTGAGTTGACCGACAAGTCGGGCACGAGCCACCGCCCTTGGGGCCGCGGGCACGCCGCTGGCGCAGGGGGGCCGGCTTTGGCAGGATGCACGCGCGCAGCCCCGGTGATCTTGTGGTCCGGACCAAGTCCGCAGCTCGGCCGCGTCCGGCGGCCTCCCCGGAGTGCCGGGCGGGGTGCGACAGACTGAGCGTATGCGGATCGAGACGGCGACCGAGCCGGGCAGGCCCGAGGTGCCCAACGAGGACTTCGTGTCCGTGGTGCTGCCCGCCGGCGGCCGAGGCGGCGCGCTGGTGCTGCTGGACGGGGTGACACCCCCGCCGGACAACGGCGGCTGTGCGCACTCGGTGCCGTGGTTCACCGCCCGGCTGGGCGGCGCGCTGCTCGAACTGGCCGTCTCCCGGCCGGACTTGACGCTCAAGGACTGCCTGTCGGCGGCCATCTCCCGGACCGCCGACGCGCACCGGACCAGCTGTGATCTTTCTCACCCGCTGACACCGCAGGCCACGGTGGTCGCGGTGCGCTGGGACGGGGCGGAGCTGGAGCATCTGGTGCTGTCCGACTCGGCGTTGCTGCTGGAATCGGTGGACGGCACGGTGACGCCGGTACTGGACGACCGCATCGACCGGCTGCGGGCGGCCGGCCTGCGGGTCGCGCCGCTGCGCAACACCGAGGGCGGCTTCTTCACCGCCGCCGCCGATCCCGCGGTGGCGGCCCGGGCGGTCACCGGCCGCACCCCCACTGCCGCGCTGCGGGCGGTGGCGGCCGTCACCGACGGCGCCGCGCGGGGTGTGGAGGTCTTCGGGTCGGACGACTGGCCGGGCCTGTTCGCCCTGCTGCGCAAGGCCGGCCCGCAGGCGCTGATCGCCCGGGTGCGGGAGCGGGAGAACGCCGACCCGGCCGGCACCGCCGTACCGCGCGGGAAGCCGTACGACGACGCGACGGCGGTGCTGGTGGAGTTCTGACCGGCGCGCCCGCTGCCGAGGCGCGGGGCCCGGCAGTGGGGGCCGGCAGTGGGAGCTGGCAGTGGGAGCTGGCAGGCGGGAATCCGGCAAACGGAGATCCGGCAGGCGCGGATCCGGCGGGCGCGCCTACGGCTGCGCGGCGATCTCGCCGAACTGAATCCCGTTCAGCTCGTGCAGCAGCCGGGACAGTTCGGCGATCTCGGCGTGGTCCCAGGCGGCGAGCCGGCTCAGATACCGCTCCCGGCGGGCGGTGCGGACCTGGGCGAAGCGGCTGCGGCCCTCCTCGGTGAGGCGCATCAGGAAGGCGCGGCCGTCGGCCGGGTCGGACGCGCGGGCGACCAGGCCCAGCTCCTCCAGGGCCCGCAGCTGGCGGCTCATGGTGGCCTTGCCGACGCCGAAGTAGCCGGCCAGGTCGGTGGCCCGCTCCGGCTCGGCCTCCGCCAGCCGGACCAGCAGCCCGTACGCGGCCGGTTCCAGTTCGGGGTGCACCGCGCGGGCCATTTCCCCGGAGGCGGCCCGGGCCCGCCGGAACAGCACGGTCAGCTCGCGCTCCAGCGCCTCGGTGGCGCAGTCCCTGGCCTCAACCGGCGCGCCGCCGTTCGTGTCGGTCACAGACTCCCCGCTTTCAACACCTGAAACTTTTCTTCACACACGGTGGTTTCCGCAGCACGTCCAGTATTTCGCAGGAGTAGACCATCGGCGGTTTCCGGCAGCTCTTCCACGCGCGTAGCGCCGACCGTACCGTCGGACCTGTCATGGCCCTATCAAGGTCATGCCGAGTCCCCCACCCCGCCATCTGGAGGCACGCATGTCCCACGGAGGTCACTCCGTCGTGCACCGCACCGGCTCGGCCCGGACCAGGCTCGCCCTGTCGGCCGGTCTCTTCACCGCCCTGCTCGCCCTGGTCCTGGCCCTCCCCGGGACCGCCCAGGCGGCTGCCGGCGCCCATATGACCCACCCCGACCTCGACTGGATGGGCTCCACCATCCGCGCCCACGAGGGCTCCGGCCGGCTGACCGGCGACCCCGTCGCCACCCCGGCGGCCACCCAGACGCCCGGCATGGACGTCTCCAACTACCAGGGCAGCGTCGACTGGGGCGGCGCCTGGTCCAACGGCGCCAAGTTCGCCTACGTGAAGGCCACCGAGGGGACCTCGTACACCAATCCGTCCTTCACCCAGCAGTACAACGGGTCGTACAACGTGGGCATGATCCGCGGCTCGTACCACTTCGCGCTGCCCGACGTCTCGGCCGGGGCGACCCAGGCCGACTACTTCGTCGCCCACGGCGGCGGCTGGTCCGGCGACGGCAAGACACTGCCGGGCGCGCTGGACATCGAGTACAACCCGTACGGCGCCACCTGCTACGGGCTGACGGCCAGTGGGATGGTCAGCTGGATCTCCGCGTTCAGCAACGAGTACCACGCCAGGACCGGGCGCTACCCGACCATCTACAGCTCCACCAGCTGGTGGACCCAGTGCACCGGCAACAGCGCGGCCTTCGCCGCCACCAACGCGCTGTGGATCGCCCGCTACAACACCGCGGTCGGCACCCTGCCGGCCGGCTGGGGCTTCCAGACCATCTGGCAGAACGCCGACTCGGGCGTCTTCCCCGGCGACCAGGACCTCTTCAACGGGGCGCTGGACCGCGTACAGGCGTACGCCGCCGGTTAGGCCCTGTCCGGGCGATCTTCTCGGGCCCGCGGCGCCTAGACCCTGTCCGGGCGGCGCCGCAGCCGCCCGGGTGCCCCGGGAGGGCGGTTCCCGATGGAGCGGGCCGTTCCGCCTGGGCCACGACGGGCCGCAACGCCGGGGACCGTGCCCTGGGGGCGCCCCGGGCGCACACGCGAAGGGGCGCGGGGAAAAGCTCCCCGCGCCCCTTGCTCACACCGCCGACGTCAGGCCGCGGCGGACACCTCTTCCGCCGGCGCCGCCACCCGTGCGGGCTCCAGCGCCAGCTTCAGGACCTGACGCACGTCGCTGACCGGGTGCACCTCCAGCGCCGCCAGCACCTCGGCGGGCACGTCGTCCAGATCCGCCTCGTTGCGCTTGGGGATGATCACCGTGGTGATCCCGGCCCGGTGCGCGGCCAGCAGCTTCTGCTTGACCCCGCCGATCGGCAGCACCCTGCCGGTCAGCGAGACCTCACCGGTCATCGCCACATCGGTCCGCACCCGCTGCCCGGACAGCAGCGACGCCAGCGCGGACGTCATGGTCACACCGGCGCTCGGCCCGTCCTTGGGGACGGCGCCGGCCGGGACGTGCAGGTGCACGCCGCGGTCCTTGAGGTCGGCGACCGGCAGCTCCAGTTCGGCGCCGTGCGAGCGCAGGAAGGACAGCGCGATCTGCGCCGACTCCTTCATGACGTCGCCCAGCTGGCCGGTGAGCTGGAGTCCCGAGCCGCCGGTCTCCGGGTCGGCCAGCGACGCCTCGATGTAGAGCACGTCGCCGCCCGCGCCGGTGACCGCCAGGCCGGTGGCCACACCGGGCACCGCGGTCCGCCGCTCCTCCGGGTCCTGCGCCGCCTCCGGCACGTGGTGCGGCCGGCCGATCAGCGCGCGCAGGTTCTCGGCGCCGACGGTGAAGGGCAGTTCCTGGTCGCCCAGCTCGTGCCGGGCCGCGATCTTCCGCAGGATCCGGGCGATGGTGCGCTCCAGGGTCCGTACGCCCGCCTCGCGGGTGTACTCGCCGGTGAGCTTGCGCAGCGCGTCCTCCGCCAGGGTCACCTCGTCGTCGGCCAGGCCGGCCCGCTCCAGCTGGCGCGGGAGCAGGTGGTCACGGGCGATGACGACCTTCTCGTCCTCGGTGTAGCCGTCCAGCCGCACCAGCTCCATCCGGTCGAGCAGCGGCTCGGGGATGGTCTCCAGCACGTTGGCGGTGGCCAGGAAGACGACGTCGGACAGGTCGAGTTCGACTTCCAGGTAGTGGTCGCGGAAGGTGTGGTTCTGCGCCGGGTCGAGGACTTCCAGCAGGGCGGCGGCCGGGTCGCCCCGGTAGTCCGATCCCACCTTGTCGATCTCGTCGAGCAGCACCACCGGGTTCATCGAACCGGCTTCCTTGATCGCCCGGACGATACGGCCGGGCAGCGCGCCGACGTACGTCCTGCGGTGGCCGCGGATCTCGGCCTCGTCCCGGACCCCGCCGAGCGAGACCCGGACGAACTTGCGGCCCATCGCGCGGGCCACCGACTCGCCGAGCGAGGTCTTTCCGGTGCCGGGAGGCCCTACGAGGGCCAGCACCGCGCCGCCGCGGCGGCCGCCGACCACACCGAGGCCGCGGTCGGCCCGGCGCTTGCGGACGGCCAGGTATTCGGTGATGCGCTCCTTGACGTCGTCCAGGCCGGCGTGGTCGGCGTCCAGCACCGCGCGGGCGCCGGCGACGTCGTAGGTGTCCTCGGTGGTGGTGTTCCACGGCAGTTCGAGCACCGTGTCCAGCCAGGTGCGGATCCAGCTGCCCTCGGGGGAGGCGTCCGAGGAGCGCTCCAGCTTCTCGACCTCCTTCAAGGCGGCCTCGCGGACCTTCTCCGGCAGGTCGGCGGCCTCCACCCGGACGCGGTAGTCGTCGCTCTCGTTCTCCGGGTCGCCGTTGAGCTCGGCCAGCTCCTTGCGGACGGCCTCCATCTGCTGGCGGAGCAGGAACTCGCGCTGCTGCTTCTCCATGCCTTCCTGGACGTCCTTGCGGATGGTCTCGGCGACGTCCTGTTCGGCGAGGTGGTCGCGCAGCCACTGGATGGCCAGCTTGAGGCGGGCCACCGGGTCGGTGGTCTCCAGCAGCTCGACGCGCTGCTCGGTGGTGAGGTACGGCGAGTAGCCGGAGTTGTCGGCGAGCTGGCTCACGTCGTCGATCTGCTGGACGCGGTCCACGACCTGCCAGGCGCCGCGCTTGCGCAGCCAGCTGGTGGCCAGCGCCTTGTATTCCTTCATCAGCTCGGCGACGGTGCCGGGGGCTTCCCCGACGGCCGGCTCCTCCACCGGGGTGCCTTCGACCCACAGGGCCGCACCGGGTCCGGTGGTGCCGGCGCCGATCCGGATCCGGGACCGGCCGCGGATGACCGCGCCCGGGTCGCCGTCGGACAGCCGGCCGACCTGCTCCACCGTGCCGAGCGTGCCGACGGCGGTGTACTTGCCGTCCACCCTGGGCACCAGCAGGACTTCCGGCTTCCCTGACGCCGTCCCCGGTCCCGGCCCGCGGTGTGCCGCCTGCGCGGCCTCGACGGCGGCACGGACCTCGGAGTCCGTGAGGTCGAGCGGTACGACCATGCCGGGCAGGACGACCTCGTCGTCCAGGGGGAGGACGGGCAGGGTGAGAGGGTTGGGGGTCCGAGGCTCAAACGCCATGATCGCTCCCTTTGCAAGCAAGTTGAGTACACCCGACTCAATGCGCGGCACCCGCCTGGTGTTCCCGCGGCGCTGTTCGCCCTGAGCGATCGGCCCGACGACAGGCCGTGAGCGGGCCGGGGCCGGGCCGGCGGAGGGCTGCGGCCGGGCCTGCAAAACCGGTTGCCCAGGGGCTTACCGTCGGAGGATGACCGACACAGCGGGACTGCTTGCGGGCTATGACGAGCAGATGCGGGGCGCGCCGCCGAACCTGCCGGCGGGCGTCACCGTCGAGCGGCACGGCCCCCCGGTCCGGCTGGTGGGCCAGTTCCGCGGCCTGGTGACCGGGCCGGCCGTCCTGGGGGTGGCGGGCCCGGAGCTGGACGCGTTGATCCGGCGGCAGCGCGAGCGCTTCGCGGCCCGGGGCGAGGCGGTGGAGTGGAAGGTACGCGGGCACGACCGGCCGGTGGAGCTGCCGGAGCGGCTGGTGGCCGCCGGATTCGTGGCCGAGGAGCAGGAGACCGTCATGATCGGCGAGGCCGGGGCGATGGCTGCCGAGCCGCGGCTCCCGGCGGGAGTGTCCCTGCACCGGACCACCGCCGAGGCGGACCTGCGCCGGATCGCCGCGCTGCTCACCGCCGTCTGGGACACGGACATGTCCTGGCTGGCCGACGACCTGCTGGGCCGGATCGCCGCCGCCCCGGACGACATCGCCGTCCTCCTCGCCCGGGCCGGGGACCAGGTCGTCTCCGCGGCCTGGCTCGTGTACCGGCCCGGCACGAGCTTCGCCGGTCTGTGGGGCGGCTCCACCGTCGAGGCGTGGCGGGGGCGGGGGATCTACCGCGCGCTGGTCGCCGCACGCGCCCGGCTGGCCGCCGCGCGGGGCACCCGCTGGCTGCAGGTGGACGCCTCCGCCGACAGTGCCCCGATCCTGCGCCGCCTCGGCTTCGAGCCGGTGACGACGACCACGCCGTACGTGTGGACGCCCTGACGGACCGGGCGGCGCGGAGCCGGCCGGGAAGGCCGGCGTCCGCGGAGCCGGCGGGTCAGTCGCGGGCCCGCAGGAAGGCCGAGGTGGCCACCCGGCCGACCAGGTCGAAGCGGGTGGTGCCCGCCAGGTGCTTGTCGCCGGCCGCCTGGACGCCCTCCCAGCCCGGGTCGCCGTAGTCGTCGAGGACGACGATGCCGCCGGGGGCGGCGATCTGCTCGGCCCATTCGAGGTCGGCTGCGACGCCCTCCTCGGAGTGGTCGCCGTCGATGATGATCACGCCGTACTGCCGGTCGGAGACCGCCTCGCGGACCTCCTCGTCGCCCGAGAAGCCCTGCTGGATGCGGGCCAGCTCGCCGGCCGTGCCGCCGAGCGCCAGGTTGGCCCGGACCACGTCGAGGCGGACCGGGGTGCCGGTGGGCTCGGAGCCGAAATTGGTGCCCGGCTGGAGCTGGCTGCCGGCCAGCGGGTCGACGATGGTCAGCCGGGGCTCGATGCCGGCCCGGTGCAGCATCCGCATGAAGGTCGCCGAGAAGAGGCCGAACAGCGTGCCGATCTCCAGCACGTCCCCGTTCGGCGGGTCGAGCAGCGGAACGGTGGCCAGCTTGCCGCAGACATTGGAGTTGGTGCCGGCCACCCGGCCGACGCCCAGGGCCTCCAGCGCGACCACATTGCGGAAGGCGGCGGTGGCGTTGCGGCGGGCGAAGCGGCGGTCCTGCCCGGACACCTCCGCGATCTCGTCGACCAGCTTCTCGAACTGCTCCTTGGTCGGCGCCCGGTGCCCGGCCCGCCCGACGCGCTCGAAGATGAGGTCGTAGGCGTACTGCTTGCCGCGCAGGCCGGAGACCTCGTCCCGCAGGCTCCCCATCTCCTTGCGCACGCCGCCCAGCTCCTTGCGCAGGCTGTCGAGCTCCTTGCGCAGCGACTCGCGGGCCTCCCGATCGCCGTGCGCGACCTTGTCGATGTCCTTGCGGAGCCGGGACACCGGCCGCTGCACCCGCTGGTCGACCAAGGTGGTGGCCGGGCGCAGCAGCCGCCGCGCCACAGGATTCTTGAAAAGGGAAGACATGCGCGGAATTTACGCACGCACACCGCCCCTGTCCATCGTCCGGGAGCGAACAGCCGCGGAAGTCGCGGTGTCACCCCCGTGAACACCCCCGGTACCGCAGCCGGTCCGGCACCCTTTGTCCGTCTCTTGCCGGCCGGCGGGGCCGCTCCGTCACAATGGCCGGATGCCGCCCACGTACGACACCGACGCCTCCCCCGTCGTCCTCGACCGCCGCGACGGCCCCTACGGCGAGGTGGCCCTGCGGCAGCGGGGCGACCGGTTCGAGATCATCGCCAACGGCTGCTTCCTGATGGACACCTCCGACGGCCGCTCGGAGCGGCTGCTGGTGGACGCCGCGCTGGCGGCCTGGGACGAGGGCCGGGCCCGGCGCCCGGCCGGGAGCAGCCCCGATGCGCGGGGCACCGGCCGGCTGCTGATCGGCGGCCTCGGCGTCGGCTTCTCGCTGGCCAGGGCAGCCGCCGAGCCGCGCTGGACCGGGATCGACGTCGTCGAGCGCGAAGCGGCCGTGGTGGCCTGGCACCGCACCGGCCCGCTGGCGCCCTTCTCCGGGCACGCCCTGGACGACTCCCGGGTGCGGGTGCTGCAGGCCGACCTGGTGGCGTACCTGACCGGTCCCGGGGACCGCTACGACGCGCTGTGCCTGGACATCGACAACGGCCCGGACTGGACAGTCACCGAGAACAACGACAGTCTCTACACTCCCAGCGGCCTCACCGCCTGCCGGGAACGGCTCCACCCCGGTGGTGTGCTGGCCGTCTGGTCGGCCCGGCCCTCGGCCGCGTTCGAGGCGGCGCTGCGCGACGCGGGATTCGACCGGGTGCACACCGTCGAGGTCCCGGTGCAGCGCGGCGAGCCGGACGTGGTGCACGTAGCCGTCACGGCGTGAAGGCGTCATAGTCAGGGCGGTTCGCCGACCCGTACGCTGCCCGGGGAGCCCGGCCCAGGTCACCGGCGGGCTTCCGCAATCAGGACGACCTTGTGGGGCGGAAGTGGACAGCACGCAGACTTCGGGCGCGCAGCGCCGGGTGCTGGTCGTCGAGGACGACCAGACGATAACGCAGGCGATCGCGGCCCGGCTGCAGGCGGAGGGCTTCTCGGTACGGACCGCCGGCGACGGCCCGTCCGCGGTCGAGTCGGCGCAGTCCTGGCAGCCGGACCTGCTGGTCCTGGACGTGATGCTGCCCGGCTTCGACGGCCTGGAGGTGTGCCGCCGGGTCCAGGCGGACCGGCCGGTGCCGGTGCTGATGCTCACCGCCCGGGACGACGAGACCGACATGCTGGTGGGGCTCGGCGTCGGCGCCGACGACTACATGACCAAGCCGTTCTCGATGCGGGAGCTGGCCGCCCGGGTGCATGTGCTGCTGCGCCGGGTGGAGCGGGCGGCGACCGCCGCGCACAGCCCGCGCGGCGCCAGCATCCAGCTCGGCGACCTGGAGATCGACCACGCCCAGCGCCGGGTGCGGGTGGCCGGCTCCGACATCCACCTCACCCCCACCGAGTTCGAGCTGCTGGTGTGCCTGGCCCAGCAGCCGCGGGCGGTGCTGTCCCGGGAACAGCTGCTCGCCGAGGTCTGGGACTGGGCGGACGCCTCCGGCACCCGCACCGTCGACAGCCATGTCAAGGCGCTGCGCCGCAAGATCGGCGCCGAGCGGATCCGTACCGTGCACGGCGTGGGCTACGCGCTGGAGACCCCGGCGCCGTGAGCGGCACGAGCGATCCGGACGACGCGGGGAACACGGGAGGGCTGCGCGGCTGGCGGCGGCGGGTGTGGGCGGCGCTGCGGCCCTGGGACCCGTTCCGCTCGATCAAGGCGGCGCTGCAGCTGCTGGTGATCGTCTCGGTGCTGATCACCACGCTGCTGGTGACGGTGGCCATCCACTCGGCCACCGAGGTCCGGGTGATCACCATCTTCTCGATCATCGCCTCGCTGCTGATCACCCAGATCGTGGCCACCAATCTGACCGCGCCGCTGCGGGAGATGACCCTGGTGGCCCGGGCGATGGCCGGCGGCGACTACAGCCGCCGGGTGACCCGGGTGCGCCGGGACGAGGTGGGCGACCTGGCCGGCACCTTCAACCGGATGGCCGCCGACCTGGCCGCCGCCGACCGGCACCGCAAGGAGCTGGTGGCGAACGTCTCGCACGAGCTGCGCACCCCCATCGCGGCGCTGCGGGCCGTGCTGGAGAACGTGGTGGACGGGGTGTCGGCGGCCGACCCGGAGACCATGCGGCTGGCCCTGCAGCAGACCGAGCGGCTCGGCAAACTGGTCAGCCAGCTGCTGGACCTGTCCCGGCTGGACAGCGGGGCGGTGCGGCTGGACCTCAAGCGGTTCGAGGTGTGGCCGTACCTGTCGGCGGTGCTGAAGACCGCGAGCCTGGGCATGGAGAGCGCCAAGACCACCGGCTCGCGCTCCCGGCCGCGCGCCGACGTCCACCTGCACCTGGATGTGTCACCTCCCGAACTGGTCGCCTACGCCGACAGCGAGCGCCTGCACCAGGTGGTCGCCAATCTGGTGGACAACGCGGTCAAGCACAGCCCGCCCGGCGGCCGGGTGACGGTGCGGGCCCGCGGCGGCACCGCGGCCGGCAGCCTGCAGCTGGACGTGCGCGACGAGGGCCCCGGCATCCCCGAGGCGGACCGGGTGCGGGTCTTCGACCGCTTCCACCGCGGCGCCCATCCCGGCGGCGACGGCGGCACCGGGCTCGGCCTGGCCATCGCCCGCTGGGCGGTGGACCTGCACGGCGGCCGCATCGAAGTGGCCGAATCTCCGCGCGGCTGCCGGATACTCGTCACCCTTCCGGGTGGATCAACAACGCACCATTGACGCTGATGGGTGCACCATGGACGTACACCGCCTGGCAGGCGCGCGGCCGATGTCGCCCGCGCGGCAACGCGTGTGACCTCGTAAAACCCCGCAAAACCCAGAAGAGGGACCACATTCCCGCCAGGAACGGTGCCGAAACCATGCTGTAGGTGTGACATGCGCGACGACTGGACCCCGGGCCTGCGAGCAGGAGTCCTGAAGGCGTAGCCTTTATTTCCGCTGTCCACCATCTTTGTGAAGCGGAAGAGGGCGGTTGCCGCCGTGTCGTCACAGTCCCCCAATAGCTCTAGTGTCTCGACCGACCACCAAGCGCAGGGCGAAGGCCCTGCCGTGGGTTTCGGCCCGAACGAGTGGCTCGTCGATGAGATCTACCAGCAGTAC
>NZ_FMCH01000369.1 GCF_900091855.1 Streptomyces sp. DvalAA-14
CGCTGGCCTGGTGACCGGCGCCACCGGCTACATCGGCGGCCGGCTCGTCCCCGAACTGCTGGCCGCCGGCTACCGGGTGCGGTGCGCCGCCCGGACCCCGGAAAAGCTCCGCGACCACCCGTGGGCGGGCCGGGTGGAGACGGTCCGCTCCGATGTACTGGACGCCGGATCGGTGGCCGAGGCGATGCGCGATGTCGATGTCGCCTACTACCTGGTGCACTCGCTCGGCAGCGGCGACGACTTCGAGCGCACCGACCGGGAGGCGGCCCGGATCTTCGGCGAGCAGGCGCTGGCGGCAGGTGTCCGCCGGATCGTCTACCTCGGCGGCCTGACCCCGGCCGGGGTGCCGGAGCGGGAACTCTCCCCGCACCTGCGGTCCCGCACCGAGGTCGGCCGGATCCTGCTGCGCTCCGGGGTGCCGGCCGCGGTGCTGCGGGCCGCGGTGATCATCGGCTCCGGGTCGGCGTCGTTCGAGATGCTGCGCTATCTCACCGAGCGGCTGCCGGTCATGGTCACGCCGAGCTGGGTGCGCACCCGCATCCAGCCGATCGGCGTCCGCGACGTGCTGCGGTATCTGGTCGGCAGCGCGGAACTGCCCGCCGAGGTCAGCCGCACCTTCGACATCGGCGGCCCCGAGGTGGTCACCTACCGGGACATGATGCGGCGGTACGCGGCGGTGGCGGGCCTCAACCCGCGGCTGATCGTGCCGGTGCCGGTGCTCACCCCGAGCCTGTCGAGCCACTGGGTCGGCCTGGTCACCCCGGTCCCGGCCTCGATCGCCCGCCCGCTGGCCGAGTCCTTGCGCCACGAGGTGGTCTGCGCCGAGCACGACATCGCCGACTACGTACCGGATCCGCCCGGCCGCCCCGCGGACATCGACCAGGCGCTGGGCCTGGCGCTGCGCCGGGTCAGGGACGCCCAGGTGGAAACCCGCTGGTCGTCGGCCTCGGTGCCGGGCGCGCCCAGCGACCCGCTGCCCACCGACCCGGACTGGGCCGGCGGCAGCCTCTCCACCGATGTGCGGGAGCTGTACGTGCGGTGCTCCCCGCAGGCCCTGTGGCGGGTCGTGGAGGGGATCGGCGGCGAGCACGGCTGGTACTCCTTCCGGCTGGCCTGGGCGGTCCGCGGCCGGCTGGACCGGCTGGTGGGCGGCGTCGGCCTGCGGCGGGGGCGCCGGGACGCGGAGCACCTGCGGGTCGGCGACTCGCTGGACTTCTGGCGGGTGGAGGAGATCCAGCCGGGCCGGCTGCTGCGGCTGCGCGCGGAGATGCGGCTGCCGGGCCTGGCCTGGCTGGAGATGTGCGTCGCGCCCGCGGGCCGGCCCGGGGTGTCGCACTACCGTCAGCGCGCCATCTTCCATCCGCGCGGGCTGATGGGGCACGCCTACTGGTGGAGCGTGTCGCCGTTCCACGCGGCGGTGTTCGGCGGCATGGCCCGCAACATCGCGGCGGCGGCGGTACGCCACGACCGGGCCGCGGGCACGGACGGGGGTGCGGCGGACCCGGCCGGGGGTGCGGACGGGGGTGCGGACCGTCGGCCGGCGCCCCGGCGCAGGTCGGGGGCCGGAACCGGGGAGGGGGCCGGTGGCGGCGACGGGCGCCCGACGCCGTAATGTCGGCAGTACGCTGTGTTGTCCTGAGGCCATCACCGCCCGGGGAACCGGGTGTTCGCCGCGAGGGAGCCGTCTGCGTCATGAGCCGTCGTTCGACCGGTCCGGTGTCCGCGTGGGCCGACGTCCAGCGGCAGCGGCAGCGCCAAGTGGAGGCGCAGCACCGCTCCGACGCCCAGCGGCAGCGCGAGGCGGAGCGGCGGCAGCGGGCCGCCGAACGGGCCCAGTCCCTCAGCCGCCGAGAGCAGCAGGCGGCCTACCGCGGCCGGCGGGAGCAGGACGCCCGCGACCGCACCGACGAACTCGACCGCAGAATGGCCGAGTTGGCCGCCCTGCTGCGCTCGGGCTGTTCGGCGCCGGAGTTCTCGCCCGACGCCCTGCTGGCCTCCGAGCAGTTGGAGCCCTTCGCGCCGGGCCGGCTCGCCGAGCCGATCGCGATGCCGCGGGCCGAGCTGTATCTGCCGGCGCAGCGCTCGGGTTGGGGTCTGGGTTCCGGCGCACGGGCGCAGGAGCAGGCGGCGCGGGCGCGTTACGAGAGCGACTTGCGGGCCGCGCAGAGCGCCGAGGCGCGACGGCAGCAGCAACTGGCCGGCTACCGGGAGCAGTACCGGCAGTGGGCCGATGCCCGGCTGGCCGAGGTCCGGCGGCACAACGCCGAGGTCGCGCGAACGATGACGGCGGTGCGGCGCGGTGAACCCACCGCCGTGGTCGAGTACCTGACGGCCGCGCTCTATGCCTCCCAGGTCTGGCCGGAAGGACTCCCCCGTCAGGTGTCGGCGTCCTTCGAACCGCCGGAGCGGCGCCTGCTGCTCAACTGGGAGCTGCCGCCCTTCTCGGTGGTGCCGGAGAGTTCGGCGGTGCGCTATCTGCCGGGCGCGGACCGGGACAAGGAGGTGGCCAGGCCGGTCACCGAGCGCCGCGCCGCCTACCGCGACCTGCTGGCCCAGTGCCTGCTGCTGGTGCTGCGGGAGGTGTTCGGCGCCGACCGGTTCGAGCTGCTGGACTCGGTGGTGCTCAACGGCTTCGTGGACGACGTCGATCCGGCCACCGGGCACCGCACGCCGGTGTTCCTGGCCGCGGTCGCCGTGTCGAGAACCGACTTCGAGGCGGTGAACCTGGCCGCGGTGGACGCGGCGGACTGCCTGGTCGACGGCCTGGGCGGGCAGCTGTCCGCGCGGCCGGACCGGCGCGCCGCGGTCGCCGCCCGCCCGGCTGCCGGGCACGGCCGGGCGGGCGGTGGTCTCGCACGGCGGCGAG
>NZ_FMCH01000233.1 GCF_900091855.1 Streptomyces sp. DvalAA-14
ACCGCCGCCCAGTTGGGCGAGTTGGGCGTGGCATGGCCGTTGGCCGCGCCGGCCGCCATCACCGAGGCGCCCGGGTTGGCCGCCAGCACCCCGGCCAGCGAGGTGCGGTTGGGGACGTAGCTCATCTCCTTGGCCATGGCCGTCTGCCACGTGGTGCCGGCCAGCGCCTTGACCACCTGGTAGGCGAGTGCCTGGTGCTGCGAGGCCTGGGGGATCAGCAGGTCGGAGCCGCCGGTGAACACCGCGCCGGGGCGGTCGGCGGTCTTGCCGGGAATCGGGAAGAAGCCGAGCTTGTCCTTCATCGCCGGGTTGGCCGTGATGATCGCGTCGGCGCCGCCGGGCACCGAGATGATCTGCGCGCTCCTGCCCTTGGCGAACACGTCGGCCTGCGGCGGCTTGGCCTCGTCGGAGTCCTTGGGCCCCTTGCCGAGTGCCTGCAGCTTCTTGTAGAACTCCATGCCCGCCGCGGCCTGCGGGGTGTCCAGCGTGCCTTTCCACTTCCCGTCGGCGCCCTTGACCGCCAGATCGCCGCCCTCGTCCCAGATGAAGCCGGCCAGCGCGTACCAGGTCTGGCCGGCCAGGTAGATGCCGTCGTTGCCGCCGGTGTCGAGCTTGGCGGTGTCCGCGATCCACTCGTCGCGGGTCCTGGGCGGGGTGGTGATGCCGGCCGCCGCGAACAGGTCCTTGTTGTAGATCACCACGCGGTTGGCCGCGTACCAGGGAATGCCGTACTGCTTGCCGTCGATCTTCCCGGGGTCGGCCAGGCCCGGTATCCAGTCGGCGCCCTGGAGGTCGGTCACCTTGCCGCTGAGATCCTCGACCCCGCCGCTGGCCGCGTACTGGGCGACCTGGGTGTTGCCGACCTCCATCACATCCGGGGCGTCCTTGCTGGCCAGCGCGCTGGTGATCTTCTGGCCGATGCCGTCCCACTCCTGGATCTGGATGTCCAGGGTGGTGCCCCGGTGGGCGGCCTCGAAGGCGGCCTTGAAGCGGCGCAGGAAGCTGTCGGACACGCTGTCGCGCATGATCCACACGGTGAGCCGGGCCGGCTTCGCGGCGTCGCCGGCCGAGCCGGACGAGCCGGAGGAGGACGAGCCGCAGGCAGTCAGGCCGGCCAGGCAGGCGGCGAGGGCGAGGGCGGCGGCGGGAAGGTATCTGGATCTCACGGGAGGTCACCTCGGAGAGGAGCGGAAAGGGAGCAGGAGGGGGCAGCGGAGAGCAGGGGAGGAGCCGGGGAGAGCGGCTGGGCCGGCGGGAGCAGCGGGACGAGCGGGAGCGGCGGAACTTACCACTTCGCAACTGGTCTGGTACTGGTGAGAGAAGGTGGCATAGACCAGTGAGGGCGTCAAGAGTTCGCGCCGACTGGCTCCCGCCGGTCGTATACGCCCTAGCCCGTAGGGATCTTCCGTGCAATCCGTGCTTCGGGCCGACTCGGCACGGCTGGATCCCGGCCCTCTGCTGGTGAGGTGATCAGTGGCGTACTGGCGCACTGGTCAACCTTTGATAGCCTCAACTGGACAACACCGCTGCGGAAAGGGACACCCGTCATGGACAGGGAACCGTCGCGCTCGGCGCTGAAACGCGAACGGGTCCGCGATCACCTGCTGGAACTGGTGGAATCACGGGCGCCCGGCGACCCGATCCCCTCCGAGCGCACCTTGTGCGAGCAACTCGGCGTCTCCCGCCCGACCTTGCGCTCGGCCGTCGACGAACTGGTCACCACCGGGCTGCTGATCCGGGAGCACGGCCGGGGCATGTTCGTCGCCCGCGCCAAGATCACCCAGGAACTGGTGCCCGACGCGAGTGCGCACCGGCTGCCGCGGGCCTCCGGCAACTGGGCAAGCCGCGTACTGGAGTTCACCGTCGTCCAAGCCGGCGCCCGGGTCGGCCGCAAGCTGCACATCTCGCCCGCCGCCGAGATCACCTACATCGCCCGGCTCCGGCTGGTCGACGGCGAACCGATGGCCATCGAGTACCTGCATGTGCCGGCCGCCCTGGTCCCCGGACTGAGCCCGGCCGACATGGAGTCCGGCGACTTCTACGACGTGCTGCGCGACCGGCACCGGGTCCGGGTCCACGAGGCGGTCCAGTCCATCGAGCCCACCGTCACCAACGAGGAGGAGGCCCGCCTCATCGGCGTCCCCGTCCTGTCGCCCGCGCTGCTCTTCGAGCGCCTCACCAGGGACGACACCGGCCGTCCCGTCGAGTACGTGCACTCCGTCTACCGCGGCGACCGCTACCGCATCGTCTCCCGCCTGTCGCTGGGCGACGCCCCGGCCCCGGCCGCCCCCTTCACCGGCGCCCGCCACCACCCCGGCATCCCCCCGGGCGACCTGGCCGGCCGGGGCGACGTCGGGGCGCTGATGGTGGGAGATGTCCAGCCGGCGGAATGAGGGCGCCCCCGGCGGGATGCCGGGGAGAGGCGCGCCACGGCCGGGGGCCGACGGTCAGGGCGCCGAGCCGGCCTGCTGCTTCGCGGCGGGGCGGACGGGGTGAGGGGGATGGGCCGGCGCGTCGGTGCGCGGGGGCCGGGAGTCCGCGGCGGGGGCGTCGGCCGTCGCGGCCGGCGGCCGCGCGGTCAGCAGCGGATCGACGGTGAGGTGGAGGGCGCCCAGCGGCTCGGCCATCCGCCGCAGCGCCGACTCGGAGAGCCGGATCCACGGCTGGGTGGGCCCGAGCACCGTCCGCAGGCGCTGGTCGCTGGTGAAGGCGACCGCGGTGCGGTTGCCGAAGGGGGTGCGCCACAGCAGCACCACCGCTCCGGCGGGTCCGTGTCGAACCGGTACGAACAGTGACCGTGTCAGCGGGCGGGCGGCGGGAGCGCCCCCGTCCGGCGGAGGGTCGGATGCGTCGTCAGTGGTGGGGGCGGCGGGACGTTCGCCGTCGGTCGGCTCGCCGGGGGGCGGGCTGATACGGGCGTCACGTGCATGCACCAACCGTAACCCCGGCACGGGGTGCCGCGTCCGGTCTGCCCAGCCCGTGGACGGCGTCGGCGGCGGCTACGGGGTCGGGCGGCCGGCCATCGGCGCGGCGGAGGGGAAGTCGTAGCGGACGGCGGTCAGGGTCTGGGGAGATCTCCCACAGGCGGGTGGCCGTCGGGCGGTGGCGGGCCCGCGCCGAGGGCGTGACGAGCGCGGGGGCGCCGCGCAGGGAGCCCCGGCCGCGCGGCGCGAGGAAGGTGCCGCCGGGCAGGCCGGGCAAGGTGGCGGCGCAGAGGGCGGGCAGGGCGCCGGTGAGCGGCCGGACCGCCACCAGCGCGTTGGGCACCGCCAACAGGGTCCGCAGCAGGGCCGGCTGGCCGGTGGTGAGCAGCGAGGTGGCGGTGTACCCCGGGTGCACCGCGTACGCCCGCAGGGTCAGGCCCGCCGCGCGCGCCCTGCGGTCGAGTTCGGCGGTGAACAGCAGGTTCGCCAGCTTGGAGTTGGCGTACGCCCGCACCCGGCCGTAGTGCCGCTTGGACTGCAGGTCGCGGAAGTCCAGCCGCCCCAGCGTGTGCAGCCGGCTGCTGACGGTGACCACCCGCCCCGCGCTCGCCGCGGCCAGGGCCGGCAGCAGGCGGCCGGTCAGCGCGAAGTGCCCGAGGTGATTGGTGCCGAACTGCAGCTCGAAGCCGTCCGCCGTGGTCCGCCGCGGTGTCGCCATCACCCCGGCGTTGTTGACCAGCAGGTCCAGTGCCGGGTACTCGTCCAGGAGCGGTCGGCGAAGTCCCGTACCGACGACAGGTCCGCCAGGTCGATCCGGTGCACGTCCACCCGGGACCGCGGCGCGGCCCGCC
>NZ_FMCH01000235.1 GCF_900091855.1 Streptomyces sp. DvalAA-14
TCACCGGTCGGGCCGGTCGGCGGCGCCGGCGCCACCACCGGCCCGGCGTCGCTCCCGTCGTAGTGGGTGCCGCCGTTGTAGTGGACCTCGACCTGCCGGGGGGCTTCCTCCGGTCCGGTCAGCGACCGGACACCGTCGTGGCGGACCACCTCGATCCGGATGTCGAAGGTGTAGGCCAGCAGCGGCAGGAAGATCTCGCCGACCGGCTTCGCCCAGGACTGCTCCCAGTTGACCACCGCGTCCAGGACCACGCCGAACTCCTCGTCGTCCAGCGGCGCGTCGCTGATCGGGTAGGCCGCCGTCAGCAGTTTGCGCAGCCCCTTGTCGCCGAGCTGGGCCACCGGCAGCAGTCGTCCCCGCTCCTGGAGGAAGGCGAACTGACGGCGCGGCGCGAGATCGCCCGCGTCCCGTCCGGCGGCGTCCCGGTAGCGGGCGCGCAGCTGCCCGGTACCGATCGACTCCAGGGTCTCGTGGCCGACGCGGTGGTGGGCGAGCAGGCGGAGCAGGGCCGGGCGGTCCATCCGGGCCAGCCGGGTGGCGAGTTCCCGCTCGGTCGCCCACTGCCGGAACTGGCCGACGACCTGCGGGTCCAGCCGGCCGTCCCGGAGCTGGTCCGCCACGAAGGTCCGCATCGCCTCGACGACGATCGCCGACGGGCCTGTCGGCGCCTCACCGGTCAGCCGGCCGGCCGCCGCCCGGCGGCGCAATTCGTCGCGTACGGCGCCGGGGTCGGCGAGCCACGCGTGGGCCGCCGGGTTCGCGGCCGCCAGAGCGGGCAGTGTGGCCCGCACGTGCTCCGGGTCGCTCGCCATCAGCGAGTACAGCAGGCATTCACCGGTCCGTGGCACCTCCACCATGGAGCTCTGACCCTCCGTGAGGTCCGGCGCGGCGCTCTTGCCCTTCGTGCCGGACGTCCACGCCGGGTCGGAGGCATCCGGGGCGACGCCGGCCGCGGAGGTCGGGTCCGGGACCGCGTCGTCGGCCGGCGGGGCGGGGACCTGTGGGGCGGGGACCTGCGGCGGGGCCGGGGAGTCGACGGCCGCCGGAGCCGGGGGTGCGGGCGGGGTCTGCGGAGCCGGCTCGGGAGGCGCCACCGGGGGCGGCGGGACGGCCTGCCGGGGACTCGCGGCGAGGAACTGGCCGCCGCGCTCGTACACGGTCAGCTGGGCCTGCGGGCGGCCGGGATCACGGTTGGGGCCCTCGAAGTACGCGGAGGAGCCGTTCTCGGACACCACCGTCAGCCCGACCCCGAAGATCTCGGCGGTGATGGCGGCGGCCGTCCGCGCCGTGTCGACGTCCCAGCGGCGCGCCGTGCGCAGGTTGAGCCGGACCAGGGCCTGGCGCTGCGCGCGGGTGAGCCGCGCCGTGACCGAGGCGGGCAGGCGTCCGCCGCCGCGGGCCACTTCGGCCTGCGCTTCGTCGTCCTGCGCGAAAGCGGATCCGAGCACGGACGCCACCTCGCGTGCGTGGAAGACCGCCCGCGGATCCAGCGGCACATCACCGGGCAGCCGACTGCTGTTGGCCACCAGCGCGGCGAGCTGTTCCCCGCCGCGCTGCTTGCCCCGGGCCAGCTGGACGGCGGCGTAGAAGCCGTTGCCGCCGTCGGCGGGGGCGGTCAGGTCGTAGAGGTAGGACGACCCGTCGGGATCGGTCGCGGTCAGCAGGCGGTGGTCGGCCCCCGCGTCGAAGCGGCGCCCGACCTGGCCGCCGACGGGCTGCCACGGCGGCGCGGTGTGCTCGGGGTTGGCCATCGGCCGGGGCGCGGCGGGGGCCTCGCCGGTCTTCGGCAGGTCCCGCTTGGGGGCCGGCGCCGCGGGCGGCCCGAGGGTCACCTGGCCCGGCTCCTCGGTCGCGCCGAGGGTGGCGCGGCCCTCGGCGGTGGCCGCCAGCTGGTACCAGCGGGTGAGGCGGTCGGTCTCGTGGCGCACCCGGTGCAGGTCGTCGGCCGCGGTCTCGGCCTTCGCGAGCAGCGCGGCCAGGTCGGCGCCGAAGCGGTCGGCGTGCCGCTGCGCCTCGTCGCGGGCGTCCCTGGCCCGGGCCAGTTCCGCCGCGGCGGCCGCGACCCGCTCGGCCCGGTCGCGGACGGCGACAGCCCGCTCGTACTCCGCGCCGAGGATCTCCGCCCAGCCCTCGTGCTCCGGCGCCGCGTCGGCCAGTTCCTGCACCAGCAGGTCGACGTCGGCCTGCGCCGCGGCCACGTCGGGCAGGTCCGGCGAGGCGGGCAGCCGCGCCGATTCCTGCTCCGCGGTGGTCAGCCGGCGCTGGGCCGCGGCCAGGACGGTGAGCCGCTCGGCCTCGCCGTCGCGGCGGGCGTCCCAGTACTTCTTGTCGGCGGCGGTCCACGCCTTGTCCGCCTTGGTGACCGTCTCCCACGCCTTGGCGACCTTCGCCGGGAAGTTGGCGCTGGTGATGAGCCCGAGGTCGCGGGCGATGTCCTCGCGTATCCAGGTCAGGACGGTGGTGTCGGTCTCCATCGCCCGGGCGCCCTTGCCGGCGTGCCCGAAGGTGCCGCGCACCAGCCGGCCCGGACCGCTGTCCTTCAGGTGGTGCCGTACCGCGGCGACGCTGAGCCAGGTGGTGGGGACGGCGAAGAGGAAGGACATGGCGGTGTTGGGCTTGATGTTGACCGAGGAGAGTCCGTCGCGGGCCGACGTCAGCCCCTCGGCGTCGGCGGAGGAGTCACCGCTGCCGGCCTGGGACACGCCCGAGCCGGTCGGTTCGCTGGCGAGCATCGGGCCGCCGCCCAGTGCGCTCTCGTGGCCGCCGGAGCGGCCGACCGACGCGCCGTCGCCGGTGAAGGACCTGCGGGGGGCCTCGTGCTTCATGGCGTCGGCGACGGTGAGCAGCAGCGCGCCGGTGAAGTCCGGTTTGGCGTGCAGCCGCAGATCGGCTTCCGAGCCGCCGAACATGCCGACGTCGCTCACGCCCGGCAGGTGGTAGCCGCCCGCGTCGAGGGTGCGGCCGTAGAAGGCGGTGAGCGCGGTGTTGTTCTCGCCGTCCTCCAGCACCTGGCCGGAACCGGTGCCGGCCCGGGTCAGCGGGGTGTCCCTGGCCCGCATGAGCACGGTGTCGTCGACGCGGTCGAACGTCGGGAAGGAGGTGTCGTAGGCGTCGGCGACGGCCACCGCGCTGGCGTCCTGGAGTTCCTGGAGCCCGATGATGCCGCGCACCTTGTAGCCGTCGGCCGGCAGCTGGTGCGGCTTAACCTCTCCGCTGCCGGGGTGCAGGACGTCGCGCCAGCCGCCGGGTCCCATGGTGCGCGGCGGGGCGACCGGGCGGGCCGGGCCGGGTGCGGGGAGTTCCGGCGGGGCCAGCGGGTCCGGGTCCGGGCCGGTGGCGTAGGCGGGGTCGGGGTCGGGGCGCATCAGGCTGAGCGGGAAGTGCTCGATCAGCCGGCCGACGTCGCCCGTCGCGGTGATGGTCCGCCTGTTCGTCCCCGTCCAGTCCCGCCAGGTGCGCTTGACCAGGGGCTTCAGCCGCTGCCTACCGGTCGGCAGCTGGTCGCCCTCGGGTCGCTCGGGGCCCTCGCCGATCTCCAGCGTGAGGATCAGCTCGTAGTCGGTGGCGTACTCGGCGTGGGCCTGCGTGGTGGTCGCCGTGGCGATCTTCACGCTGCCTTCGGTGTGGGTCTCGGTCGACTTCTTCCGGGAGGAGCCGATCTCGGTGTAACTGGGGCCGGCCGCCTTCGCCGTGGGGTCGGCCGTGTGCGCGCTCTCCATCACCGACCAGCCGTTGTTGGCGCCGGACACCCTGCTGCGGCCTTCCTGCACCGCCTCGGTGGCCTGCCGGTGCTCCTCCAGCTCCACGCTGTGCCCGAGCCCTCCGAAGCCCGAGCCGTCCTTCTTCGGGGGTGCGCCCCCGGTGCCCTGCCCCGGCGCCGCGGCCGTGGTGTCCGCCGCGGGCGCCGTGTCCGGCGTGGCCGGAGTCTTCGGGACCAGGCGCACGCCGACCCGGGCCCGGCGGTCGCTGAGCCACAGGTTCATCGTCTCCAGGCCCCAGTTGCCGACCCGCGCGGGCACCGTCGAGCGGTGGCCGGCCATCTCCTTGTTGACGGCGCGCACGATCCGGGAGGACACCGCCCGGTGGATGGTGTCCCGGTCCTCCTCGTTGAGGCCGAGCGGATGCACCTTGCGGTCGAAGTCGGCCAGGACCGCGGCGGTGTTCAGGGAGTTCACCGGATAGCTGCCGAAGGGGGCGTGCCGCAGCCACGGCTGCGGCGACCACGACCGCTTGGTGTAGAGCGGTACCGCGCCCCACTTGTCCCTGATCAGGCCGAGGCGGTGCGCGCTCTTCTCGGGGATGTGCCCGACCCAGCCCTCGTCGACGTGCACCCGCCGCCCGGCCGCCGCGGCCAGTTGCCGCGGGACGATCTTCTTGATCTTCTCGGACCGCCCGACCACGCTGGAGTCGGCCGCGATCTCGTGGTCGACATCGCCCTGGATCAGGACATGGCGCCCGGTGTCCTTGCGGTTGATCTCGGCGACGGCGGTACGGCTGACCGTCTGCGTCCGGGTCTCCCTGCTCGCGAACGGGCTGATGACAGCCGCGTAGTTGCCGGTGACGCCCGTCCCCTCGCCGTGCGAGTGCAGATAGACCAGCTGGCCGCCGAAGAACTGCCGGCTGGTCCGGGTCAGGCGCCCGAGGACCTGCATCATGCCGCCGACCGTGGTCTCGGTCTCCATCGGGACCGCGCCGGTGATCGCCCGCAGGGTGTCGTGCCGCAGCTTGACGAGGTGGGCAAGCGTGGCCATCCGGCTCAGATAGGCGCCCTTGCTCCACAGCCCCGACACGCGCGAGCCGGTCGGCGCGGAACTCTGGTCGAAGTTGGCGGTCAGATGGCGGGGTTCGAAGATCCGCTGGGCCGCGTCGTGCGCGGGTGCCCCCTGGTAGGTCAGGTGCCAGGATCCGGCCGACGCCTTCTCCAGCACTTCCTCGGCGGCCTTGTTGATGCCGGGATGGGACACGACGCTGAGTGTCAGGTAGGGGTGCCTGTCCAGTTCCGCCGCGGGCCGCCGTGCCGCCTGATCGAGCGCGGCCGGGGTGCTCAGCGCCAGATCCCGGGCCCGGCGCGCGGTGGTCGGCAGCGGAATACCGTGCAGGCCGCCGGCCGGCGGCCGGGCGGAGCCGGGGCCGGCGGCCGGGACGTGCTCGACGGGGATACTGAGCAGCACCCGGCCCACCGCCGGCCCGTTGCCCCGGGCCGGGCCGATCAGGTCGGTCTCCTTCTGGTTGAAGATGAACGGCTGCGTGCCGAGGATGTTGAGGAACAGCACTCCGCGCAGCAGGCTGCGCAGGCGCCGGAAGCCGCCGCGCTTGGCGGTGAGCGAGATCTGGTAGCTGTAGAGGTTGGAGCCCTTGGTGCCGATCGTCATGGCTTCGTGGGTGGCGGCCTGGCCGTAGCCGCTCTCCTCGTTCTTGCGGCGCCCGATGCGTCCGCCGATCGCCACGGTCCCCGCGTGCAGCGGGGCGCGGATCTCGTCCCGGTCGGCGTCACGCGGCGACACGGAGGTCTCCACGCCGACGTCGAGGCCGCGTTCGCCGCCCTGCCGGCCGATCAGCACCTCGTTGCCCGGCGCGCTGTACCGCAGCCGCTGCTCCTTCTGGGTGCCCTCGTACCGGCGGTCGGTCAGGTCGGCGTCCAGCCACACGTAGCGCATCGCCCGGGTGGCGCGGCGGGAGTCCACCAGCCCGATCCGGAACCCGGTCGTCATCATGGCCTCGAGATTGCCCGCCATGCTGTGGTGGGCCAGGGCGTTGAGCACCTCCGCCGTGTTGGACTGCACCATCTGGAAGTGGCTGTCGCCGCGCCATCGCGGGTTCGCCGGGTTCAGCTCCTCGAGCGGGGCCACCAGATCGGGGTACACCTTGGCCACCTCGTGCAGCACCTGATCGCCGAACCGCTCCAGGAACGTCTGCTCCTTGTCGCCGGTCTTCTTGACGTACTCGCCGCCGTCGAAGGTGAACTCCTCGACGCGGCTCATCCCCAAGGTGGTCGGGGCGTCCTTGCTCAGGTAGGGCGGGGCGGCCGGCCCGGCGTCGGCCTTCTTCGCCGCCGCCGGCGCCGCGCTCTTCTTCGCCGCCGGGTCGCCGTCCGCCAGCCGGCGCGCCTCGGTGGCCGTCATCCGCTCCACGGCCCAGGTGTGGAAGGTCTCGGTGCGCGGCGGCGCGCTCCACTTCTCGGGCGGGTTCTTGCGGATCTTGTTGGGGGTGCCCGGATCGCCCTTCGGGAAGGGCGCCTTCTCGTCGGGGGGAGCGGTCACCTCGACGGTCTTGTGGACGAGGTAGAGGCCGGTGGCGGCGCCCTTGGCCTGGGCCGCCGACCTGACGGCCCCCGAGCCGCCGGTCTGTGTCGAGCGGCTGCGGGAATGGCTGTAGCGGGCGGTGAAGCCGAGCAGCACCCGCAGGTCCAGTTTGCCCAGCCCGAACAGCTGGAAGGCCGGTCCGATACTGGCGCCGACCATGTCGACCGATCCGGTGCCGCGGTCGCGTTCGTTGCGGGTGGTGGCCTGCAGGATGTCTCGCAGTTCGGCGGCCGTCGTGGCGTCGATCAGTACCGCCTCGGCGGACCGCACCCGCACCGAGAAGAATCCGAGCGGCTTGAGGTCGCCGTCGGCGAACAGCGGCGGGGTGATGGTCGGGCCGGCGGCCATCACCCGGGACATCTGATGGAAGTTCTCGGACGAGAAGTACCCGTCCAGCGCGGTGTGGGCGGAACTGCCGGACTTGGCCCTGATCTGCTGGACCGCCCAGTCGCGGATGTGCGAGACCGGCCCGAATCCCTCGGTGTTGAAGAACCGGTAGTTCGCCTTCCGGGTGAGCGTCATCTCGGCCGGGAACTCCTTCCGGACCTCCGCGGGCAGTTCCGGGTCCCGGGTGGCGCTGTCGGGCAGCCGGGTGTACAGGCCGTGCCGCACGGCGAAGCCGAAGGCGACCGGCCGCTGCCGGGTGCCGCCCGCGGGGACGGGCCGTCCGGCCTGGTCGATCGGGCGGCCCTTGCCGTCGGTGACGCTGAACTCGTAGTGCACGTCGTCGAGGTGGGCGTGCGAGCCGTCCGTGGTGCGGGTCTCGGTCTGGCTGGAGACCTGGTTGAGCATCGAGTACTGGACCCGCTTGCTCCAGGTCTTGCGCGCGAAGATGCGCCCCCAGGGGTTGGCCAGGCCCTTCGCCGGGCCGAGCGCCGTCGTCGGGGCGAGGGCGGTGGAGGTGTTGTTGACCGCGGTCCGGCCCGTGGTGGTGGTGGCCCGCGCCATGCTGTCGATCTTCGTCGGGTTGGCGTAGCCGAAGGCGAACCGCTCCCATTCCGGGTAGGGCCGGGTCCTGACCTTCAGCACCCGGGTCTGGCCCTTGGCGTTGGTGTAGGAGAAGTCCCGCCCGTCGCCGAAGAAGGTCCTCGGGGCCGTCGTCATCGCGCGGCGTACGTCGGCCAGCAGTCCGGTCTCCCGCAGGCCGTCGCCCTGTGCGGCGCCGGGGCGCACGGACGGCGGCGACGTCAGCTGGGCGCCGAGTTCGTCCACCACCAGGTCGACGCCGCGCAGCACCGGGTCGCCGTTGCCGAAGCTGTAGGAGCGCCGCAGCACATCGGCGGGCAGTGTCTTCAGCAGCGATCCGACCCGGCCCATGTAGACCGGCAGCTTGCGCTGGTCGGTGAACCGCACGGGGTCCACCGTCAGGGACGGCGCCGGGAGGTCGCGGTCCAGCCGGGGCGGACGGCGCCTGTCCAGGTCGTCGGTGATCGCCGCCCGCTTCTCGGCCGGAAGGGGCGATTCCTCCGGGATCGAGGGCAGCGGCGTGCCCAGGGGGTGGCTGGGCGGCGGCGCGGTGGACAGCTGCGCCGTGGTGCCGCCGGGGGCGGCGGTCGTGGCCGAGAACGTGACACCCGTCTCGTCGGCGCCGTCCGCCGGCCCGGCGGGTTCCGCCCCCGGCAGCACCAGCGGAGCGACGGCCGTCCACGCCGCGACGGCCTGCTGGTGCGCCCCCGGCTGGACGGGCAGCACGGTGACGGCGTAGGGAAGGGCGGCGGCCTTGTTCAGAGCCGCCAGGTCCGGGGAGGACCAGACCGTCCGGCCGCTGCGCGCGCTGACGGCCGCCCGCGGATCCGCGCCCGCCAGCGCCTGCTCCAGCGTCGTGCCCGCGACGGCCCGGGCCCGCGGGACAGCCAGGACCACGCCGACGGCCAGCGGCCGGGACAGCAGCACCGGGTCCCACGAGACCAGTTCGCCGACCTCGTCGTAGGACACCGCGCGGGAGGTGCCGTCGGGCAGGGTCATGACGATGTGGGCGGGGCCTCCCCCGGCCCAGATGAGGTGCGGGACGTGCTGGCCGGGCCGCGCCCACGGCGCTGTCGCGGTGCCTCGCAGGCCCGTGCCGCCGGCCGGGTCGCCATCGGCCACGTAGAGCGTCGCCATGGACACCGGACCGGCGAGCGGGGTCCCGCTGAACCAGTTGCGGCCGACCACATTGCCGTGGGCGTCGAGCAGCCGGGTGGCGTCCGCGTAGGCGCCCAGCAGTCCGAGGTGGAAGGCCGCCAGCTGCACCGGATCGTCCAGGTCCCGGCCCACGGCGGCCGCCTGGGCCACCACGTCGAGCAGCTCGCCGCGCCGCGCCGGGTCCGGCTGGTCCAGGTGCAGGATCGTCGCGCCCAGCGTGTCGGGCGCCGGGGTCCGGCTCTGCCACTCCAGGGCCTTCGCCACCGCCCACAGCAGCCGGGTCAGCTCGCGCGGCCCCACGGCCGCGCCGGCGCCGAGTCGGAGGATCCGGACGGCCTGGGCGTCACGGTCGGCCAGCCCGGCCACCTGCTGGGCGGCCGCCCGCAGGTGCGGGAGCTCGACGAAGCCGGCGAGCGCCGGGGCGGGCCGGGCGCCTGCTGCCGGGTCCGACGGGTCGGACGTGTGCGCCGCGGCTGCCGCCCGGGTCAGCAGCGCGCGGTAGTCGTCCGGGGTCGGGGCGGCGGCCGGGGGGCCGGCCTCCCCCGCCGCGGC
>NZ_FMCH01000518.1 GCF_900091855.1 Streptomyces sp. DvalAA-14
GAACCGGGCGCACGACCCGGGCGGCGGCCGGCGGGGTGGCGGCCCGGGCCACCCGCCCCGCCACCCCACCGCCCAGCGCGAGATGCGCGGCATGTGGATCGCCTCCGTCGCCAACACCGACTGGCCGTCCGCGCCCGGCCTTTCGCCCGCCGAGCAGCGCCGGGAGCTGCTCGATCTGCTCGACGTCGCCGTCGAACGCCGGCTGAACGCGGTGATGTTCCAGGTCCGGCCCACCGCGGACGCCTTCTGGCCGTCGCCCTACGAGCCCTGGTCGCAGTACCTGACGGGCACTCAGGGCCGTGACCCCGGCTGGGACCCGCTGGGCACGGCGGTCCACGAGGCGCACCGGCGCGGCCTGGAACTGCACGCCTGGTTCAACCCCTACCGGGTGGCGCTGACCGACGACTCCGGCGCTCTCGCGCCCACCCACCCGGCGCGGCTGCACCCGGACTGGGCCGTGCCCTTCGGCGGCAAGCTGTACTACAACCCGGGCCTGCCCGAGGTCCGCCGCTTCGTCGAGGACGCGATGCTGGACGCGGTCCGCCGCTACCCGATCGACGCGGTGCACTGGGACGACTACTTCTACCCGTACCCGGTGGCCGGACTGTCCTTCCCGGACGATGACGCCTGGGCCCGCTACGGCGCCGGCTTCCCCGACCGCGACGCGTGGCGCCGGCACAACACCGACCTGCTGGTGCGCGAGACCGCCGCCCGAATCCGGCGGATCAGGCCGGGCACCCGCTTCGGCATCAGCCCGTTCGGCGTCTGGCGCAACGCGGCCACCGACCCGCTCGGCTCGGCCACCACCGCCGGCGTGCAGACCTACGACGACCTGCACGCGGACACCCGCGGCTGGGTCCGCAAGGAGTGGATCGACTACATCGCGCCGCAGGTCTACTGGAACCTCGGCTTCGCCGCCGCCGACTACGCCGTCCTCATTCCCTGGTGGTCCGACGTGGTTGCCGGCACCCGAGTGCGGCTCTACATCGGCGAGGCTGTGTACAAGGTCGGCGCCGCCGGCCAGCCGGCCGCCTGGCAGGACCCCGCCGAGCTCTCCCGCCATCTCACCTTCGACGCCGGCCACCCCCAGGTGCGCGGCAACGTCTTCTACTCCGCCACCCAGGTCGCGGCCGATCCGCTGGGCGCGATGAGCCGGGTCGTCGCGGACCACTACCCGACCCGGGTCCGCACGCCGTGACCGTGCTCTCGCTCCAGACCCGGCAGGCACCGCTCATCGCCGGATCGACCGCCGCGCGGCATCATCAGCCCCCGGGGGCGGGACATGCCTCCGGGCCCCGCTGCCGGTCCCGGCCCGGCCGCCGGCCGGCGGCCCGGTGGGCGAGCGGGCGTTCCGCCCGGCCGCAGGCCGTAGGCTGACCGTACGATGCACCGATTCACCACGCCCTGGGGCGACCTCGAACTGACCCGATTCCCCGCCGAGCCGCGCGAGCAGCTGCGGGCGTGGGACGCCGCGGACGAGTACCTGCTGCGGCACCTCGCGGAGCAGGGCGGGACGGCCGGCGAGGTCGTGGTGGTCGGCGACCGGTGGGGGGCCCTGACGACCGGGCTGGCAGCCTGGCGGCCCACCCAGATCTCGGACTCCTTCCTGGGCCAGCAGGCGACCCGGGCGAATCTGCGGCGCAACGCCCCGGACGCGCGGGTGCGGCTGCTGTCCACCCAGGACACCCCGCCGGAGCGGATCGACGTCCTGCTGGTCCGGGTGCCGAAGAGCCTCGCCCTGCTGGAGGACCAGCTGCGCCGGCTGGCGCCGGCCGTCCACCCGGGGACCGTGGTCATCGGCACCGGGATGGTCAGCGAGATCCACACCTCCACGCTGCGGCTCTTCGAGCGGATCCTCGGCCCGACCCGTACATCGCTGGCGGTCCGCAAGGCGCGGCTGATCCTCTGCACGCCGGCCGCCGAGGCGCCGGATCCCGGCCCGAACCCGTGGCCGCTGCGGTACGCGCTGCCGGACGGCGTCGGCCCGGTCTCCGGCCGCACCGTCACCAACCACGCCGGGGTCTTCTGCGCCGACCGGCTCGACATCGGCACCCGCTTCCTGCTCCAGCACCTGCCCGCCCGCAGCGGCCCGGACCGGGTGATCGACCTCGGCTGCGGCAACGGTGTCGTCGGTACGGCGGCGGCGCTGGCCAACCCCGCCTCCGACGTGCTCTTCGTGGACGAGTCCCACCAGGCGGTGGCGTCCGCCGAGGCCACCTTCCGTGCCAACGCCGACCCGGCCACCAAGGCCGAGTTCCTGGTCGCCGACGCCCTGACCACGATCGCGCCGGACAGCGCCGACCTGGTCCTGAACAACCCGCCGTTCCACTCCCACCGCGCCACCACCGACTCCGGCGCCCGGCACATGTTCGCCTCGGCCCGCGCCGCGCTCCGCCCGGGCGGCGAACTGTGGGTGATCGGGAACCGCCACCTGGGCTACCACCTGCGGCTGCGGCGCCTGTTCGGCAACTGCGAAGTCGTCGCCGCCGACCCGAAGTTCGTGGTCCTGCGCGCCGTCAAGGCCTGACCGGCAAGGATCTTCCACGGCGATCCACGACGGCCCGCAGCTGCCCGTCGGCGGCGAACCGGTGGCCCACCGGCGGAAACCCCCTGGTCGGCCGGGGTTTCACCGCTGGCCGCCGAAGCCCGGCAGTGTCAGGGGGCGCGCGCCCGCGTCCCCCGGGCAGACCACGGCGACCGGCCGGAATCCCGGCGCCGGTCGCCGATCCGATCCGCGGTGATCACCGCTGCCCGCGAGATCTCGCACGCACCTTTGCATAAAAGTGCAGCTCGCCGTATAGTCATGCTGTCGAGCGTGGAGGAGCGGACCGATGGCAGTGCGGGTGGCGGTGGCCGGGGCCAGTGGATATGCCGGAGGGGAAGCGCTCCGGCTGCTTCTCGGACACCCCGAGGTGGAGATCGGCGCGGTGACCGGGAATGCCAATGCCGGGCAGCTGCTCGGCGCGCTGCAGCCGCACCTGCTGCCGCTGGCCGGCCGGGTGCTGGCGCCGACCACCGCCGAGGCGCTCAGCGGGCACGACGTGGTCTTCCTCGCCCTGCCGCACGGGCAGTCCGCCGCGGTCGCCGAGCAACTCGGCGCGGACGTCCTGGTGGTGGACATGGGCGCCGACTTCCGGTTGAAGGACCCGGCGGACTGGGAGCGTTTCTACGGGTCGCCGCACGCGGGCAGTTGGCCGTACGGGCTGCCCGAGCTGCCGGGCGGCCGCGCCGCGCTGGAGGGGTCCAAGCGCATCGCGGTCCCCGGCTGCTACCCCACCGCCGTCTCGCTCGCCCTGGCCCCGGCCTACGCCGCCGACCTGGTCGAGGCGGAGGCCGTGATCATCGCCGCGTCCGGCACCTCCGGCGCCGGCAAGTCCCCCAAGCCGCACCTGCTCGGCTCCGAGGTGATGGGCTCGATGAGCCCCTACGGCGTGGGCGGCGGCCACCGGCACACCCCCGAGATGATCCAGAACCTCAGCGCGGCGGCCGGCCGCCCGGTGAACGTCTCCTTCACCCCGACCCTCGCCCCCATGTCCCGCGGCATCCTGGCCACCTGCACCGCCAAGGCCAAGCCGGGCGTCACCGCCGGCGACCTGCGCGACGTCTACGACAAGGCCTACGCCGACGAGCCCTTCGTGCACCTGCTGCCGGTCGGCCAGTGGCCGGCCACCGCCGCCGTGCACGGCTCCAACGCCACGCAACTCCAGGTGGCCCATGACGAGTTCGCGGGACGCGTGATCGTCATCAGCGCGATCGACAACCTGACCAAGGGCACCGCGGGCGGCGCGGTGCAGAGCATGAACATCGCCCTCGGGCTGCCGGAGGCGACGGGACTTTCCACGATCGGAGTCGCTCCATGACCGTGACCGCAGCCAAGGGCTTCTCGGCGGCGGGCGTCGCCGCCGGGATCAAGGAGAGCGGCGGCCTCGATGTGGCCCTGGTGGTCAACACCGGCCCGCGCCGCGCCGCAGCCGGCGTGTTCACCTCCAACCGGGTGAAGGCCGCGCCCGTCCTGTGGTCGCAACAGGTGCTCAAGGGCGGCGAGGTGACCGCCGTGGTCCTCAACTCCGGCGGCGCCAACGCCTGCACGGGCGCCCGGGGCTTCCAGGACACCCACGCCACCGCCGAGAAGGCCGCCGAGGTGCTCGGGCACAGCGCCGGCGAGATCGCCGTCGCCTCCACCGGGTTGATCGGCACCCTGCTGCCGATGGACAAGCTGCTGCCCGGCGTCGCGCTGGCCGCCGCCGAACTGTCCGAGCACGGCGGCGAGAAGGCCGCCATCGCCATCCGGACCACCGACACCGTGCACAAGACGGCCGTGGTGACCAGCCCGGCGGGATGGTCGGTCGGCGGCATGGCCAAGGGCGCCGGCATGCTCGCGCCGGGCCTGGCCACCATGCTCGTCGTGCTCACCACCGACGCCGACCTCGACGCCGGCGCCCTGGACATGGCGCTGCGCGACGCCACCCGGCAGACTTTCGACCGGATCGACTCCGACGGCTGCATGTCCACCAACGACACCGTGCTGCTGCTCGCCTCCGGTGCCTCCGACATCGCCCCCGAATACGGCGAGTTCGCGGATGCGGTGCGTACCGTCTGTGACGACCTGGCGCGGCAGCTGATCGGTGACGCCGAGGGCGCCAGCAAGGACATCAGGATCGAGGTCGTGCACGCCGCCACCGAACAGGACGCGGTGGAGGTCGGCCGGAGCATCGCCCGCAACAACCTCCTCAAGTGCGCTATCCACGGCGAGGACCCCAACTGGGGCCGGGTGCTGTCCGCGATCGGCACCACCGAGGCGGCTTTCGAACCCGATCGACTGGCCGTCGCCATCAACGGCGTGTGGGTCTGCCGGGACGGCTCGGTCGGCGAGGACCGCGAACGGGTGGACATGCGCTTCCGCGAGGTCGTCATCACCGCGGACCTCGCGGCGGGCGACGCGACCGCGGTCATCTGGACCAACGACCTCACCGCCGACTACGTGCACGAGAACAGCGCGTACAGCTCATGAGCCCCCGCAAGCACACCGCGCTGCCCAAGGCCCGCACCCTCATCGAGGCACTGCCCTGGCTGACCCGCCACCACGGCAGGACCGTTGTCATCAAGTTCGGCGGAAACGCCATGGTGGACGAGGAGTTGAAAGCGGCCTTCGCCCAGGACGTGGTCTTCCTGCGGCACGCCGGACTGCGGCCGGTGGTGGTGCACGGCGGCGGCCCGCAGATCAAGGCCCAGCTCGAACTGCACGGCCTGGTCAGCGAGTTCAAGGCCGGACTGCGGGTCACCACCCCCGAGGCGATGGATGTGGTCCGGATGGTGCTGGCCGGTCAGGTGCAGCGCGAACTGGTCAATCTGCTCAACCAGCACGGCCCGCTGGCCGTCGGTATGACCGGTGAGGACGCGCACACCATCACCGCCGTCAAGCACTACCCGCGCATCGACGGCGAGCTGGTGGACATCGGCCGGGTCGGCGAGATCACCGCGATCGACACCGGGGCCATCGAGGCGCTGCTGGGCGACGGCCGCATCCCGGTCGTCTCCTCCATCGCCCGCGCCTCCGACGACGGCCACGTCTACAACGTCAACGCCGACACCGCGGCCGCCGCGCTGGCCGCCGCGCTCGGCGCCGAGACGCTGATGGTGCTCACCGACGTGGAGGGCTTGTACGAGGACTGGCCGAACAGCGACGAGGTGATCAGCCGGCTCACCGCCTCCGAACTGGAGAAGCTGCTGCCCGACCTGTCCAGCGGCATGGTCCCCAAGATGGAGGGCTGCCTGCACGCGGTCCGCAACGGCGTGCACACCGCCCGCGTCATCGACGGCCGCGTGCAGCACGCCATCCTGCTGGAGATCTTCACCGACGAGGGGATCGGCACCATGGTGGTGCCGGACCCGGAAGAACCCGCCGCCGCGGCGCCCGCGGTGTCCGCGGCAGCAGCGGGAACGCCCGCAGAACAAGGAGGAGACCGGTGACCGGCAACGAGGAGCTGGCACGGCGCTGGCAGGGCTCGCTGATGGACAACTACGGGCTGCCGCGGCTGCCGCTGGTCCGCGGCGAGGGCGCCAGGTTCTGGGACGCCGACGGGAAGGTCTACTACGACTTCCTCGGCGGCCTCGCCGTCAACGCCCTCGGCACCGCGCACCCGGCCGTGGTCGAAGCGGTGTCCCGCCAGGTCGCCTCCCTCGGCCATGTCTCCAACCTCTTCATCGCCGAACCGCCGATCGCCCTGGCCGAGCGGCTGCTCCAGCTGTCCGGCCGCCCCGGCCGGGTCTTCTTCGCCAACTCCGGCGCCGAGGCCAACGAGGCCGCCTTCAAGATCGGCCGGCTGACCGGCCGCCGCCACATGGTCGCCACCGACGGCGCCTTCCACGGCCGCACCATGGGCGCCCTCGCCCTCACCGGCCAGCCGAAGAAACGTGACGCCTTCCAGCCGCTGCCCGGCGACGTCACCCATGTGCCCTTCGGCGACACCGAGGCGCTGCGGGCGGCGGTCGGTACCGACACCGCGCTGGTCGTCCTGGAGCCGATCCAGGGTGAGAACGGGGTGGTGGTGCCCCCCGCGGGCTACCTGCGGGCGGCCCGGGAGATCACCGCCGCCACCGGCACGCTGCTGGTGCTGGACGAGGTGCAGACCGGCGTCGGCCGGACCGGGCACTGGTTCGCCTGCCAGGCCGAAGGCGTTCGCGCCGATGTGGTCACCCTCGCCAAGGGCCTCGGCGGCGGTCTGCCGCTGGGCGCCACCATCGCCTTCGGGGCGGCCGCCGAACTGCTCACCCCGGGCGCGCACGGCACCACCTTCGGCGGCAACCCGGTCTCCTGCGCGGCCGGGCTCGCCGTGCTCGACACCATCGCGGCCGACGGCATCCTCGACAACGTCAAGCGGCAGGGCGAGAAGCTGATCAAGGGCATCGAGGCGCTGCGACACCCGCTGGTCGATCATGTGCGCGGTTCCGGCCTGCTGATCGGTATCGTGCTCACCGAGCCGCTGTCCGCGCAGGTCCAGCAGGCGGCTCAGGACGCCGGACTGCTGGTGAACGCGGCCGTCCCCGACACGGTGCGGCTCGCGCCGCCGCTGATCGTCGGCGACACCGAGACGGACGTGTTCCTCCGGACCCTGCCCGGCGTCCTCGACCAGGTGCACCGGGCCGCCCGGGAGCGAAGCAACGGAGAATGACGCGACGATGAGCGAAGCCACCGCGCACGGCAACGGCCAAGCCGTACCGCAGACCCGCACGGCCCGGCACCGCAGGATCGTGGACATCCTGGGCCGGCAGCCGGTGCGGTCGCAGAGCCAGCTGGCCAAGCTCCTCGCCGACGACGGGCTGAGCGTCACCCAGGCGACGCTCAGCCGCGACCTCGACGAACTCGGCGCGGTGAAGATCCGTACCAACGACGGCGAGCTCATCTACGCGGTCCCCTCCGAGGGCGGCTTCCGCACCCCGCAGGCGCCGCTCGGCGAATCGGTCAAGGAGGAGCGGATGCGGCGGCTGGCGGCCGAGCTGCTCATCTCCGCCGAGGCGTCCGCCAATCTGGTGGTGGTCCGCACCCCGCCCGGCGCCGCCCAGTTCCTGGCCTCCTCGATCGACCAGGCCGAGGTGTACGACATCCTCGGCACCATCGCCGGCGACGACACGGTGGTGCTGATCAGCCGCGACCCCACCGGCGGTCAGAAGCTCGCCGACCATCTGCTGCGCCTGGCCCAGGGCGAGGCATAGGCGGGCGCCGGGCTGCGGCCCGGCCGTCCTGCCGGTAGCGGGCCCGTACGCCACCGGACCCCGCTGTCTCCGCCTTCCGGCGCGCCCCTCGTCACCTCTCGTTCCCGCCGTGCCGCCACGCTGACCTGCCGCGTTGACGAAGCATGCGGTGGAGTGCATACTTATACCAGTCAGCGTATGCATCGTAAGGAGAGACTCGTGACCGAGCGCGTCGTACTCGCCTATTCCGGCGGCCTGGACACCTCCGTCGCCATCGGCTGGATCGCCGAGGAGACCGGCGCCGACGTCATCGCCGTCGCGGTCGATGTCGGCCAGGGCGGCGAGGACCTGGACGTCATCCGCAAGCGCGCGCTCGCCTGCGGTGCTGTCGAAGCCGAAGTGGCCGACGCCAGGACCGAGTTCGCCGACGAGTACTGCCTGCCGGCGCTCAAGGCCAACGCCCTGTACATGGACCGCTATCCGCTGGTCTCCGCGCTGTCCCGGCCGGTCATCGTCAAGCACCTGGTGGCCGCGGCACGCAAGCACGGCGCCGACACGGTCGCCCACGGCTGCACCGGCAAGGGCAACGACCAGGTCCGGTTCGAGGCGGGCATCTCCTCGCTGGCGCCCGACCTGCACTGCATCGCCCCGGTCCGCGACTACGCCATGACCCGGGACAAGGCGATCGCGTTCTGCGAGGAGAAGAACCTCCCCATCGCCACCACCAAGAAGTCGCCGTACTCCATCGACCAGAACGTCTTCGGGCGGGCCGTCGAGACCGGCTTCCTGGAGGACATCTGGAACGCGCCGATCGAGGACGTCTACGAGTACACCGAGAACCCGGCCACGCCCCGGGACGCCGACGAGGTGGTCATCGCCTTCCGCAAGGGCGTCCCGGTCGCCGTCGACGGCCGGCCGGTCACCGTGCTCGAAGCCATCCAGCAGCTCAACAAGCGGGCCGGCGCCCAGGGCATCGGCCGGATCGACATGGTCGAGGACCGGCTGGTCGGCATCAAGTCCCGGGAGATCTACGAGGCCCCGGGCGCGATCGCGCTGATCACCGCCCACCAGGAGCTGGAGAACGTCACCGTCGAGCGCGAACTGGCCCGCTACAAGCGGCAGGTCGAGCAGCGCTGGGGCGAACTGGTCTACGACGGCCTGTGGTTCTCGCCGCTCAAGCGGGCGCTGGACGGCTTCATCGACGAGGCCAACGAGTACGTCACCGGCGAGGTCCGGATGGTGCTGCACGGCGGCCGGGCGGTCGTCAACGGCCGGAAGTCCGCCACCTCGCTCTACGACTTCAACCTGGCCACCTACGACACCGGCGACACCTTCGACCAGTCGCTGTCCAAGGGCTTCATCGAGATCTTCGGCATGTCCTCGAAGATCGCCGCCAAGCGGGACCTGGCGCAGTGACGAACGGCCAGGGCAGCAAGGAGACCGGCCACCACAGCGGTCAGGACACCGGCAAGGACACCGGTGGGGGCAAGCTGTGGGGCGGACGGTTCGCCGACGGGCCGTCCGCCGCGCTGGAGAAGCTCTCCGCCTCGGTGCACTTCGACTTCCGGCTCGCGCCCTACGACATCGCCGGCTCGCGGGCGCACGCCCGGGTGCTGCACCGGGCGGGACTGCTCACCGCGGACGAACTCGCCCGGATGACCGCCGGGCTCGACGCGCTCGAAACAGCCGTGGCCGAGGGCGGGTTCACCGGCACCGTCGCGGACGAGGACGTGCACACCGCACTGGAGCGCGGCCTGGTGGAGCGCCTCGGGCCCGACCTCGGGGGCAAGCTGCGGGCCGGCCGGTCCCGCAACGACCAGGTCGCCACCCTGTTCCGGATGTACCTGCGCGACCACGCGCGGATCATCGGCGGACTGATCGCCGACCTCCAGGAGGCGCTGATCGGCCTGGCCGAGGCCCACCCGGAGCTGGCGATGCCCGGCCGCACCCACCTCCAGCACGCCCAGCCGGTGCTGTTCGCCCACCACATGCTCGCGCATGTCCAGGCCCTGTCCCGGGACGGGGAGCGGCTGCGGCAGTGGGACGAGCGGACCGCCGTGTCGCCCTACGGATCGGGCGCGCTGGCCGGCTCCTCGCTCGGCCTGGACCCGGAGGCGGTCGCCCGCGACCTCGGCTTCGAGGGCGGCAGCGTCGGCAACTCCATCGACGGCACCGCCTCGCGCGACTTCGCCGCCGAATTCGCCTTCATCACGGCCATGATCGGCGTCAATCTGTCCCGGATCGCCGAAGAGGTCATTATCTGGAACACGAAGGAATTCTCCTTCGTGACCCTGCACGACGCCTTCTCCACCGGCTCCTCGATCATGCCGCAGAAGAAGAACCCGGACATCGCCGAGCTGGCCCGCGGCAAGTCCGGGCGGCTGATCGGCAACCTCACCGGACTGATGGCGACCCTCAAGGCGCTGCCGCTGGCGTACAACCGGGACCTCCAGGAGGACAAGGAGCCGGTCTTCGACTCCTGCGACCAACTGGAGGTGCTGCTGCCGGCGTTCACCGGGATGATGGCCACGCTGACCGTGCACCGGGAGCGGCTGGAGCAACTGGCCCCGGCCGGCTTCTCGCTGGCCACCGACATCGCCGAGTGGCTGGTCCGGCAAGGGGTGCCGTTCCGGGTCGCGCACGAGGTGGCGGGGGAGTGCGTCAAGGTCTGCGAAGCCGAGGACATCGGCCTCGACGAGCTGACCGACGAGCAGTTCGCCAAGATCTCGCCGCACCTGACGCCCGAGGTGCGGACGGTGCTCGATGTGCCCGGCTCGCTGGCGTCGCGAAGCGCCCGCGGCGGCACCGCGCCGAGTGCCGTCGCCCGGCAGCTGACCGAGCTCAGGGCCGACGTGGCCGAGCAGCAGCGGTGGGCGCACGCCAAGGACGAGTAGCCCGTCTCAGGCCCGGCCCGTCAGGCCCGGCCCGCCGCGGGGCGGCCCGACGCGGAGGGGACGGCGCACGAGCGCCGTCCCCCAGTGATCGCTTCCGGGCGGCCAGGGCCGCCCGGGCGGTTCGGACGGCTCAGGCGGCTCAGGCGGCTCAGGCGGCCTTCATCTTGGTCGCGTAGATGTCGACGTACTCCTGGCCGGACAGGTGCATCACCCGGCTCATCACCTCGTCGGTCACCGCGCGCAGCACATAGCGGTCGCGGTCCATGCCCTCGTAGCGGGCGAAATCCAGCGGGGCGCCGAAGCGGATGGTGACCGGGGCGATCCGGAGCATGCCGCTGCCGCCGGGCTGCACCTTGTCGGTGCCGATCATCGCGAACGGGACCACCGGGGCGCCGGTCATCAGCGCCAGGCGGGCGATGCCGGTGCGGCCGCGGTAGAGCCGGCCGTCGGGGGAGCGGGTGCCCTCGGGGTAGATGCCGAAGATCCTGCCCTCGTCCAGCACCCGGCGGCCCGTCATCAGCGCCGCGACCCCGCCGTGCCCGCCGTCCCGGTCCACCGGGATCATGCCGCAGGTGGTGAAGAACCAGGCCATCAGCCGGCCCTTGACGCCCTTGCCGGTGACGTACTCGTCCTTGCCGATGAAGTACACCTGGCGCCGCACCACCAGTGACAAGAACAGCGAGTCGATGAAGGTCACGTGATTTCCGGCCAGGATCACCGGTCCGTCGCCGGGGATCCGCGCCACGCCCTCGACCGCGGGGCGGTACAGGACGCGCATCAGTACCAGCAGGATCGCCTTGAGCACGCTGCGGGACAGGCGGGAGAACAACGGACCCTCCGGTAGGTCACAGGCACAGTCACGGCCGACAGGAGCAGGGGCCGCCGCCGCGTGAGGCTACCGGCCCGTACCCGAGGACGATACTTCCGCACTCGGCGCCCGCGCACGTCGGGTTCACCCGATGGCTACCTCCTGTTGACAGCGCCCGGACGCCCGCGGACCGGCGATCCGGCGCGGGACGGACCACACCATGAGGTGAAACCGGCCGCGCCGGGCCGCCGGCCGCAGCGGCCGCCGGGGGAGGCCGGATATGCAGATCCCCATGGAATCTGTGGCGCCCCGCGACCCGCGACCCCTACCCCGTACGCCCGGCTCGGACCGCTGCTCACCGCGGAGGCCGCAGCGGAGGCCCCGCCGGGGGCCGGCATCGAGGCCGCCGACCTGGAACAAGCGGTCTGGCTCAGGCTGCTGGAGCTGGACGGTCCGCCCGCCGAGCCCGGCCACTGGGTGCGCGGCGCGGTACGCGACGAGGCGCGCGCGGCGGCCCGGCGCATCCGCCGCGAGCGGCCCTGCGGGGCCCCCGACGCCGGCCCGTCCGACCCGGGCGACGGCGCCGCGGCGACCGGGAACGTCGAGGACCACGTACTGGCCGCCGAGCGGCAGCGCGCGGTGCTGGCCGCGGTGCGACTGCTGCCCGGACGCTGCCCGCAGATCGTCGCGGCGCTGATGAACCGCGCCGATCCCACGTACGCCGAAATCGCCCGCGAGTTGGGTATCTCACAAGGCAGCCTGGGCCCGCTGCGCTCACGCTGCCTCGGCTGTCTTCGGTCGATCCTGAATTCGAGGGTTGGATCCCCGGTGAGACGGGGTAATGCACGGTAAACACTCAGCGGCGGTGGGCACCTTTGGCCCGCGCGGACGAGACTGAGACGAGTAGCACATCTGCGCTGCCCGCCAGGAGAGTTTGTGCGATCATCGGCGCCACGGAGGCGGCGCATACCCGCACCAACTCCGCTCACACACACGTCCCGGGCACACCACACCCGCAACTGCCCGGACGGATTCGAAGGGGAGGCCTGCGCGCATGGGCATGAGCGTGACCATCTCTACGGCGGAGGACAGCGACGCCGAGAAGATCCTGAAACTCCAATACCTTTGTTACCAGGGCGAAGCGGAGCTCTACGGCGACTACGCCATAGAGCCGCTCACCCAGACCCTCGACGAACTGCGGGCCGAACTCGCCCAGGGCGTGGTCCTGGTGGCGCGGCTCGGCCAGGAGGTGGTCGGCTCGGTGCGCGGCGCGGTGGACGACGACGGCACCGCCCGTATCGGCAAGCTGATCGTGCACCCGCGCCTGCAGCGGCACGGCCTCGGCGGACGGCTGCTGGCCGCTCTCGAAGGACGGCTCGCGGCGGAGGCGGAGGCCAAGCGGTACCGGCTGTTCACCGGCCACCGCAGCCAGGTCAATCTGCGGATGTACCGCAAGCTCGGCTACGAGCAGGTGGGCGCCGCCGAGCCGGTCAGCCGCCGGCTGAGCCTGGTGCACATGGAGAAGTCCGCGCAGAGCGACCCGGCCCCGTCCTTCGCGGCCACCGCCTGAGGCGTTCGCCGCCGAACGCGCGGTCCGGCTCAGTGACCGGTCTGCTGCGGTTGTGCCCCCGCCTCACGAGCGGCCCGGCGCAGCCACAGCAGACCGGCCACCGGAAGCGCCAGCGGCAGGAAGACGTAGCCGATCCCGAAGTCCGACCAGACCGTCGCGTCCGGGAAGGCCGAGGAGTCCACTATCGTCGCGACGCCGACCGCGAGCACCCCGATCAGCTCGGCCGAGCAGCAGACCAGCGCCACCTTGCGGGCCGACTCGCCGCCGCGCCACAGGGCCAGGGTGATCACCGCGTAGACCACTCCGGCCACGCCGGACAGCGCGTACGCCAGCGGCGCCTCGTGGTATTTGGTGCTGAGCTGGACGATCGAGCGGGACAGCGCGGCGACGGTGAACACCGCGTAGAGCGAGAGCAGCAGCCGCCCCGGCCCGGTGCCGATGCGGTTCGCGGGCCCCGCCGCCTCGGTCTCCGCAGGCTCGGTCGGTCGTGTCATGTCCTCAGCCATGTCCGTTACCCCAGATCTCGTGCAGCCGCAGTTCCAGCACGGCCAGGATGATGCCGCCGGCCGCGACGATCGCCGAGCCCCAACGGGTGCGCTCGGCAAGGGACATGAAGCCCGCCGCCGGAATCGTGCAGGCCGCGCCGATCTGGTAGGCGAGGAAGACCGCCAGCCCCTGCGCCGGCCGCTCGCCGCCGGCCAGCTGCACCACCGAGATCACCAGCTGGACCAGGGCGATCAGCGACACCACGGCCATGCCGGCGAAATGCCAGTCCTTCGTCGGCGAGTCACGGTACGCCGCGAAACCGCACCACGCCGCGAGCAGCAGCGCCGTGACGGTGACCGTGATGACGACCGCGTCGAGCATGGGACGACTTTATTACGGTCGGTGCGGGCCCCTGTCCCCGCCCCCGTTCCGGCCCGCCCGCCGCCTCAGCCGTGGCGCAGCCAGTAGACATCCGTGGTGTACGGCATCTCGATCGCCCCGGGGCTCCGGGTCGCGTCGTAGGCGCCCAGCACCGACTCCACCTCGGACCGCACCCGGGCCTGCGCGGGGGCGTCCAGCACGGCGATGTGGCTGGACGACATCATCCGCTCCACCACGTCGGCGACCGTCGTCGTGTAGGGATTGGGCCAGTGCCGCTCCTTGATGGCGCCCCAGCCCGCGCGGGCCGCGAAGGCATCGCGCCAGTTCCCGGGGTCGCCGAGGCCGGACGCCAGCGGCGGGCTGGGCAGATCGCGCGGCGCCAGCCGGAAGTAGATGTCCTGGAAGTCCCGCATCCACGGCACCGAGGTGTCGTAGGTGTTCCACACCAGCGCCAGCGCGCCGCCCGGCCGCAGCAGCCGCTCCACCTCGGCCAGCGCCTCGCCCTCCTGGAACCAGTGCCAGGCCTGCGCCGCCACCACCGCGTCCGCGCAGCCGTCCGGCAGCCCGGTCGCCTCGGCCGTACCGCCGGTGACCGCCACCCCCGGCAGCAGCTCGGCGATCTGCTCGCGCATCTCCCGGACCGGCTCCACCGCCAGTACCTCGGCGCCCGTCAGCGCCAGCAGGCGGGTGAATTTGCCGGTGCCGGCACCAAGATCGACCACGGTCCGGCCCGACTCCAGGGGCAGCGCGTCGGCCAGCGCCGCGAGCGCCGCCAGCGGATAGGAGGGTCGGGAGCGCTCGTAGACCCCCGCGGCCCGCTGATAGCCGACTCCTGCTGCGTGGTGCACTGTCACGCGGGCTGACGGTAGCAGGATCGGATGACGTCCACGGATACCCGTCCTGACCGGCATCCGGCCTACTCTGAAAGGGCGTTCGCCGCCGCGGCCCCCGGCAGCGCCGCCACCACCCTGCCCGGGGGACGCCGTGCCTGATGCTGCATGCTGTTCAGTTCACAGCTGTGCAATCCACCCATGCCCCTGGTTACGGAGCAGCGAATGACCTCAGCACCGGCCTTCCCGGACATCTCCATCTCCACGGAGCGGCTGGCGCTGCGCGCGTACGACGAAGCCGACGTCCCCTCCCTCACGGAGATGATGGACGACGAGCTGATCACCGCCTGGACCGGCGTCCCGCACCCCTACTCCGAGAAGGACGCCCGCGAGTTCGTCGCCCGGGCCGCCCCCGCAGAGCGTACCGAGGGCCGCGGCCTGGTCCTGGCCGTCACCGAATTCCTCACCCAGCGGCTGGTCGGCACCGTCACCCTGCAGCGGACCGACTGGCGGATCCGCGCCACCGAGATCGGTTATCTGACCGCCGTCTGGGCCCGCGGCGAGGGGTACGCCTGCGAAGCGGTGCTCGGCGTCTGCCGCTGGCTGTTCGAGGAACAGGGCTTCGCCCGGGTCGAACTGCGCACCGCCGCGGACAACACCGCCTCCCAGCAGGTCGCCCAGAAAATCGGCTGCGTCAGCGAGGGCGTGCTGCGCGGCGCCGGACTGGTCCGCACGCAGGCGGAGGGCGGCGAATGGGCCGAGACCCGCACCGATCTGCTGGTCTGGAGCCTGCTTCCCGAGGACCTCGACGACCATTCCGGGCAGCGGTCCGACGGCGACGCCTACCACAACTACCCGGACTACAGCGCTTACGCGGACTGGCACTGACCGCGCCGCCCCGACCTGGGGCGCTCCGGGTTAGGGTTCTCACCCCGGGAAGGTGTTCCGCACTTCTCACCGCGCCGATCCGACGTGTCCTCCCGCACCGGAGAGCGCGCCGAGCAGACCGATCCGCCGGGACCGCCGCGATCCGCAGCGGTCCGCACCGCCATGAAGGGGCAGAGACGATGGCCGACCGGGTCACCGTGATCGGTTGGGACGGCTCACCCCCGTCCGAAGCCGCCAAGGCCGCGCTCGGCGCCGCCACGCTGGTGGCCGGCACCCGCTACCACCTTGCCCTCCCGTATGTCCCGAAGGGCGCCGAGCAGATCGTGCTCGGCAGCATCGAGATCGCCGCCCGGCGGATCGCGGCCCACCGCGGTACCGCGGTGGTGCTCGCCGACGGCGACCCCGGCTTCTTCGGCGTGGTCCGCGCGCTGCGCGATCCCGAGCACGGCCTCGAAGTCGAGGTCGTCCCCGGTGTCTCCTCCGTGGCCCGGGCCTTCGCCCGGGCCGGAATGCCGTGGGACGACGCCCGGGTGGTCGCCGCCACCAGCCGCACGCTGCGCCGCGCGGTCAACGTCTGCCGGGCCTACCCCAAGGTGGCGGTCCTCACCGCGCCCGGCGCCGGGCCCGCCGAACTCGCCCTGCTGCTCACCGGAGTGCACCGCACCTTCGTGATCTGCGAGGCCCTCGGCACCGAGCAGGAACAGGTCACCGTGCTGACCTCCGACAAGGTCGCCGACCACATCTGGCGCGAGCCCAACGTCGTCCTCGTCGTCGGCGGCATCACCTCGTCCGCGCGCGAGGTGACCGGGCCGGGGGTGCCCCCGACGCAGTCCGGGGGAGGCTGGATCGCCGGCCGCGACCCGGGCTTCCCGGGCCCGGTCCGCGGCTGGGCGCTGGCCGCCTCCGCATACGGCGGCCATGTTCCCGCCCAGCTGCGCGCCTTCCAACTGGCCCGGCTCGGGCCGCGCACCGGCGACCTGCTGTGGGACATCGGCGCCGCCGACGGCGCGATCGCCATCGAGGCGGCCCGATTCGGCGCCGCCGTCATCGCCGTCGACCGCGACGCCGACGCCTGCGACTGGATCACGGTGACCGCCCGGCGCGGCGGCGTACAACTGCACGTCGTGCACGGCACCGCGCCCCAGGTGCTCGACGACCTCCCCGAGCCCGACGTGATACGCATCGGCCACGCCGACGCCGAGGTCGTCGCGGCCTGCGCGGCCCGCCGGCCCGAGCGGATCGTCACCACGGCGGCCACCCGTGACAAGGCCGAAGCGGTCACCCGGGCGCTGGAGGAGGGCGGTTACGACGTGGAGCGCGCGCTGCTCCAATCGGTCGAACTGGACAGCGAGTGGACCGAGCGCGAGCGGTCGGTGACCTTCGCGCTGAGCGGCACCCGCCGCTGACCTCCGGCGGGTCGCGGCGCGGCCCCCCACCCCGTGCGCAGGGGCACCCTTGACCGTGTTTGCGCTGGTCGCAGCGGTACCGGAGGGGTCGGTGTGAGATACGTCCCGAGGTACGGACTCCTGGGCGGGCCGCCGTCCGGCGGGGGGTAGGCTGACGGATCGTTGTGCCGTCGTCGTGCGTTGACGGGGTGTCGAGCTCCAGGACACCGGGCCCCGACGTGCCGCATCCCCGGCACGCTCGTTGTTGTTCGCGGGGGCCGGGGTGTTGGGGGCGCGGCGGCTGGAAGGAGCGAAACCGATGGGCGAGGGGCACGCATGACGGACACCGGTCAGATCCCCGGCGAGGGGCTACCGGGGAACCCGGTCGGGGAGGCGGCTCAGCAGCCGCACACCGACATCCCCGGCAACGGCGTACCGCAGCAGCCCGGATGGGGAGCGGACCCGCACGTCCCGCACCCCGCCACGGTCCCGCCGGGCGGCCCGGCCCAGCAGGCCGACGAGCACGGCGCGCCCGCGTACACCTACCTCGACCACCCGGCCGCGCCGGGCGCCCCCGGGCTGGAGGACGAGGACGACGTCCTGCTCATGCCCGGGCCGCAGGGCAGTTGGAGCGACCCGCAGCCGGTGCCGCCGCAGCGCTATGACGCGCCGTCGGTCCTGGACCCGGGCTCGCCGCCGCCGATGACGGAGCCGGCGGAGTCGCCCCTCGCGGAGTCGGCCGCGCCGCCCACCGCCCCCCGGCGCCCCCTGCACATGGGTCCGCCGATCCCGGACCAGCCGACCAGCGGCGTCTCGGTCCGCTCGCTGGCCGACCGCGGTCCCGCCGTCCGCCTCCCCGGGCCGGCCGCCGCCGGCCCCGAATACCTGGACGTGCCGTCGGACGAGTCGGCCGGCATCCCCGCGCAGCAGACCGGCGAACCGGCCCGCCCGGCCGTCCCGGTACCGGGCAGCGCCTGGCCCGCGGCGCCGACCGGACCGGCGGCCTCCCAGCAGTCGCTCATCCCG
>NZ_FMCH01000177.1 GCF_900091855.1 Streptomyces sp. DvalAA-14
AATACCCATCAGTAGGGTGGCCCGGAGAATCTTGGCCAGGATTATTGCGCCCTCCGGTTACTGGTGCGTAACGTCCTGCTCCGCAAGGGCAACCGAGGGAATCGGTGCCCACGTTCCAGGTAGTAGCCGTAACCGAATTCCGCGCCTGAGCAGCACGGGACCCGGTTTATCAGGTACGTCCCTCCCCTCGAATCCACCCTCGAAAAATCCTCTCAGGAAGGATCAGCCCATGCGCAAGTTCACGAAGGCGGCCTCGGGCGTCGCGGTCACCGGTACGGCGCTCCTCGCCGCGATCGGCCTCGCCGCCGCCCCGGCCTTCGCCTCGGTGAGCTCGGTGGTCATCACCGGCAGCACCGGCAGCGGCGGCGCCTTCACGGCCACCGCCACCTCCCCGACGCTCACCGACAACACCACCGGTGCCAAGCTCACCTGCACCTCGGCCGCCGCGACCGGCGCCGCGGCCAACGGCACCTACACGGCGGGCGCGCCCACCTCGATCAAGGTCGGCACCGTCAAGACCGCCACCTGGAACACCTGCAAGCTGAACAGCATCACCTTCGGCGTCACCGCGCAGAGCCTGCCGTGGAACCTCAACATCACCGGGCCCACCGCGAGCGGCAGCACCCCCGGCTCGCTCACCGGTGTCTCGGCCAAGCTGACCGGTCTGTGCACCGCCACCATCACCGGCACCGTGACCGGTAGCTACGTCAACAGCAGCCACACCCTGGCGCTGAACGCCGGCAGCCTGTCCGTCTCCGGTGTGGGCGGCCTGTGCCTCGGCCTGATCAACAACGGCGACTCGATCACCTACAAGGCGAACTACGTCGTCACCCCCTCGCTGCAGGTCAACGCCACCTGACGCGGCGCCGCTCCGGGCGAGCGGCGATGTGAGGCCAGGGCCCCGGTGGGCACTCCCGCCGGGGCCCGCTCCGGGCTGGCCGGACACTCACCGGAGGACAAAATTCCGGCGGCCGTTTGTCACTCGTTGACAAGAAACCGGGCCGTGCGGGAACCCGCCGACTTTCCATGGTCCGATCGCTTGTCCGCTCTTATTACCCGACCGTAATGTCCTGCGTCGCTGACGCCTGCCCGACGTCCGCCCGATTCGTGCCCGAAGCCTGCCTGAGGAGTGCCGAGATGAGGGGTGCCGTGAACCCGCGCCGAGCCGCGCGGTTCGCCGCCGCCGCGGCCGCGGCCCTGCTCGCGGGACTGCTGCCCGGCATGAACTCCGCGGCCAGCGGCCCCGACGGCTCCCTCACGCTCGGCTACACCTGCCAATTCCCGGCCGGCGACCAGCAGATCGGCGTCGCCTTCCAGCAGAAGTACCCGGCGGCCGGGGCGGTGGGCGCGGACATCCAGCCCGGCCGGCTGACCGCCGTGGCCACCGTGCCGCAGGCAGCGGCCGCCGCCCTGCTGCCCGCCGACGCGGCCGCGGTCAGCGCGAGCGCGACCCTCACCGCCCGGGTCGCGCAGGGCGACTCGGCGGCCGACGCGCAGTGGTCCGGCCTGACCGCCGCCGAAGTCCCGGCCACCGGCGACCTGGTGCTCACCCTCGGCGGGGCCGTACCGCCGCTGAGCGTCACCGCTCCCGGCGACGTACGGTTCTCGGCGGGCGCGCTGGATCTCACCCTGCA
>NZ_FMCH01000299.1 GCF_900091855.1 Streptomyces sp. DvalAA-14
ACGCCGCGAACCGTCCGTTCGGCGGACGCAAGGGTGCCCCTCCGCACCGCCACCACCACCGCCCCGTACGGTAGGGGTGGATCAGCGATCGCCGCCGAGCCGTGGAGGGCACCCCCGATGGCCGTGTTCGACCTGCCCCTGGAGCAGCTCCGGGGCTACCGCAGCGACTCGGTGGAGCCCGCCGACTTCGACCGGTTCTGGGCCGACACCCTGGCCGAGGCCCGCGGCCACGACCTGGACCCGCGCTTCGAGCGGGTGCGCTCCGGGCTGACCACCCTGGAGACCTACGACGCGACCTTCTCCGGCTTCGGCGGCCACCGCATCAAGGGGTGGTTCGTGGTGCCGGCCGGCACCACGGAGCCGCTGCCGCTGGTGGTCGAGTTCCTGGGCTACGGCGGCGGGCGCGGCCTGCCGCACACCGCCACCCTGTGGGCGTCGGCCGGATACGCGCACTTCGTGATGGACACCCGGGGGCAGGGCAGCGGCTGGTCGACCGGCGACACCGTCGACCCGGTGGGCAGCGGCCCGGCCGCCCCCGGCTTCCTCACCCGCGGCATCGAGGACCCCGACGCCTTCTACTACCGGCGGGTCTTCACCGACGCGGTGCGCGCGGTGGAGGCGGCCCGCTCCCATCCGCTGGCGGACGCCGCGCGGACCGCGGTGACCGGGATCAGCCAGGGCGGCGGCATCACCCTGGCCGTCGGCGGCTTGGTGCCCGACTTGGTAGCAATTGCGCCCGATGTACCGTTTCTCTGCGATTTCCCACGGGCCGCCACGCTCACCGATCAGCTGCCCTACCGTGAGATCGGTCACTATCTGTCCGCCCACCGCCTGGCGGCGGCCCGGGTCTTCACCACGCTCGGCTACTTCGACGGCGTCCACTTCGCCGCCCGCGGCCGGGCTCCGGCGCTGTTCTCCACCGGCCTGGAGGACGACATCTGCCCTCCCTCCACGGTGTTCGCGGCGTACAACGCCTATGCCGGGCAGGACAAGCGGATCGAGGTCCACCCGTTCAACAGCCACGAGGGCGGCGGCCCGTTCCAGCAGGCCGCCCAACTCGACTGGCTGCCCGGCCGGCTGGGCCCCGTACCCGGCGGGCAGGCCGCGGAAGAAATTTCGGACGGAACAGGAATACGTTCGTGAGGCCGGGGCAGGCGGGCGACGAACAGTCGGATGATGGCGAGGCGATGACGTGACCGCAATGGTTCAGCAGTCAGAAGGCACGGACGGCACGGCGACGAGCGAGCGGTGGTCGACGGCGTCACAGGACGCGACCGGCGGGCTGCCCTGGATCGACGACGCCATGGGCGTGGCACCCCAGGACGCCCGGGTGTTGTCGAGGCTCTTCTTCGACCGTCTCCAGGAGCTCGAGGAAGGCACCCACGCCTACAGTTACGCGCGCAACACCCTGATCGAGATGAATCTCGCACTGGTGCACTTCGCGGCGGGCCGGTACCGCAACCGCCCCGCCACCGACCACGAGGAGATCATCCAGGTCGGCACGATCGGCCTGATCAAGGCGATCGACCGGTTCGACCTGTCCCGTGAGACGGAGTTCACCACCTTCGCCATCCCGTACATCGTCGGCGAGATGAAGCGGTTCTTCCGCGACACCTCGTGGGCGGTGCATGTGCCGCGGCGCCTGCAGGAGCTGCGGGTGGAGCTGAGCAAGGCCAAGGAGCAGCTGTCCCTGCTGCTCGACCGGGACCCGACGGTCGCCGAACTGGCGGCGCACCTGGAACTGGGCGAGGAGGAGGTCATCGAGGGCCTGGTGGCCGCCAACGGCTACACCGCCGGCTCCCTCGACACCCCCTACAGCGACGCCGACAGCGGCTCGGACGGCGAGGGGCGGACCCTGGCCGACACCTTCGGCGCCTGCGACCCGGCGCTGGAGCTGGTGGAGGACTTCAACAGCCTGGCCCCGCTGATCGAGCAGCTGCCCGAGCGGGACCGCAGACTGCTGCAGATGCGGTTCGGCGAGGAGCTGACCCAGGCGCAGATCGGTGAGGAGCTCGGCTACTCGCAGATGCATGTGTCCCGGCTGCTGAGCCGCACGCTGAACAAGCTGCGGGCGGGACTGCTCGCCCAGTCCTGAACCGGGGCGGCCCCGGCCGCCCCGCGCGGCACACCTGAATACCGCAGTTTCATCCCACTTCCCCCTGATCGAACCCGACTGTTCGATCCGACGGCCGTGACCCGGAACCCCTCCCGGGCCACGGCCGTCGTGCGTCCGCCCCCGGTCAGGAGCCGGTGACGTCCGCGCGGTCGATCGCGATGTTGGTGCCGCTGCTGGCGCTGTTCTTCCGTCCGCTGTTGGTGATGGTCAGGGTGTGGCTGCCGGCGGCCAGCTGTGCGCTGGTCCACACCGCGCCCGAGGCGTTGCGGGCCGACGCCCAGTCGTCCACGTCCACCGGGGTCCCGCCGTCCAGGGAAAGGGTCATGATCCCCTGGTCGACGTCGCGCACGGCGTACAGCACGACCTTGGTGCCGGTGAAGTGGAAGCTCGCCTGCGCCCCGGCGGTGAAGGACCAGTTGGCGGTCTGCTGGTACATGTCGGAGACGCCGTTGGTGACGCCCCAGTTGGCGCCGTACTGGAAGTGGTCGGGGTCGGCGGTGTTGGTGGCGGTGCCGTCCACCGTGACCGTGGTGTTGACCGGCCCGGTGGAGCCGTTGCCCGGGGTGAGCGTGACGGTGTAGGCGTCGGCGCCGCCGGTGACCGTGATCGGCACGTGCAGGGTGCTGCCGTCCGGGGTCAGGTCGCTGTCGAGCACGGTCACCGGTCCGCCGCTGAGCGGGTTCTGGTCGGGGATGCGCTGGACCTTGGCGTGCACCTTTCCGTTCACCGTCAGCCAGGAGGCGGCCGGCAGGTTCTGGAAGTTCACCGTGGTGGTGCCGCCCTGGCCGGAGTTGTTGCCGATCAGGGCCTTGACCTGGTGGGCGCCGCTGTCGAGCGCGGCGGTGACCGCGGTGCCGCCGTTGGTGGCGGTGCCGCCGAGCAGCTTGCCGCTGAGCTGGGCGTAGGCCTGGTAGACGTACCACTGCCCGGTGGGCTGCCCGTTCACCAGCAGGGAGTCGAGGGTGCCGGCGCCGCAGCAGTCGGACCAGATGGCGTGCGCGGCCCCGCTGACACCGGAGGCGGCGAGCCGGTCCAGGAACCAGGCGGTGTAGGCGGAGTTCTGCTGCTGCGAGAACAGGTACTCGTTGATGGTGAGGGGCAGCGGCGCGATGCCGTGGGCGGACAGCAGGGCCCGGGCGTCGGCCGCGTCGGTGGCCGGGTCGTTGCCGAAGTGCCAGTTGACGACGTTCGGCAGGGTGTTGTCGGTCTTGGTCCGGCCCAGGAAGCCGTCCAGCCAGCCGTGGTTGTAGCCGCTGTAGGAGGGGCCGACGATCTGCGCGGACGGCGCCAGGCGGCGGATCTCGCGGACGGCGGTGTCCCACATCTGGTAGTACTGCTCGCTGTTGACGCCGCGCTGCCAGAAGCCGGTGCCGTCCGGCTCGTTCCAGATGTCGTAGCTCACCGGTACGCCGGATGCCTGCACGTCGCCGACCAACTGGTCGATGAACGCCTTCCAGTTGGAGCAGTCCCCGTTGTCGCAGGGGTACACGGTGTTGGCGGGCTGGGTGGTGTCGGCGCCCCACACGTCGGAGACCAGCAGGTGGTAGGTGGCGTGGTAGGCGGAACCGGTGACCCGGCGGGCCTGGGACAGCGCGGAGTTGATCCGGACCCGGTAGCCGGATCCGGCCGTGTAGCCGTCGCCGAGCCAGCCGCCGCCGGCGATACGGGCGCCGCCGCCGCGGAAGAGTCCCGGCTTCAGCGGCTGCAGCAGGCTGTCGGCGGGCGCCGAGCCGTCCTGGCTGAGCCCGTAGAGGAAACCGGATCCGACGGCGGTGGGGGCGGCGCCCTGGCTGCCGAGGTCGACGGAGACGGTGGTGTCCGCCGCCGCGGCCGGCGACGGGCTGAGGGTGGCGGCCGCGAGCAGCACGGTCGCCGCAGCGGCCAGTGCGGCCAGCGTTCGGGCGCGCCACCGGTGGGTGGGGTGATTCATCGTTCCTCCCTGACGGAGATGAAGGGATCGGACTGGTCACGTACGAAGAGGGGGACGCGGTCCAGCGGGGCCGGCACGGTGACCCAGCCGCCGCCCGGGTGCACGGTGCCGTCGCCGTGCAGGGTCCAGTCGGCGCCGGCCGGCAGGTAGACCCGCCGCTCGCGGGCCCCGGGGCGCACCACGGGCGCCACCAGCAGGTCGTGCCCGCACAGGAACTGGTCGTCGATGTCCCAGCCGGCGGCGTCGTCGGGGAACTCCAGCAGCAGCGGCCGGATCAGCGGCAGGCCGCTGTCCCGGCCGGCGTCCAGCTGCCGGTGCAGATACGGGCGCAGGCGCTCGCGCAGGGCCAGCGCCCCGGTCATGGCCGCCTCGGCCCGCTCGCCGTAGGACCAGATCTCGTTGGGGCCGCCGCCGACCCCGACCGGGCCCTGGAAGACCCGCGGTTCGCGGTGGCCGTGCAGCCGAAGCAGCGGGCAGAAGACCGCGAACTGGAACCAGCGGACCATGAGTTCGCGGTAGTCCTCGTCGTCCGGGTCGCCGCCGTGGAAGCCGCCGATGTCGGTGGTCCACCAGGGGATGCCGCTCATGGCGACGTTGAGCCCGGCGCGGACGGAGTCGGTCAGCGCCTCGAAGGTCGCGGGGATGTCGCCGGACCACAGCGCGACACCGTAGCGCTGGGAGCCGGCCCAGGCCGATCTGACCAGTGACAGCACCTCGGTCTCGCCCTGCTCGGTGAGGTGTTCCCACACGCCGCGGGCGTGCTCGCGCGGATAGAGGTTGGCGACCTCGGAGCCGGGCCCGGCCGCGTAGCTGAGGTTGTGCGGGTGGCCGGGGCGCATCTCCGGTTCGCAGGCGTCCAGCCAGAAGGCCCGGATGCCGAGTTTGTAGTAGTGCTCCTGCAGCCTGTCCCACAGGGCCGCGCGGGCCACGGGGTCGGTGGCGTCGTAGAAGGCCACCCCGATGCCTTCGGGCGCCTCGTCGGTGTCCGGCCAGTCGGCGTGCTGGGTGACGCCGTTGTAGGTCGCCACCAGCTGCCCGGCGTCCCGCAGTTCGGCGTAGGCGGTGGACAGCGGGCTGACCGACGGCCATACCGACACCGCCAACTCGATGCCCAGGGAGCGGAGTTCCTCGACCATGCCGCGCGGGTCGGGCCAGTGGCGGCGGTCGAAGTCCCAGTCGCCGAGATTGCGCCAGTGCAGGTAGTCCACCACGATCACCGACAGCGGCAGACCGCGGCGGACGTACTCGCGGGCCACTGCCAGGAGTTCGTCCTGGTCGCGGTAGCGCAGCTTGCTCTGCCACAGCCCGGAGGCCCAGCGGGGAAAGGCCGGGGCGTGGCCGGTGGCGTCGGCGTAGTGGGCCAGGATCTCGGCGGGGGTGCGGCCGGCCGTCAGCCAGTAGTCGAGCTGCCGGGCCCGGTCGGCGACCCAGCGGGTGCCGTTGGCGGCGAACTCGACCCGGCCCACGGCCGGGCTGTTCCACAAGAAGCCGTAGCCGCGGCTGGAGACCGCGAACGGGATGGTCACCTCGCCGTTGCGCTGCTGGAGCTCTTGCACCGTGCCCTTCTGGTCGAAGCGGCCGTGGCCGTGCTGGCCCAGGCCGTGCACCCGCTCGCCGTCGTAGGCGGCGAACCGCTGCTCGATGCGGTAGGTGTCGCCGCCGGCCGCCTCGAAGTGGCGGGCGCCGGGCCACCAGAAGTGCGGCGGCTCCTCGCGCAGCAGTTCCTCGCCGGTGTCGGTGCGCTCCGCGCTGACCAGGCCGTCGTCGACGGCGACGGTGATCCGCAGCAGCCCGTTGCTGAGGGTGGCGTGCGTGTCGTGCACCTCGATGACGCAGCCGGCGGCCGGCGGCGGTGCCTCCAGCGCGCCCGGCAGGCCGTCGGTGACGCGGTGCACACCGGCCCGGACCCGGACGCTGTCGGTGCCCCAGGGCTCGATCTCCAGCACATGGTGGCCGTGGCGCCATCTCAGTCTGTTCGGGGTGCGGGTGAAGGCGGACGGCAAGGGTTCTCCTCGGGTCTGGTGGGTGGGCGGTCCGGGCGGGTGCGGATCAGTCCTTGACGGCGCCGCTGGTCACGCCGGCCGCGACATAGCGCTGGGCGACGACCAGCAGTACGGCGGCGGGCAGCGAGGCGATGATCCCGGTGGCCATCACGCTGTTCCAATCGCTCAGGTGCGCGCCGATGAAGCGGTAGATGCCGACGGTGACCGGGGCTCGGTCGTCCTGCGTGGTGAGGGTGACGGCGAACAGGAAGTCGGCCCAGGCGAACAGGAACGAGAACAGCCCGGCGGTGATCACCGCGTTGCGGGTGACCGGCAGGATCACCCACAGCAGGGTCCTGATCCGGCCCGCGCCGTCCAGCACGGCGGCCTCGCTCAGCTCGGCGGGCACCCCGCGCATCGCGGTCTGCAGGATCAGCGCGGCGAACGGCACGCACAGCGTGGAGTCGGCCAGGATCAGGGCCAGCGGGGAGTTCAGCAGGTGCAGCCGGTTGGCTGCGGTGTAGAAGGAGTTCGCCATCACCACGCCGGGGATCATCTGCGCGATGAGCAGCGCGAAGGTGAGCAGCCGGCCGCCGGGTGCCCGCAGTTGCGCCAGGCCGTAGGCGGCCGGGACGGCGATCAGCAGCACCAGGACGACGGTGCCGGCCGACACCCCGAGGCTGACCAGCAGATGGCCGCCCTGGCTGGACAGCGCGTTGCGGTAGCCCTGGAAGGTGCCGTGCAGCGGGAACCAGGTCGGCGAACTCTTGACCAGGTCGGTCGAGGGCAGCAGCGAGGCGTTGAGCATCCAGTACAGCGGGAAGAGCATCACCGCGAGGATCAGCACGCCGACGGCGGTGTTGACCGGGCCGCGTGCCCTGCGGGCGCGGGCCCCGGGTCGCCGCGTCGGGGGCTGCCCGGGCCGGCCGCCGGCCGCCGCGCTCATCGGCCGGCCTGCCGCTGCACGCGGGTGCTGCGCAGGTAGACCGCCGCGAACACCACGGCCACCGCGATGAGCAGGTTGCCCACCGCCGCGCCCCGGCCGAACAGCAATTGCTGGAAGGACAGGTTGTAGGCGTAGGTGGTCAGCGTCTGCGAGGAGCCGGCCGGTCCGCCCTGGGTGAGGATCATGATCACGTCGAAGACCTTGATGGTGTAGATCAGACCGAGGGTGAGCACCACCGCGGTGACCGGGCGCAGCAGCGGCAAGGTGATGTGCCGGAAGCGGCGCCAGGCGCCGGCGCCGTCCAGCGCCGCGGCCTCGTACAGCTCGCCGGGGATGCTCTGCAGGCCGCCGTAGAGGATCACCATGTTGAACGGGATGCCGACCCAGATGTTGACCAGGGTCACCGCGATGAGCGAGTCATGGGTGCTGGCCAGCCACGGGATCGGATGGCCCGTCAGGTGCAGCTGCATCAGGGTGTGGTTGAGCACGCCGGAGTCGGTGTCGAGGATCCACCGCCAGGCGGTTCCCGACACGACCAGGGGCAGCAGCCACGGCACGAGCAGCAGTGAGCGCAGCGGACCGCCCAGCGGGAAGCGGCGGTTGAAGAACACCGCCAGGGCCAGTCCGATGGCGAACTGGAAGGCCAGCGAACCCGCGGTGAACCACACGGTGTTGAGCACGGTGCGGCCGAAGTGGCTGTCGTGCAGCACCGCCCGGTAGTTCGCCCAGCCGACGTAGGGGGCGACGCCGGTGTAGAAGGAGGACACCGTGTAGTTCTGGAAGCCCATCCGGATGCTGCCGGCCAGCGGGTACAGGTAGAAACCGGCGACGTACAGCCAGGCGGGGGCCACGAAGGCGAGCGCCGCCCAGCGCGCCTTGGCGCGGCCGGAGGTGCGCGGCGGCGATCCGGCCGGCGGGACGCCGGGACTGCGTTCGGCCGGCCGCAGAGCGGCGCGGGCTGCGGTGGTGGACATGGCCGGTCCTAGTTCTTGGCCGAGGACTGGGCCCGGGACAGCGCCGAGGCGGGGCTGCCGCCGCCGGCCAGCACCGACTGGATCGCGTCCGCGAGCGCCTGGCTGACCTTGGGGTAGGCGGTGCCCAGTTCGGTGGTCCGGGCCTTGGCGGTCGCCACCTCCTGGACGAAGGCGGCCATCTGCGGATCGCTGGTGGCGAGTTGGGCGGCGGCCTGCTGGTCGCTGGGGATGTAGCCGGCGTCCTTGGCCCACTTGGCGCTCTCGTCGTGGCCGAGCAGGCACTTGACCACCGCGACGGCCTTCGCCTCACGGGCGGAGTTGCTGTGCCCGACCGTCCACACCTCGCCGCCCAGCGGCGTGACCGGCTTGGCCGAGGCATTCGGCACCGGGATCGGCACCACGCCGAAGTGCAGTTTCTTGGCCGCGTCCAGCGTCGGCAGCTGCCAGGGGCCGTTCACCATCATGGCCGCGTTGCCGGCCAGGAACTGGTCGTTGACATCGGCCTGCGTCCAGGTGACCACGGACTTGGACGCGGCGCCCGAGCCCACCAGGTCCTTCCACAAAGCGAGTGCCGACGCGGCCTGCGGGGAGTCCAGCTGCTTCAGATCGGCGCCCGCGGTCCAGAAGAAGGGCTCGAACTGGAAGGTGCCCTCTTCGTTGCCGACCGCGCTGAAGGCCAGGCCGTAGCGGGAGCCCGCGGTCAGCTTCTTCGCGTCGGATTTCAACTCGTCCCAGGTCTTGGGCGGTTGCAGACCGGCGTGGGTGAAGACATCGGTGTTGTAGTAGAGGGCCAGGCCGTTGACCCCGGGCGCTATGCCGTAGGTCTGCCCCTGGTACTGGCCGGCCGCGACGATCGACGGGTAGAGGCCGGCGGTGGTCAGTCCCGCGGCGGACAGCGACACCAGCCCGCCGGTGGCGGCGACCTGCTGCAGGTCGGGGTTGTCGATCAGCGCCAGGTCGGGCAGTGAGCGGGCGGACGCCTGCTGGAGCAGCTTGGGCATGAACTGGGTGCGCGGTACCTGCTGGTGCTTGATCGTCACTCCCACCTTGGTGCCGCACTCGTCGAGGATCGCGGGCAGTTGGGTGTTCTGCGGCGCCGCGTCGTAGTAGTCCATCTCGGTCAGGCTGTCGGTGCCGCCGCCGGCTCCCCCGCCGCCGGTTCCGCAGGCGGTCAGCAGCAGGGCGCCCACCGCGGCGAGCGCGGCCGCCGTGCCGGGTCTGGCGATCGGGCCCGGGATACGGGGGCCACGGGAGGTCAAGCGGCTCATGACGTGCCTTTCGAATTGATTCGACAGTGCGGTCGGGATGTCGCCGGGAGGGCCCGCCGAGGGGTGGCGGGAGGGAGGGTCGCGGGTCGTGACGGGTCCGGTGCGCTTCGGCCCGGCGGTGGCGTCGTGCGGGGGCGGACTAGTCGAAGGAGGCCGGGGCGGTGGCGCCGCGCCGCGGGCCGGTGCTCGCGCGGATCTTGAGGGTGGGGGCCAGCAGGGTGGCGGCCGGCAGCTCCTCCCCCTCGATGCGGCGGGCCAGACTGCGTACGGCCGCCCGCGCCAGTTCCTCGGCGGGCAGCGAGACCGAGGTCAGCGGCGGGTCGCACCGCTCGGCCTCGTCGTCGGGGCAGATGGCGATCACCGAGATGTCGTCGGGCACGCGCGCGCCGAGGCCGGCCAGCCGGTCCATCACCAGCGGCAGCGCCCGCTCGTTGTAGACGATCAGCGCGGTCAGGTCCGGCTGCCGGGCCAGCAGGTCGTCCAGCGCGCGGACCACCCCGCCGGGAGCGGCGTCGCAGGCGGCCCAGACGCTGGACTGGCCGCGGTCGGCCAGCGCCTGGGTCACCGTCTCACGGGCGTGGATGGCGTAGGCCACGTCCCGTCCGAAGGCTTCGGGCGCCTGCCCGAGATAGCCGACCGCGGTGTGGCCGGCCTCGTGCAGCTGGTCCGCGCAGGCCCGGGCGGCCAGCGCGAAGTCGAAGTCGACCCGCGGCAGTCCGTGCGGGTCGTCGGGGGTGCCGACCACGACCGCGGGGCAGGCCAGCCGGGTGAGCAGCGCGATACGCGGGTCCTGCCGCTGCACCTCCATCAGCATCACCCCGTCGACCAGGGCGCTGGCGACCGCGTCCTTGATCGCCGCCTCGCCGTCGTCGTCGGTGAGCATCAGTACCTTCAGGCCGCTCTCCTGCGCCGCGGTCAGCGCGGCCCAGACGTACGGCATCTGCACCTGGTTGTGCGGTCCGTAGACCATCGGCAGGGCCATGGCGATCACACCGGTGCGGCGGGTGCGGATGGACCGCGCGCCGGCGTGCGGTCTGAAGCCCAGCACGGCGATGCTGCGTTCGACCCGCTTGATGGTCTCCGGGGAGATGGTCCGGTTACCGCTGAGCACATAGCTGACCGTGCTGCGGGAGACGCCCGCGTGCCGCGCCACGTCCGCGATCGTCACCGTCATCGGTCTGCTCCCCTGATGTGCCGTGATGTGCCGTCGAACCGCCGAACCGTTCGTTCGCCCGGGCCGCCGAACGGGCGGGCCGGACTGTCGAATTGATTCGACTGGGTTCGAATGGCGGCGAACGTAGCACGGCCTCGGGACGGCTACAAGACATCGCGCAGAGATCCGGACCCGCCGGACTCGGGGGGACCGGCGGGGTGGCGGGTACGGCGGGGCGGCGGCTCAGGTCCTGGCCGGACCCGCCGCCCCCCGGCCGGGGGTGGCGGGTCCGGGAGGACGGCGGGGTCGGTCAGGCAGGCTGCTCCGCCGCCGACAGCGGCGCCGCGATGTCCTCCAGCGAACGCCCCTCGGCGTTCACCGCGAGCACCGCCGCGACCAGTCCGGCCGCGCACATCAGGGTCGCGCCGATGCAGAACGCCAGCACCGTGTCCCCCACCGCACCGGACTTGGTGAGGTCGGTGAAGACCAGCGGTCCGCTGATGCCGCCGGCCGCGGTACCGACGGCGTAGAAGAAGGCGATGGCCATCGCGCGGGTCTCCATCGGGAAGATCTCCGAGACGGTCAGGTACGCGCTGCTGGCGCCGGCCGAGGCGAAGAACAGCACCGCGCACCAGCAGGCGGTCAACGTGGTGGCGTTGAGCGAGCCCCGGTCGAAGAGCCAGGCGGTGCCGAACAGCAGGATGCCGGACAGCAGATAGGTGGAGGAGATCATGATCCGCCGGCCCACCGTGTCGAAGAGCTTGCCGAGCAGCAGCGGGCCGAGGAAGTTGCCGGCCGCGATCACCGCGAAGTAGTAGCCGGTGTGGCCGGTGGACACGTGGAAGAAGGTGGTCAGAATCGCGCCGAAGCCGAAGGTGATGGCGTTGTAGAGGAATGCCTGCCCGATGAACAGGGCCAGGCCCAGCACCGTGCGCTTGGGGTAGGTCTCGAAGACCGTCCGGGCGATGGCCGCGATACCCACGGGGCCGCGCTGATGGATGGTCATCTCGCCCTCGGCCCGGGGCAGTTCCCGGTGCTTCTCCTGCTCGATGCCCTTCTCGACCGAATCGACCAGTTCCTCCGCCCGGTCGCCGTACCCGTGGATCAACTGCCAGCGCGGGCTCTCCGGGACATGCCGCCGGACCAGCAGGATCACCAGGCCGAGGACCACGCCGAGGGCGAAGGTGAGCCGCCAGCCCACGTTCTGCGGGAAGATACCGGTGTTGAGCGCCACGATCGACAGCAGCGAGCCGCCGATCGCGCCGAGCCAGTAACTGCCGTTGATGATCAGATCGACCCGGCCCCGGTACTTCGACGGGATCAGCTCGTCGATCGCCGAGTTGATCGCCGCGTACTCACCGCCGATGCCGAAGCCGGTCAGGAAGCGGAACAGGAAGAACCACCAGGGCGCGAAGGACAGCGCGGTCATCGCGGTGGCCGTCAGATACATCGCGAGGGTGATCATGAACAGGTTCTTGCGGCCGAACCGGTCGGTCAGCCGGCCGAAGAAGACCGCGCCCAAGCAGGCACCGAGCACGTAGAGCGCGGCCGTGATACCGGTGATCTGCCCGGAGGTGACGGCCAGGCCGCTGCCCGGCTCCGACAGCCGCCCGGCGATGTTGCCGACGGTGGTGACCTCCAGGCCGTCCAGGATCCAGACGGTGCCCAGTCCGATCACGATCATCCAGTGCCAGCGCGACCATGGCAGCCGGTCGAGGCGCGCCGGGACATCGGTGGTGACGGTGCCGGCGCGGGCGGAGTCCGGCGTAGGCGTGGACTGCTGAACCATGGAAGATCACCTCCTTGCCGCTCGGTACCGCGTCGGGCCGCCGACCTGGCGCGGCGACCGCTTGTGCCGGGGACGGGCGGCCACGCCGGTGGCACGATCCGGCCGTTCCCCGCGCCGTACTTTTGTCCCCGACGGCGTGCGGTACGCCTCCCGGAAGCAGGCCGGCCCGCGGACCTCTTCGCGGCGATGTCCGGCGGGGCCCGCGGCAGCCCGGTGGCCCGACCCGGCCGGTCGCTGCCGCCGCTGCTGCTGCCGCTCCTGCCGCCAGCCCGGCTCACCGGTCCGGCTCACGGGTCCGGTGGATCCTTCAGCGGTCCTGCGCCGGTCACGTCGTGGTGGCGGACACGACGGGGCGACGCGGTCCCCCGGGATTCGCGCCGGCCGGCGCGAACGGCTTCTCGCGGCTCGCCGCGGCACGGTCCCCGCTGTCCTTCTCCCGCGGCGCGGCGGCCCGCGGCCCGCGGCCCGCGGCCAGCCCGGGCCCGGTGACGACACCGGCGGCCGGGATTCGGCCGTCAGGGCGCATC
>NZ_FMCH01000497.1 GCF_900091855.1 Streptomyces sp. DvalAA-14
CTGCGGTGTCGTCGCGGCCACCGGTTCCGGCGTTACGGAGTGGTCGGAGGGCGACGAGGTGTACGGACTGGTCCCCTTCACCCGGGACGGTGCCGCCGCTGAGTTCACTGCCGTGCCGGCCGCTCATCTCGCGGCCACACCGGCCGGACTGGACCCCGACAAGGCGGCGGCCCTGCCGCTGGCCGGCCTCACCGCCTGGCAGGGGCTGGTGCGGCACGGCGGGCTGCGGAGCGGGCAGCGCGTGCTGGTGCACGGCGGAGCGGGCGGGGTCGGCGTCTTCGCGGTCCAGGTGGCCGCCGCCCTCGGCGCTTCGGTGACGGCCACGGCCGCAGGACGGGACGCCGACTTCGTCCGGGGCCTGGGCGCCGAGGAGGTCATCGACTACGCGGACGAGGACTTCGCCGACCGGCTGAGCGGCGCGCAGGCGGTGGACCTTGTCTTCGACACGGTCGGCGGTGACACCCTGACCCGCTCGTGGCAGGTGCTGCGGCCGGGCGGGGTGCTGGTGAGCATCGTCGCGCCGCCCGGGGACAGCGGCCCGGACGGCGCCCGCGGCGTGTTCTTCGTGGTGGAACCCGACCGGGCCGGCCTGGAGGAGCTCTCGAAGCTGGTCGCGGCGGGCCGGCTGGACCCGCCGGTCGCCCAGGTCTTCCCGTTGGAGCGGACGGCCGAAGCATACGAGGAGCTGAACCGCCCGCACCGGCGCGGAAAGATCGTCCTCAAGGTGTCCTGACGCCTGAGCCGTCCGTCCAATCCGTCAGTAGTCGAGCCCGATCAGTTCCCGCAAGGGACGCAGTCCGGACTGCTCCGTGTCGTCGTACGGAAGGCCCACATAGGGGAACTCCGCGCGAGCTCTGGGTGCGTCCGGGCTGACACCGTCCGCGACCGGGGTGCCGGCTCCCAGGGTGAGCATGATGTCGAAGGCGTCGGTGCCCAGCGGGCGGCCGTTGAAGCGGTCGAGGGTGAATTCGGCCTCGGTGCCGATCTCGTACGGGAGCACGGCGGGGATCAGCCGCTTCGCTGTCTCCCGTCCGTATGTTTCGGGATCGGCGATCTTGCCGGCGTGCCTCGACATCGTGGTGATGAACGATTCCACTACCTCGCCGAAGTCGGCCGTGTCGTTGGCGGGGACGCTCGTGCGGTAGCGGTCGGCCAGACCGGGTGTCGCCGGGTCCGACAGGAACAGGTGCGTGAACAGGGGCAGCCCCCATCGGTAGACCTGTGTCTCCGGCGCGTGGCCGTGGAGTGAGGCCGTGGCCCAGGCCCCGACCGTGCCGGAGCCGATCATGGAGTTGGGCACCTCCAGGACCGTGGCCATGTTGTTCCTGTTCTTGAACAGGTTGGCTTTGTGGTCGAACGCCTCGGTGGCGAAGCGGTCCTCCTGGAAGAGGCCGTTGACCACGGTGAAGAAGCCGAAGGCGTCGGCTGCCCAGAGCTCGGCGGCCTTGCCGACATACGCGCGTACTCCGTCGCTTTCCCTCTCCTGGCCGACGGTGCCCTGCACCAGGACCTCCCCGGGTCCTCCGTTGACGGCGTCGGCGGCCGTGGCCCGGGTGACGGTGAAGTTCTGGCCGTGCTCGTCCGCACTGCCGTCGATGTGAAACGGCTCGTCGAAGCTGAATTTGAAGCTGACCTCCTCCCGTCCGTCGCCGTCCAGGTCGAAGCGGAACGCGTACAGCCCCTCGGGATGCAGTGTCAGAGGCGCGAAGATGCCCGCGTCGGGGTTGGACGTGAGAATCATCGCGGTCGTGTCCGGAGTCGAGCCCCGGAAAAGGTACATGTCCAGGACATTCAGGCGGGAGTCGTCCCGTGCGGCATCGGTGTCGAAGTGGTGGGACATCTGCTGCTCCTCTGCTTCGTAGCTCGCCTGGCGAGGCGCCTCGGGGGTTGCCCGGTGCTGGACACGTTTCTTCCGCAGCACAAGCGGCTCCGACGTCGTCGGGCTACGCTGCCGGCCCTACCTCGGAGGTCCGCCGTGGCGCGCGGTGTCGCACCGGATGTTGCCGCGAGAAGCGTCCTTGGGGGTCCAGACCCAATTGTGACCCAGTTTCGACCGTTATGCGGCATGTATGGAGATGGGTCTCCGTAGAGGCCTCCCGCATGTCGACGTCGAGGCGGAGCAGCGACGAGGCTGGGGGTGGAGCTTGAAGCTGCCTCGACGGGGATGCGAGGCCCATTGGGCACCCATGCCAGGGGATTACCCTCTGTGAGCAGAGGGGTGCTGTCCAGCGAGCCGAGCGCCAAGACAAGACCGCACTGTCACCCAGCCATCGATCGAAACCGGGCGCCGACGCCGGATGCCGCAATCCCGGATTCCGCCGGTTGGTGGCTTCTACGGTATTCGGGCAGCCCGCGGGACTACTCGGGCGCCGAACCCTGTTGGAAGAGCACGCCGCCGCTCGGGCTAGGCCCGGTGCCGAAACGGCTTGAGACCCCCGCAAACCGCCCCCCTGTGAGAGGAACACCATGACGGAGAGCCGCCTGCCTGTCGATGCGGGCTTCCACGCCGGTGAGCTGGCCGTGCAGGAGCGCGCCGGTGTACGGGGCGATGCCGCGCGGCTGTCACGGATGCTTGAGCCCGCCGCGTTGTCCCGCGGCGTCGCAGGGTTCCTGGAGGACAGAACCTTCCTCGTGATGGCCGGCCGCGACAGCGAGGGCCGTCTGTGGACGTCCCCACTGACCGGGCCTCCTGGCTTCGTGGAGGTCGCCTCAGCGACCGGTCTGACCGTGGACGCATTGTTCCCGGGGGCCGATCCGCTCAGCGGCCTGACCGTCGGACAGAAGATCGGGATGATCTTCATCGAATTCGCCACGAGCCGTCGGGTCCGCGTCAACGGGATCCTCACCTCGACGGCCGAAGGGCTGCTGGGCGTCGAGGTCGAACAGGCATACGGCAACTGTCCCCAGTACATTCAGCGCCGCCTGCTGTCGCCGGACACAGCGACCAGAGGAGCGCGTACCGCCATTCGCCACGACACCTTGTCCGCCGAAGACACTCAGCTCATCCGGAGCGCCGACACCTTCTTCCTGGGGACCACCAACCCACAACGTGGCACCGACGCATCACACCGCGGGGGATCCACCGGTTTCGTCCGCGTCGAGGACAACCAGCTGTGGTGGCCGGATTACCAGGGCAACAACATGTTCAACAGTTTCGGCAACCTGGCCGTCGACCCGGAGGCCGCACTGCTCTTCTTCGACTTCCGGGACGGTCGCACGGTCCAGCTGTCCGGAACCGCCGAAGTCCGCTGGGGCGCGCCCGGCAGTCCGGGCGATGACGGGGGCACCGGCCGCCGCGTCGTCTTCACGGTCCAGCACGTTGTCTCCGGGAATCTGCTCCCGGCACACGAGACCGCCCTGCGGCCCTACCCCCACAACTCCGGCCCTCACCGAATGACACGGGCTTGACGGGTCCCGCGCCGGCCTCCGCGGCGCTCATGGTGGCGATTCAGCTGTCCGCCTGTCCCTGCGGGCCCGGGCCCGCAAGTTTGTAGGTCAGCGGGCGATGGGTGTTGAAGCGCCGGATGAGCAGGTGGTGGACCGAGGCGCCCAGGATCGCGCCGATGATCGGCGCGACGAGGTAGATCCACAGGTCGACCGTCTGTCCGGCCAGGGCGGCGGGCCCGATCTGCCGGGCGGGATTGGCCACGCCTCCGCTGCGCGGGCCGAGGAGGGCGATGATCAGGGCGAGGACGGCACCGACCGCCCAGGGCAGCAGTCGGCCGTATCGGGGATAGGCCAGGAAGAAGCCGATGACCAGGACCAGTCCGATCAGGCAGCTCGTCTCGCTGATGAAGACGGCGGCCGGATGCCACGAGGGGGCGGGCCGCACCGCCGCGTAGCGGACCGGAAAGGCGGCAATTGCGGATCCCCACACGAGTCGGGCGAGCGCTACTCCCGTGAATGATCCGGCGATTTGGGCCAGCACATAGGGGAGGACGCTCTTGCCGGGGAAGACGTCCATCAGCCACAGGGCGATGGTCAGGCTGGGATTCATGTGAGCGCCGCTGCGGCGGCCGGGCGGGGTGAAGATGAGCGCGATCAGGGCGGCACCGGTGAGGACTCCGATAACGGCGAGTCCGGAATCGAGGTCGGCGACGGCGAGCGGCGAGGAGGGCGTGATCAACCAGCGGACGATACTCGCCACCCAGAACAAGAGGAGCGTGGTGAGCATGAATTCGTCGCCGGCGCGGGTCAACGGCAATGGTGGGGGCGCGCCCGTGGGATCCGCGCCCGACACGCTCACCGGCTTGCCGCCCGGTGCCGGCGGCCGGGAAACGCGGACAATTCGACCAGGAGGGCGCTGGCGTCGGAGCGCGACAACACGGAACCTTCTCGGCTGACAACGGGACACAGCGGATGATATCGGCGACCAACATACCCCCGCAGGGGCAGGGTTCCCCCCAGGCGTGAATCCGACACGGCGGTGCCCAACAACGGCTTCCGCCTTCGGATCACGGCCAGAACCAGGATCGAGAGTCACATCATCGCTGTCTGCCGGGAGCGGACACGACTCGGGCACGATCGCGTCGCCAGGAAACGCCGTCCCCAAACGCAGTCCAGGTCTCTCAGCCGCACAAATTCCGGCAGAGGCCCCCGCGCCTTGTGCGGCTGCCCTCCTCTCGAAAATCAGCCGTTCGCGGGCGGCAAGTGCAGTGCGCCGCGCGCGTACGAAGAGGACCGGTTCCGTTATAACGAAGGATAGCGAACCGCTGTGGTCCTGGGATCCCGTCGATCGGACGCCCGCCAGGAATTCGGGATAATCAAGGAAAGGTGGATGGGTGATGACTGACATCGCATACCGAACGGCGGATGTGGACGGCCTGCAGGTGTTCTACCGGGAGGCGGGGGCACCCGACGCACCGACTTTGCTCCTGCTGCACGGGTTCCCGTCAGCGAGCCACATGTTCCGGGATCTGATCCCGCTGCTGGCCGACCGGTTTCACCTCATCGCCCCTGACTATCCAGGTTTCGGGAAGTCGGACATGCCGGCACGTGGTGACTTCGACTACACCTTCGAGCGCATTACCGACGTGATCGACCGCCTGACCGAGCAACTGGGTCTGGACCGTTTCGCGATGTACGTCTTCGACTACGGCGCACCGGTCGGGTTCCGCATCGCGCTCAAGCATCCCGAGCGGATCACCGCGATCATCTCGCAGAACGGCAACGCGTACGAGGAGGGACTGAGCGAGGTCTGGGTGCCGGCCAGGGCCTTCTGGAAGGACCCCTCGCCGGCCAACCGCGAAGCGGTCCGGGCACTCGTAGGGCCGGAGACCCCGGTCCAGCAGTACACGCACGGCGTTCCCGACGTCACCCGGGTCAGCCCCGACGGCTACGAACTGGACATCCACTACCTCACGCGCCCGGGCGCGGACGAGATCCGGCTCGACCTGTTCGGCGACTACGGAAGCAACGTCGCGCTCTACCCGAAGTTCCAGGAGTACTTCCGGACCAGCAGGCCGCCGCTGCTCGCGGTATGGGGCAAGAACGATGCGGACTTCATCCCGCCGGGGGCCGAAGCGTTCAAGCGCGACCTTCCCGACGCCGACGTCCGATTTGTCGACACCGGCCACTTCGCCCTGGAGACTCACGCCGAGGAGATCGCCGCCGCGATCCGCGAATTCCTCCCGGCGTAGGCCCCGGCCGCGGACGACCCGTGCCGCCTACGAATCCGGCTTCGTTGCTCCCTCGTCGTCACACCAGTTCCGCAACCTGCTTCACGGGCGGGCTGGCCCTCTCGCAAGCGTCGAGCGGTCAGTGACGTTCTCGACCTCCCCTTGACACCTGAAGCGAGTCGGCCGAGCGGGCGAGATGCTCCAGGGCCCGCGCCTTGGGATCGTGCGCGCTGCCACTTGTGGGCGACGGACCCTTCCTCGGCCGCAACCCGTTGCCGAGATCATGGGCGGCGGCCTCGTCTGAACGGTTCAGGCGGTGTCCTCGACGTCGTAGGACTCGAACCACCGGTCCGCCAGCCGTGGCACGAGACGGTCGAGGACGAGATCCTTGAAGTGCGGTGTTTGCTGATGGGTGGCGAAAGCGTCCCGTGAGGCGTAGCGCTCGAGGATCACGACGCCGCGCTCGTCGTCGAGCTGGCGGAAGACGGTGAAGGAGACGTTCCCCGGTTCGCTGCGGGTGGCCGCGGCCAACCTCGGGTAGAGGGAGAGGACTTCGTCGAGGTTCTCGCCGGGGGCAATGGTGTGGTGGGCGATCACCTGGTATTTGGGCATGCGTTCTCCTCTTCGCGTCGCTCGGGTCAGTGCGGAGTGCAGTCGTAGTCGATCACGGCGTTGCAGGTCCGGGTAGGGGGTGGCGGCGGGGAGGTCCGGGTTGCCGTCGCGGACGGCGGTGGCCACGTGCGTGGCGGCGTGGATCGCGGCCCGGTAGGGGAGGGAGCCGGTGCTGATCCGGCGTACTCCGAGCCGTCCGAGGTCGGCGACGGTGAGGTCGGGGATGACGAGGACGTTCAGCGGTACCGGGATGTTCGCCGTCAGTTCCCGCAGAAGGGCCGGGTCGCTCGCGCCGGGGACGAAGATCCCGCCCGCGCCGGCTTCGACGTAGGTGATCGCACGGTGCTGTGTCGCTTCGAGGCCGTCGTCCTGGTTGAGCCAGGAGGTGTCCACGCGGGCGTTGACGAACAGGTCCGGCGACAGTTCCTTCTGGCCGGAGCCGTCGACCACCTCGAAACGTTCACCACTGTCCCGCAGGCCGCAGCCGGAAGGGGGGACGCCTATTCAGGAGCGCCAGCGCTCGATCAGGCGATCGGCCAGACCGGGGAGGTCCGAGGCGACGAGATGGGGTTGCGGAAGCCGCCGCAGCAGCAAGGGTGCATTGCCGGGTCGCGTGATGAGCCCGGAGGTGAACCCCGCGCTCTGCGCACCGACGGTGTCCCATACATGCGCGGCCACCATGAAACAGTTCGACGGCGCAACGCCCAACTCCTGAGCGACCAGGTGGTAGACCGACGGCGCGGGCTTGTACGCCCGGACCGTCTCAATCGAGAACTGACGCTCGAAGAAGCCGGCGAGACCCGCGCTCTCCAGCGGGCTCTTCCCACCCGGGTTCGGCGGCGAGTTGGTCAGCGTCACCATCCGAAAACCCGCGTCCTCCAGCTTGCGCAGGCCGGCCTCGACGTCGCCGTGCGCGGGCATGGTGAGCATGCCCGTCTCCAGTTCGTCCAGGTCGGAGTCGGTGACCTTCACGCCGTGGATGTCACCCACCATGCGGAACAACCCACGGCCGAGCGAGAAGTACTCCTCGTACAGGCCGGAGAGCGTGAGAGTCATCGAGTACATGACCAGATGCCCGAGCCACTCGCGCAACGTCCGCTTGTCGCCGAAAACCCGTTCGAACAGCGGGTTCATGGACTCGAAGTCGATGAGCGTCTCATTGACATCGAAAACCAGGACTTTGGGCTCGCCGCCGATCCACTGGCTGTTGTCCGCATGGCCTTCCGGGCCCGACGGCAGAATCTCATCACGCTCACGGGGCATGAATCACCAGCTCCTCGAATCGGGGGACGCTCGATTTCGCCGAACCATGGGGGGATCGGCACGGGCGCTACGTCCGACCCCGGCAGATCGTGCGAGGTACGCCCCCGCCGGCAGCGCCCAGGCGGTATTGCGCCCTCGCAAGCGTCTCACCAATCCGCGTTTGCTGCCCGCTCGTACGACCGGTGTCGCGCCCTGCGGGAACTCGTGCGCGTCAAGCAGCGGAACAGCCACGCTCCGCAATGGTCGAACGTCCACGTTTTCCCCAGGTCACACGTGACCTGGGGCATCCCGGTCTCCTCGCAGACCGGGACGAGTTTCTCAACCCGCGCCCACGCCTGATCCGGCGCAAAATGGACAGCAGATCACCACGCCGGGGAAAGGTATGCACGCGCATCGATCGATGGGATGCAGGGGATGGCCGAATCCAGCACCGGAAAGCCTTTCACCGCGGAGGACATTCTCGGCCCGGTCGGCGCGGCCACCGCGGTGATCAGCGGCGACGGGATTGTCCTGGGCTGGACGGCGACCGCCGAGCGGGCCACCGGCTACCGCGCGGACGAGGTGGTGGGCCGCCCAGCCACGCGACTGCTGGCCGAATGCGAAGCGGCCGAACTCGACGCGTGGGCCGCGCGGGCCCGCGCACCGTGGTCCGGAGTTGCCCGGATCCGCCGCAAGAACCGGGCCGAGGCGCGGATGACCGTAGAAGCCTCCCCGTTGCACGGCGACAACCGCGCGGACTGGTTCGTGACGGTCACCGACCCCACCGGGGCAGTGTCCTGGTCGCCGCCGCGGTCGGCAGCCGCAGCGCCACCCATGGCGCACTCGCCGATCGGACTGTCCATCTGGGACACGGATCTGCGCTGCGTGTGGCTGAACCGCACCGCCGAGCACCAGGACGGCGTGCTGCGGCGCCGACGGCTGGGACGCCTGATGACCGAGGTCCAGCCCGGTGAGATGGGCGAATCGATCGTGGTCGCGATGCGGCAGGTGCTGGACACCGGTGAGCCGCTCATCGAACAGGAATACACCTGGCGCATCCCGGGAGAGGACGAGGAGCGCCTGCTGGCGGCCACCTACTTCCGCCTCGACGGGGCGGACGGGAAGCCGATCGGGGTGGTCAGCATGGCCACCGACATCGAGAACTCCCTGGTCCGCCAGCACCTGCTGATCCTCGGCCAGGCCGGCAACCGTATCGGCACCACGCTGGACGTGATGAGAACCGCCCAGGAACTCGCCGACGTGGCGGTGGGCCGGATAGCCGACTTCGTCAGCGTCGACCTGGGAGAGACCGTGCCGCTCGGCGAGGAGCCCCTGCAGCGCCTCGCGTCCTCCGACTCCAGCATCCCGGTCTTCCGCCGCGCCGGCATGGCCTCCATCCACGAGGGGGAGCCCGAAGCGCTGTGGCAGATCGGCGAAGCCGTTTTCGTTCCCCCCCAGTCCCCGTTCAACCGTGGACTGGTGTCCGGGCAAACGTACTTCCAGCCCGTCGTGGACACCTCCCGCGGCGGCTGGCTGGAGCAGGACCCGAACCGCGCACGCATCATCCGGGAGACGGGCATTCACTCGCTGATCATCGTCCCCCTGCTGGCCCGCGGGACGCTGCTCGGAGAAGCGGTCCTTGTCCGCAACGAGAACAAGACACCATTTTCCAGGGACGATCTGCTGCTGGTCGAGGAACTGGCCGGGCGGGCCGCGCTGAGCCTGGACAACGCCCGCCGCTATTCGCGGGAGCGGGCCGCATCCATCGCGCTCCAGCGCAACCTGCTGCCGCACAACCTGTCCGGCGGCGAGGCGGTCGAACTGGCCTCGCGCTACCTGCCCGCCGACACGCACGACGGAGTCGGCGGCGACTGGTTCGACGCCATCCCGCTGCCCGAGGCACGGGTCGGCCTGGTCGTCGGCGATGTCGTCGGCCACGGCATCAACGCGGCCGCGCTGATGGGCCAGCTCCGGACCGCCGTGCGCACCCTCGCCGACCGGGACCTGCCGCCCGCCGAGCTCCTCGCCCGCTTCGACCGCCTGATCCCCTCGATCACCGAGCAGGACACCGACACCGAAGGCTTCGCAGGCCCCGTCATGACCTGTACCTGCGTCTACGCCATCTACGACCCGGACACCGGCACCTGCACCATCGCTTCGGCCGGCCACCCCCCGCCCGCCGTCCTCCACCCCGACGGCAGCGTCACCTTCCCCGACGTGCCACCCGGGCCGCCGATCGGCGTGGGCCTGATGTCCTACGAGCCCCACGCACTCCAACTGCCCGAGAACAGCATCCTCGCCCTTTACACCGACGGCCTCATCGAAACCCGGACGGAAGACCTCGACACCGGCATGCACCGGCTGCGTGCGGCTCTCACCGGCCCCCGAACCCCGCTGGAGGAGCTCAGCACGCGAGTGATCGACACCATGACCCCGCGCTCCCGAAGCGCGATGGTGCCGGACAACGAGAGGAGCGTCTACGCGGACGATGTCACTCTGCTGATGGCCCGCACCCGGCTGAAGAGCCCGCCCGGGTGACTCCCACGCGCCGGTTGCCTCGCGGTGTGGCCGCGCCAGGGTCACACCTGACATCAACGGCTTCGGGAGAACCGGGGGAGTGGCTGTCAGTTCCTGTCGCTGGGTTCAAGAGGGGACCGGGTTTTTATGGCGACTGATTCAGCCGAAGAGACTCAGCCCTACGAAGTGACCGCAGAATTCTACGACATCCTCCAAGAGAACGAAGTCCGCCGTCGGGCCAAGGACTGTTTTGCGCCGGCCGCGCGACGTGCCCGTATCGGAATTCTGGACGTAGGCGCGGGGACGGGAGTCGTAACTGACGTACTGCTCGAGCACAGTGCTGTGCCTGTCCACGCGGTAGAACCTGCTCGGGCCATGCGGGCGGTTCTCCTCAGCCGACTTGCCTCCGCTCCCGCCGGTGATCGGGCACGTGCAACGGTCCATCCGTTCATTTTGAGCGAGTGCGCGCTGACGAACGTCGCCGACCTTGTCGTGTGTTCCAATGTTGTCGGCTGTCTTGACCCTGCCGAGCGCCGTGCGACATGGAGAGCAATGGTCGAAGCTCTTACGCCCGGTGGTCTGGCGATTGTAGATCCGCCTCCTCGCCGACTGCCGTTGCATGCCGAAAATCGGGAGCTCCCTAAAATTCGACTCGGTCGGGACGTTTATTCGGCAAGCGTCTGCTCGGAGCCGGAAGGGGAAGTTATTCGATCAACTTTCACCTACCGAGTCGAAAGGGGCGGGGTGATCGTGAGGACAAAAGGCGAGAGCTTTCTCCTGTGGCCCGCATCCCGGGAGGAGATAGCCGCTGAATTTATGGACGCAGGGCTGATGCCGATAAGTTCACCCCCGTCTACGCCTGCCTTGATGTACGGTCGACGTATGAGCGGTCGTTGAATCAAAGGCCTTTCAGGACACGATCGAGTGAGGACCGGCCTGCGGGCCCCCAGTTCGGCTTGCCGCCGGGCAGGCCGCGGTCCCCGTTCCGGCCCATCGACTCGACGGCGAGGTCGGTCGGGGCAGCGGCCTGGAAGAAGCGCTCGAAGCCGTCCGTGCAGTGCTTGGGGTGAGCGCCGAAGTCCGCAGCGGTCGGGGCGTCGGCGGGCGCCTCCACGTGCAGCGCCTTGAGGAAGCCCGCCAGCGTCTCGGCCGCGTGGTCGCCGCGAGTGATCGAGCCGTGGTCCAGCGGCGTGCCCTCCACCCATGTCATGACGGTCCAGATCTTGGGAAAGCGCTCGGACGGCGCACCCTCCCGCAGGGGGACAGGAATCGGCAGCGGCAGGCGCGACGCGAGAGTCGGCAGCCAACGGCGCTCCTTGAGTTGCAAATCGGGGCTCTTGTCCATCCGCTGCATCCGGACGGCCAATTCGTCCCCGAGGCGCCACATCTGGTTGCCCCAGCCGCCCGCCACCTCGTGGAGGGGCAGTCCGGCCAGGTCCGGATGCTGCTCCCGAAGGAGGTCGCGGACCAGATCCTCGCTGATCTCCATCTCGGATTCGATCACGCGCCGGGCCCCGGGCCGTCAGGACCGCAGCGTGGACTGGTACATCCGGATGTCCTTGTCGGAGCCGTCGAGATAGGCGTTGACGGACTTGCCGTGCTTGTCGAGCAGCGAGTACCCGTCCAGCTGCGGCCAGAAGTGCCACACACCGCTGGGCGTTGCCGTGCCGAACGTGAGGCGGATGTAGACGTGGGCAAGAATGCCGGACCCGACCTTGACGGCGGGGGAGGCCGGCAGGTCGAAGTAGATGTCCCCTTCTTTGGTGGCCCAGGAGAACCTCTCCCATCGGTGGGTGACTTGGTCCCACCAGGACGCGGTGATGCCGCGCAGCTCGTCGCTCGTGTTCCCGCCGGTCTTATACAGGCTCACGCCGAAGGAACTGGGGACCAGGATGTCCGGCGAGTTCTGCTTGTAGTACAGCGTCATGTGGACGGTCTGGCCGTGACGCATCGTCTTCGGGATGCCGCTGGCCGCGTTCTTGAGGGTTCCGGCCTTGGCCGGTGCGTTGACCGGGGTCGCCGACGCGCTGCCCGGCCCCATCAGCGCGGCCATCAGCACTCCTGTGGTCAGCGCGGAGGCCGTGCCGGCTCTGCGTATGGACGCTCTCATGATGTGTTCCCCCTCGAGTCGGAAATTCAAACGCATCCTATGCTCGCTTTCTGCGTCCCCAGCGGGCAGGCCCAGCCCTGCCCTTGGGGCGCTGACCTGGAGCAGCCCGGCGCGGGCCGAACCGCGCCTCCGCGCGTGTGACTGGAGGGCCGTCGGACAGGCTTGATCACCGCCGGGAGTTCGCCGCAGCGGAAAGCAGCCTGTGCGACGCAGGGTCAGGTCGGCGCCGCACAGGCCGTCTAGAACGTCCTAGGGGCCGCCCCCGTCCACCGGGCCTCGCCGGCGTCGCGGTTCACCGAACCTACGGTGTGACGCGGACCGTTCGGACCGTCACGCCCGCCGCGGCCAGGGCCTCGGTTGCGTCCTGGGGTGCCCCTTCCTCGGTGACGACGGTGTTGAGGGCGGCGGCCGGCGCGACGAAGGCCAGCGCGGTCCGGGAGAGCTTGCCGGCCTCGGCGACCGCGATCACCCGGCGGGCGGAGCTGATCGCGGCCCGTTTGATGGCGGCCTCGGCGAGGTCGTAGGCGGTGAGACCGTCGGCGGCGGTCAGTCCGCAGCAGCCGAGCACGGCGGTGTCGAAGCGGACCGCGGCCAGGGAGGCTTCGGTGAGCGGCCCGATCAGGGCGAGTTCACCGGGGCGGGGTTCGCCGCCGGGCACCAGCAGCCGCAGCCGGGGCGCGCCGGTCAGGGCGTTCAGGGCGTGCAGGGACAGCGGCATGACGGTCAGCCGTCGCTGCTGGAGGGCGCGGGCGACTTCCAGGCAGGTGGTGCCGCTGTCGATGAGCACCGTTTCGCCGTCCGTGATCAGGCCGGCCACCTCGGCGGCGATCCGCTGTTTGGCCGCCAGCCCCTCGGCGGCCCGCAGCGCGAAGGGCGGCTCCTCGCCGCGCAGCATGACGCTGCGGGCGCCGCCCCGGTAGCGCTCCAGCAGGCCCTGCTCGGACAGGATCTCCAGGTCACGGCGAACGGTCATCTCCGAGGCGCCGGTCATCGACGCCAGGTCGGCGACGCTGAGCTGCCCGGCCTCGCCGACGGCGGTGACGATCCGCCGGTGTCGTTCAGTACTCACCATGGTCTCTATTGAACACCACCGAGCAGCTCTATGTTCGGAACGCCCGCTGTTGATCAGCATAGATGTTTGTTATGTTCACTGTCATGCAGAGATCCCTCCGCGCTGCGCGGATCGCCACCTTCGCCTACTTCGCCCTGAACGGATTCGTGCTGGGGATGTGGGTGGTGCACATCCCGGTGATCGAACAGCGGGCCGGGATCAGCCATGCGGTGCTCGGCTCGCTCCTGCTGCTGCTCGGCGGCGGGGCCTTCGCCGGTATGCAGCTGGCCGGCCCGGTCGCCGACCGGTTCGGCGCCCGCACGGTGGTGCCGGCCAGCGGCGCGCTGTGCGCGGCCGCGGTGGTGCTGCCGGGCCTGGCCCACAGCGGCTGGACCCTGGGCGCGGCGCTGCTGGCTCTGGGCCTGGGCAACGGCTGCCTGGACGTCAGCATGAACACCCATGCCGTGCAGGTGGAACGCGGCTACCGGCGCCCGGTGATGTCCGCCTTCCACGCGGTCTTCTCGCTGGGCGCGGTCGCC
>NZ_FMCH01000236.1 GCF_900091855.1 Streptomyces sp. DvalAA-14
GAGCGGAACGGCCGTCGGGACTGCCTGGTGGTGCTCCGTGCGGTCGGGGTACGGGAGCGGTCAGACGCCGGTGACGGTCCACTCGTTGTTGGTGCTGGAGTTCGGCGCCCACAGCACCGCGGTGGAGCCTGACGTGGTGCTGCCGCTTCCGTCGAGGGCGGTGCCGCTGCCCCGGTTGACGATCTGGTAGCGGTTGGTGCCCACGCTGACCAGCGACCACTGCTGGTTGTTGCCGCCGTTCCATGGGGACTGGCGGGCGGGCGCTCCGTTGGTGCTGTCGCCCCAGCTGTCGGCGGCCATGCCGTTGGTACGGTTCATGATCCGGTAGTAGCCGGTGCCCAGATCCACCAGCTGCCACTGCAGGTTGTTGCTGCCGTCCCAGGTCCACTGCTTGAGGTTGGAGCCGGAGGCGACGCTGCCGCCGCCGTCGAGCGCCAGTCCGCTGGTGACGTTGGCGATCTTCACCCAGCCGGTGGACGTGCCCGGGCTGAGGCTCGGGATCTGGCCGGAGAAGGTGAGCTTGACGGTGTAGGCCAGCGCGGTGAACGGGGGGTTGGACGAGGGCATGGCCAGGTGCAGACCGGCGCCGTCCTGGGTCGGTGCGGGCAGGTTGGTGTACGACCCGGTGGCGTTGTTCAGCAGTTGCGCGCTCGTCAGGCTGCTGATGGTGAACTGGTTGGCGTTCAGCGTCTTGATGGTCATGGTGCCGCCCTGCCATCCCAGCGCGGTGGCGTAGAGCACCTTGTTGTCCTGGCTGCGGGTGAAGCGGATGTCCTGGGCGGTACCGGCCAGCGGGCCGCTGAACGTGCCGCCGCCCATCTGGGTCGGGCCCTCGCCGAAGCTGGTCCAGGAGCGGGTGGAGTAGACGGCCTCTCCGAAGCGGCCGAGCCAGTCGCCCATCCCCAGCAGGATCGACTGCTGCCCGGAGGGGATGGTGCCGTCGGCCATCGGGGCGATGTTGAGCAGCATGCTGCCGCCCTTGCTGACCCGGTCGATCAGCGCGTGCAGCAGGGCCTGGGTGGTGTAGTAGCCGATGCCCACCGTGTAGCACCAGCTGGACGAGGAGATGCTGTCGTCGGTGAGCCAGTACGGGGTGAGCAGCCCCGACGGGCCGCCGCGTTCGAAGTCGTAGACCTCGCCCTTGTTGTCCAGGCCGTCCTTGTAGGTCGCGGCCACGTCCTTGTTCCAGGCGACGGCCTGGTTGTAGTAGTACGCGAGGAACTGCAGCCGGTCGGACTCCTGGACCAGGCCCAGGTCGAAGTCCTGCCAGATCAGGTCCGGTTGGTAGCCGTCGATGACCTCGACCAGCTTGTTGTACCAGAGCTGGTTCTCCGCCGTGGTGCCCTGCTGGCCGAAGAGGATGCGCAGCGTCGGGTCCGACTGGTACGGCACGTGGTCGTAGTAGCCGTTGAAGTGGTAAGCGTGGTGCAGCGAGGTCATGAATTTCAGCCCCTGGCCGCGGATGGCCTGGGCGTGCAGACCCACGAGGTCGAGCTTCGGCCCGTGCTTGACCGAGTTCCACGGGTTGGACTGGCTGTTCCACATGGAGAAGCCGTCGTGGTGCTCGGCGACCGGTCCGGCGAACTTGGCGCCGGCGGCCTTGAAGAGCTGCGCCCAGGCGTTCGGGTCCCACTTGCCCCCCTGGGAGACCTGTTTGGGGGCGAACTGCACGAAGTTCCCGGACTTGTCGCGGGCGCCGTCGATGAAGTTGTTGTACGGCCACACCGACGGGTCGCCGTAGGTGGCGATGTGGTGCTGGTTCTCGGCCGAGCCGCCGATGTACATGTTGCGCGGGTACCACTCGTTGCCGAATGCGGGAACGCTGAAGACGCCCCAGTGGTAGTAGATGCCGAACTTGGCGTCCTGGAACCACGCTGGCGCCGGCGGGTGCTGGTCGACGGACGACCAGCTCGCGGTGTAGCTCCCCGGTCCGGCGGTCGCCGCGGCTTCGGGGGCGAACCGCAGCAGGCCGACGGCCGAGGCCGCGCCGGCCGCCGCCAGCAGACGGCGACGGCTGATCGGAAGTGATGAGGAGGACATGGTGGCCTCACAGTCGGTGGGGGTGCCGATGGGGGGAATCCGCGGTCCCGGGGCGGCCGGGCCGGGAATTCCCGGCCCGGCCGCCGCCGGTCGTTCGGAACAGGCGCGTCACGGGGACGCGGTCCGGCCGGCTGACGAGCGGCGGTGCCGCCGGTCGTCAGCCGGTCGGGGTGTTCAGCTGTGCGTCCACTTCTGGTTGCTGCCGCCGGTGCAGGTCCACAGCTCCAGCAGCGTGCCGTTGGCGGTGCCGGAAGCGGTGGCGTCCAGGCACAGGCCGGACTGGGGGTTGGTGATGGTGCCGTTCGTGTTGAGCGTCCACTTCTGGTTGGCACCGCCGTCGCAGGCCCAGATGTCGACCTTGGTACCGGCGGTGGTTCCCGCCCCGTACGCGTCCAGGCAGTCCCCGCCGTAGACCCGCAGCTCACCGGCGGAGGTGCTGGCCCACTGCTGGTTGGTGCCGCTGTTGCAGTCCCACAGCTCCACCTGGGTGCCCGCTGTCTGCGACTGGCCCGGCACATCCACGCACCGGCCGGACGCGGCGCCGACGATCGGCGCGGTCGTGCCGCCGCTGCCTCCGCCGGTGCCGGGCTTGATGGACAGGTTGTCGAACTGGGCCGTCTCGCCCTGGCTCGTCCCGTAGCCGATCTGGCCGCCGGCCCAGGTGTAGTCGTTCACGGAACCGACCTGGGAGCCGTCGATGGCGGCGATGATGGTGTTCCCGGCGAAGGACAGCGCCAGGGAGTGCCACCGACCGGTGCCCAGTGCCGCGACCGTGCCGTGCGCCAGCGTGCTGACCGAGCCGTTGGTGTTCGAGTTGAGGATCGACCACGCCCCGGTGTCGCTCACCCGCAGGCGGTAGGCGTTCAGGCCGCCGGTGGTGGTGTAGTCCTGCCCGTTGGCACGGCCGATCAGGTCGGCGTATCCCGCCTGTTCGAGCAGCACGTCGGAGGAGACGGTGTAGTTGCTCCAGTTCACGTCACCGAGCAGGGCGTGCGGATCGGACAGCGCGTCCCAGGTGATCGGCTTCTGCGCGCTCATCTGGCGTATGCAGGTGCCGCTGCGACCGCCGCCGCAGCCGACCGCCTCGAAGGCGCCCTGCCAGTCCATCAGGTATTTCGCCTCGGTGCCGGCGGCGTAGCTGTCGAAGGAGTCGCTGTAGGGCAGGCTCAGGCCGCCCTGCGCGGGGCTGGTGGCGGAGCCCTTGCCCTGGCCGGTGGTGGTAGTGAGGGTGTAGACGTAGCCGGGCTGCGCGGTCAGGCTGAAACTTCCACCGGACGGCGTGATGCCCGCGGCGTGCACGAGGTAGTCCGCCGGGTTGTTGGAGCTGACCTTGGTCGACCAGACGTGCACGGTGCCGGTGGACAGCCCCCCGGCGACGGTGAAGTTCAGCGTCTGGGCGCTGCCGGCGTCCATCGTCTCGATGACGGTGGAGTAGTCGGAGTTGTTCGTCGACTTCAGCGACACGTAGCTGCCGTTGTTCCGGTTGCCGCCGATGTAGCCGCTGGAGTCGTCGAGGTAGTGCCAGCCCGGCGCGGTGAACTGGGTGGTCTGCGCCGTCACCCAGGCGTTCTTGCCGATCGCGTAGTAGCCGGACCACGGCTGCGAGGCGAGCGCGAGGCCCATCGTCGGGTACGGCAGGTTCGGCGTGACCGCGGCCACCACCGGCCAGTTGAGGTAGGCCGTCATCCGGCCGTCGATGTAGCCGCGGTTGATCCCGCGGGCCATCGCCTGGGCTCCGCCGTTGTAGTCGTCCGAGCCGTTCTCGCTGGCCCACAGGGGCTTGCCGGACGATGACGCGGCCCCGGGCACCGCGCAGTTGGCCTGGGACGACCGGTAGCCGCAGGGATAGTGGGCGCCGATGACGCTCACCGCCGAGGCGAACGCCGCGTTGGAGTCGACGTCGTTGGCCACCGACCAGTCCGAGTCGGCCGCGACGATCTTGATGTTGCTGTAGCCGTTGGCGTTGAGGGCGCTGCGCAGTTGCTCGTACCAGGAGATGTTGTAGTTGCGCTCGTTCCACCCCCCGAGGTAGTCGATGCTCAAGTTGTGCTGCTTGGCGCAGCCGAGCCACGACAGCAGGTAGTTGATCATGTCGGTGGACCAGAAGTTGCCGTTGCCGATCCAGCCGGGCGCGCCCCAGGCGAGCCCGTACAGCTTCAGATTCGGGTTGCGCGCCTTGGCCTGCCCCATCAGCCACCACTCGTAGCCGGTGTTGCAGTTCACGGTGCCGCGGGTGTGCTCGATACTCGGCTCCGCCCCGGAGGTCGAGTTGGTGTCGCCGCCGATCTCAGCCTTGAGGATCTGCAGGGACGCGCCGTAACCCGGCCGGAACAGGTAGTCCAGGATCTGACCGCGCTCGGGTTCGGGGTAGTCGATCAGCAGCCGGCTGTTGCCGCCGCCGCCGCTGATCGCGCCGACCCCGTCGAAGACCCGTCCTGCCGACGCGCCATTGATGGCGATCGACGTCGCGGCGTGCGCCGGTACGGCAGCCGTACCCACCACACCGCCCGCAGCGAGGATCAGGCCCGTGCACACTGCCGTCGAAACTCGCAAATGCCGGAACAACCGGCCCAAAACAGACACCTTACCGTCCTTTCGAAGGCAAACCGGATGAACTTCCGCGTGCCGGCCGGCGCGCTCGCGAGCGGGGCGCCGGTCAGCGCACGGGGCGGGCAGAACGGGTTGGAGCGGCCGTCAGGCGCTGCCCGGCGCCGGACGCCGCGTTCTGCCCGGCGTCAGTCGAGCGTCCACTGCTGGTTGCTCCGGCCGTTGCAGGTCCACAGTTCGGCCAGCGCGCCGTTGGCGGTGGAGCCGCCGGTGACGTCCAGGCACAGGCCGGACTGGGCACTGGTGACGGTGCCGTTGGAGTTCAGCACCCACTGCTGGTTCGGCTGGCCGTTGCAGCCCCACACCTCCACCTTCGTCCCGGCGGTGGTCTGGCTGTTGTAGGCGTCCAGGCACATCTGCCCGCTACCGCTGTACACCGTCAGCTGGTTGGAGGAGGTGCGCGTCCAGGTCTGGTTCGGCTGGCTGTTGCAGTCCCAGATCTGCAGCTGGGTGCCGGCGGTGGTGCTGGAGTTGGGCACGTCCAGGCACTTGCCCGCGCCCACGGCGCGCAGCGCGCCGCTGGTCCCCGCACCGCCGCCGGTCGTGCCGCCCGCCACTCGGTACATGACCGTGCCGTGCGCCGGAACCGAAGCGCTGATCGCGCCCGACGTGGTCGACGCCGCTCCCGACCACAGATCGGTCAGCGTGTAGCTCGACGCGCCGGACTTGCCGACCGCTCCGGCGTTCGTGCTGATCGTCGCGGCCGAACCGGTCTCGTTGAACAGCGCCACCGACACGTCGCCGTTGGCCAGCGGCTTGGCCAGCACATCCAGACCGCCCGAGGAGGACACCATGGTGCCCTGGCGGCCGAGCGAGTCCTGGTCCACCGCGATCACTCGGGTATTGGTGAGCGTGGAGAGCGTCGTGGAACTCGCCGAGGCGATGTTGGTGCCCGCGATCAAGGGCGCCGCCATCTCCGACCAGAGGCTGAACTCCGAACGGGCCTCCGTGGAGCTCAGCGAGCCGTTGCCGACCTCCAGCATGTCCGGATCGTTCCAGTGACCCGGACCGGCGTAGGAGGCCAGTCCCACGTTGCTGTGGAAGATCGACAGCATGCTGGAGAAACTGGCGTTGATGTCACCCGTGGTGCGCCAGCTGTTGCCCACGTTCGCGCCCCAGGTCCACACGTTCTCCTGGCCCCAGTTGCACAGGCTGAACAGGATCGGCCGGCCCGTGGAAGCCAGGGCGTCGCGCATGGTGGTGTAGCGCGTCTGCGCCGGCGTCTCGTTGCCGTTGCCGCACGAGTTCAGTGCGCAACCCGGACCGGCGTAGCAGTTGTCGTACTTCAGGTAGTCCACGCCCCAGGAGGCGAAGCTCTGCGCGTCAGTGGTCTCGTGGCCCAGGCTGCCGGGAAAGCCGCCGCAGGTCTGGAGTCCCGCGTCCTCGTAGATGCCCAGTTTCAGGCCCAGCGAGTGCACGTAATCGGCCGTGCCCTTGATCCCGTCGGGGAACTTCGCAGGATCCGGCACCAGTCGGCCGCCGCTGTCCCGGGAATGGGTCATCCAGCAGTCGTCGATATTGACGTAGCTGTATCCGGCCGCCTGCATACCGTCGGTGTGCATCGCCTGGGCCGTCGCCTTGATCAGCGACTCCGACACATTGCACCCGTAGGCGTTCCAGTCGTTGAAGCCCATCTGCGGAGTCAGGGCCAGGCCGTTGCCCAGCGCGGCGGCCGGTTGGGCGACCGCGATGGTGACCAGGGGAGCGGCCAGCGCCAGGAGCGCGGCGGAAAATGTGAGCGCTAACGTCCTGCGCAGGGACCGCCGCCGGGGCGGCGGGGGCAACTGCTCTGCTGGTACGGCGAACAAGGTCATGACGCATCGACTCCTCGGCCGGGTAGTGGGGGGAACGGGCCTCTCCCGGAGCCCGTCCGCCAGGACGGGCGGCAGCCGCCGGCCGGGCGGTTGCGCGGGAGGGGCTGCGCGGGCGGGTGGCGGGGCGGTCCCGGACGTGCCGGGACCGCCGCCCACCCCGGTGGGAGAACCGACCTCAGCGGTAGTCCGCCGCCGCGATGTTGGCCTGCACCGCGTTGTCAGTGGCGTCGGACGGGTAACCCGTGACGATGGCCCCCTCGTAGAAGGTGCCCGCGCTGAGGTTCGCGCCGCCGCCGGGCTTGCAGCAGTCACCGCCGCTGCCCAGGACGATCGCCCCCTGCTTCTTCATCGGGTTGTACCCGGACGGCAGAGCGCCGTCCCACAGCGTGCTGAGTCCGCCCGACTGCGCGTTCGCACCCTTGAGCGCGAATCTCGTCGTGCCGTTGTTCTTCAGCATCGCGGTCACGAACTTGCTGGTGAACGCGCGCTGGTTGGTGTTCCAGGACTGGCTGCCGCCGGGGTACAGACCCCATTCGAGGTCCGCCTGGACCCAGGGGCCGCTGCCCGAACACCCGCCGAACCAGCACTGCTTGCCGAAGTTGATCGCGTCCATGGCCCCCGCGGCATCCGCCTTGCGGTCCGTCTCGCTGTTGCCGTAGTCGAAGCAGCAACCGCTGTTGACGTGGGTGCCGCTGGTCACCATGTAGGCGCCCTCCGGGGCGGTCCCGGTCGGTACGCCGGTCAGATGGCCGTCCCGCCAGTAGCTGTTCCCGGGATTGATGTACAGCGAGTAGGCCTTGTTGCCGCCCGCGGTCAGTGACTCGGAGGTCGCGTTCGCCGGGCCGCTCTGGCTCGACCCCGGTACCTGCGCCGATCCCTGGTACCACAGGTCGTTCCCGTGGCCGGACTGGTCGTAGACGGCCGTGATGGCACAGGAGGTGCCGGCGCAGAAGGAGTCCTGCGCGGCGGCGTTGACGTCACCGCCGGTCGCGAGTACCCCGATGTCCCTGGTCGTGTTGTCCGACGAGCGCCTGACCTGGTAGAGCCGGCCGGCGTACGAGCTGTACAGCGCGCGCACCGTGCTGTGCGCGGCCACACACGGCGTGCCGCCCGCGGCGTAGAGGTCGCACGGACCCGAGCCGCCCGCCGGAGGCGCGGTCCCCGACGCGCTCCACCGCTGGTTGCCCTGCCCGTTGCAGGTCCACAGGATGACCGCGGTGCCGTCGGCGGTACCCGCTCCGTTGACGTCCAGGCACAGACCGGACTGGACCCCGGTGATCGACCCGTCCGAGTTCTGTCGCCACATCTGGTTCGACTGCCCGTTGCAGGTCCAGATGATGACCGCGGCTCCCACCGAGGTCTGGTTGTTGGCGACGTCCACGCAGCGGGTGCCGCCCATCGTCCGGATCTCGCCCGCGGAGGTGAAGTCGAACGCCTGGTTCGCCTGGCCGTTGCAGTCCCAGATCTGCAGGGCGGTGCCCGCCGTGTCGACGTCGCCCTTGACGTCCAGACATCGTCCCGATGCCTGGCCCACCAGGGGGGCGGCCACCGCGGAGGCCGGCACCGACCACGTCAGCGCGGTCACCAGCATCGCGGCCAGCAGCGTCATCACGCCCAGGACCGCGACCGCGGGTGAGCGGGATCGGCGGGCTGCGGCGCTGCGCGGCTTAAGGGGTGAAGACTCCATTGTCTGTTCCTTGAGAGTGTGGGGGGTGGGAGGCGACGCGGGGTGCTGTGCTCGTCCGTTGGGAACAGCCCAGGAGAGCCGCCACTGCCACGGGCACGCCCAGGTGTCCGGCGCTTTTGTTAGCGCTAACGTTTAGCTGCCCGGTTTCTTCCTTCCCTTCGACCAGCAGGAGGATCGCAGGGCACGCGGAGCGCGCGCTG
>NZ_FMCH01000569.1 GCF_900091855.1 Streptomyces sp. DvalAA-14
CCGATGCCGACCGCGTCCGTGACCGCGCCGCCCGGCCGTGCGGCGCGGACCGCCGCAGCGGGCCCGCCGGACGACCGCTGCGCCCGCGCGGCGTCCGGCGTGTCGCCGGCCGTCGTGTCCATCCCCCCGGTACCCCCTGCCGCCACCCGGGCGCGACGGGGTGCCGTCACACCCGCGTTCCCCGCGTGGGCGCTGTCTTCGGCCTCACCGTAACGGCTGAAGGAGCCGCTGTGGATATGTTGCGCGGGAACCATGTCCGGCGTGTGAATCCTGGTGCTGATGTGGCGTTCACCCTTTGTCTCGTAGGCTCAGGGCATGGCGACTCCGAAATTCATCCTGGACATCCGCGAGAAGGCGGGGGACACCCTGCTGTTCCTGCCCGGGGTGGTGATGGTGGTGTTCGACGCCCGTGGCCGCATCCTGCTCAACAAGCGCGCGGACAACGGTCAGTGGGCGCTCATCAGCGGTATCCCGGATCCCGGCGAGCAGCCCGCGGAGGCCGCGGTGCGGGAGATCCTGGAGGAGACGGCGGTCTCCGCCGTCGTGGAGCGGGTGTTGAGCGTCTTCACCAATGAGCCGGTGCTCTACGAGAACGGCGACCGCGCCCAGTACGTCGACATCGTGCTGCGGTGCCGGGCGGTCGGCGGCCAGGCGCGGGTGAACGACGACGAGTCGTTGGACGTACGCTGGTTCGCACCGGACGAGCTGCCGCCACTGGGGCCGATCGCCCGCGGCCGGATCGAGCTGGCGCTGCGCAACGACCCGACCTGGTTCGCCCCGGCCCCCGCGCCCGGCCTGGCGGACCGCGGCTACCCGGCGCCGTAGCGGGCGGCGGCCGATCGCCGCCCCCGGGCGAGCGGGCCGGAGCAGGACGGCGACGGCCTGTGCAGGTGTTTCACATCCCCATCGAGTTTTTGCGTAATTCACTATTGAATTTACGTCAGCGCTCTGATGGGATGCGAGGGCTCCGGCGCGACCTGACCCGCGCCGGAGCCCTCGTCGTCGGCGAGCCCGCGCGCGGTCCTCCGCCCGGGTCGTCAACCTCCGTCTGGCCAGCGGACTTTGTCAGTGCTTGGCGGTAAAATCGACAGTGTTCGAGAGGGTTGGCCGACGCCTCTGGAGGATGTCGATGGCCGCTGCCGTACTGTCCCTGCCGAAGTCCGGATCGACGCAAGTCCCGCTGTTCGCGACGCCGTTGCCGAAGAAGCCGCTGCCCGCCGGGCTGCCCCGCGAGTGGTACGTCGCACACAACCGCCGGCTGAAGACCATGCGCCTGGTCATCGCCCTGCTCGACTCGGGCGTGTACGAGCCCGCGCAGGCCGGCAACCGGAAGATCCACGACACCGCCGAGCTGATCGGTGTCCACCCGCCGTCCGACATCACCTGCCGGATGGTCCGTGCCCTGCTCGGCTACGGGCGCTGAACTCCCGCTCCACCGGCCCCCTTTGCCGCGGACCTCGCGGCAAAGGGGGCCTGCCGCCGCCCGACACGGCGCGCGATCGGGGCGCGCCGAGTCGGGCGGGGGACGCCTCAGGTCTTGCGGTAGGTGTACGCCTCCGCCGCCGCGGCGGCCACCGCGTCCAGGTCGGCGCCCGTCGAGGCGGTGACGACGGCGGCGACCGAGCCCTCCAGGAAGGGGGCGTCGATCAGCCGGCTGCCGTCCGGGAGCTCCTCGTCGGACAGCAGGGCCTTGACGGTGAGAACCGCGCTGCCGAGGTCGGCCAGGACAGCCACCCCGGCGCCGCGGTCGACCGACCGGGCGGCGGAGGCGATGAGGTCGGAGCTGGTCCCGAGGCCGCCGTCGGGGGCGCCGCCGGCCGGTCTGACCTGGACCCGGGCGCCGCCGCCGGTCAGGCCGACCGCCAGGTCGGCGACGGCCTCGGCGACCGCGGCGCTGTGCGAGACCAGCACGACTCCGACGAGCGGGGCCGTCTCCAGCGTGGCGTCGGACTCGGACGTCCCGGTCATGCCGCGCCTCCCTTCGCCGTATCGGCCAGCGTGCTGAGCAGCAGCGCCGACGAAGTGGCGCCGGGGTCCTGGTGGCCGACGCTGCGCTCACCGA
>NZ_FMCH01000561.1 GCF_900091855.1 Streptomyces sp. DvalAA-14
CTGATCAAGGCAACCGGCGCCCGCGTTACGGTACGGAGATCCGCACGTTCCAGGAGGCACCCGCGTGTCCGCATCCCTCGACAGCCAGCTGAGTTTCCGTCCCGCTCCGGCGGGCGGCTCCCCGGCTCCCGTCGTCCTCGTACTGCCCGGCGGGGCCTACCGCCTGCACGCCGATCACGAGGCGGAGCCGGTCGCCGAGTGGCTCAACGGACTCGGGCTGAACGCCGCCGTGCTGCGCTACAGCCTCGAACCCCGAGGCACCAAGGCGCCGTTGGACGACGCGCGGGCCGCCATGCGGGCGATCCGCGGGGGCGCGGCGGGGCCGGGCGCCGATCCGACCCGGGTGGCCGTGCTGGGTTTCTCGGCCGGCGGCCATCTGGCCGGTTGGATCGCCGGGGGTTCGGAGGCGGAGGGCGCCGAGCGGCCCGACCTGGCCGTGCTCTGCTATCCGGTGACGTCCTTCAGCCACCTGCCGTCGCTGCATTCGACAGCTTCGCTGCTCGGCCCGGACGCCGGGCCGAGTTCCCTGCGGTCGGTCTCCTTGGAATTCGCGGTGCACCCGGACACACCGCCGGTCTTCTGCTGGCACACCGCCGACGACGAGTCGGTCGACGTGGAGCACGCGCTCGGCTACACGGCGGCGCTCCGCCGGGCCGGCGTCCCGGTCGAGTTGCATGTGCTCCCGCACGGCGCGCACGGCCTCGGCCTGGCTCCGCAGGAGCCGTACGTGGCGCGGTGGACGGGCTGGTGCGCGGAGTGGTTCGCCGGCCACGGCTGGATCCGGGCCGCCGCGCAAGGATTCCCGCGTCGTCCCGCACGTGCCTGAACGGCTCCGACCGGCCGGCGGCATCGCCCGGTTCGCCCCGACCAGGACAGTGGCTCAAAGTGACCCCTGCGCTCGGGACCATCCGTACAGTGCATATGACGGAGACCTGATCTTGAGGGGAACGGCCGTCCCATGCCCGTCGATGCCCTGGACGCAAGCATTTTGCGCCTGCTTGTGGAGCGGCCGCGCACCAGCGTCCGCGAGTACGCCCGTATCCTCGGCGTGGCCCGCGGCACTCTGCAGGCCCGGCTCGACCGGTTGGAGCGGGCCGGGGTGATGACGCCGGCCGGGCCTCGGATATCCCCGGCCGGGCTGGGGCATCCGGTGCTGGCCTTCGTGCGGATCGAGGTCACCCAGGGGTGCCTGGACAAGGTGGGCCACGAGCTGTCGGCGGTGCCGGAGATCATCGAGGCGTTCTCCATCACCGGGAGCGGCGATCTGCTCACCCGGGTGGTGGCCCGGGACAACCCGCACCTGGAGGACATCATCCAGCGGCTGGTCCAACTGCCCGGCGTGGTGCGCACGCGCACCGAGATAGCGCTGCGCGAGCGGGTGGCCCACCGGGTACTGCCGCTGGTGGAGGCGGTGGGCGGCGGGGCCGTGTCCGACGGGGAGCGGGCGGCCCGGTAGTCCGGCGCCGACTGCGGGACCGCGGCCGGGGTCCCACCGGGGCCGTATCGAGGCCGCACCGGGGCCGTAGAAGGGACCGGGCGCGGCCCGCGGGGCCTACTTCTTGGCCCGGCTCGGCTGGACCCGCGTCGGCTCGCCGTCCATCTTCGGGTGCTCGGGCGGGTAGGGGAGGTCGCCGAGCTTGTGCTCGCTCTCGTCGCGGGCGGCCAGTTCGAGGGCCGCGTCCAGCCGGAAGGCGTGCTCGTCCATCTCGGCGTGCACGTCGCCGACTTCGGCGAACCGCGCCGGCATCGTCACCACGTCGAAGTCCTCGGGCACCGCGTCGGGCACCTCCTCCCAGCGCAGTGGCGCGGACACCGGCGCGTTCGGGAAGGGCCGTACCGAGTAGGCGCTGGCGATCGTGCGGTCGCGGGCGGTCTGGTTGTAGTCGACGAAGATCTTCGCGCCGCGCTCCTCCTTCCACCAGGCGGTGGTGACCCGCTCGGGGTCGCGGCGTTCCAGTTCCCGGGCCACCGCGATGGCCGAGCGCCGCACCTGGGTGAAGGTCCACTCCGGGGCGATGGGGACGAAGACGTGCAGGCCGCGCCCGCCGGAGGTCTTCGGCCAGCCCTCCAGGCCGAGTTCCTGCAGGACGTCCCGCAGTTCCAGCGCGGCGCGTACCGCGTCGGCGTAATCCGTGCCGGGCTGCGGGTCGAGGTCGATGCGCAACTCGTCCGGGCGCTCGGTGTCGCCGCGCCGGACCGGCCAGGGGTGGAAGGTCAGGCAGCCGAGGTTGGCCGCCCAGAGCACGGCGGCGGGCTCGGTGGGGCAGATCTCGTCGGCGTGCCGGCCGCTGGGAAAGGCGATCCGGCCGGTCGGGATCCAGTCCGGGAGGTTCTTGGGGGCGCGCTTTTGGAAGAAGAACTCGCCGTCCACCCCTTCGGGGAATCGCTGCAAGGTGGTGGGCCGGTCGCGCAGGGCCCGCAGGGCCCCTTCACCGACGCTGGCGTAGTAGCGGGCGATGTCGCCCTTGGTCAGTCCGCGCTGCGGGAAGTACACCTTGTTCGGGTTGGACACCCGGACGGTCCGCTCGCCGACGGTGAGGTCCAGGGATTCAGCCATGCGTCCACGCTAGGCCGGGCCGCCGGGAGCCGCGCGTCGGCGCGGGCGGTCCGGACCGGGCGGCCCGGGGGCAGGCGGCCCGGGGCAGGCGGCCCTGGACCTGGCGGTCCGGCGGGCGCGCAGCGGTCGCCGCCCGCACAATCGCCCTCATGGACCTTCCTGTCATGCCTCCGGTGCGGCCGATGCTGGCGAAGGCCGCCAAGGCCATCCCGCCCGGCATGCTGTACGAGGCCAAGTGGGACGGTTTCCGGGCGATCGTCTTCCGTGACGGCGACGAGATCGAGGTGGGCAGCCGCTCCGGCAAACCGCTGACCCGCTATTTCCCCGAGGTGGTGGCCGCCCTGCGGGAGCGGGTCCCGGCGCGCTGCGTGCTGGACGGCGAGATCGTGATCGCCCGCGACGGCCGGCTGGACTTCGAGGCGCTGCTGGAACGCATTCATCCGGCCGACTCCCGGGTACGCCATCTGGCGGAGGTGACCCCGGCCGGCTTCGTCGCCTTCGATCTGCTGGCGCTCGGTGACCGCTCGCTGATGGACACCGCGCAGCGGGACCGCCGTGAGGCGCTGACCGGGGCGCTGCGCGGAGCGTCCGCGCCGGTCTTCACCGCGCCCGCCACCGACGACATCGAGGTGGCCCGCGGCTGGTTCGAGCGGTTCGAGGGCGCGGGCCTGGACGGTGTGGTCGCCAAGCCGCCGGCGCTGCCGTACCGGCCGGGCGAGCGGGTGATGGTCAAGGTCAAGCACGAGCGCACCGCCGACTGCGTGGTGGCGGGTCTGCGGCTGCACAAGAGCGGCCCGGTGGTGGGCTCGCTGCTGCTGGGCCTGTACGACACGGCCGGGCGCCTGCAGCATGTCGGGGTCTGCGCCTCCTTCCCGATGGCCCGGCGCCGGGCGCTGATGGCGGAGCTGGAGCCGCTGCGGATGGAGAGCGCCGCGGGCCACCCGTGGGAGCGCTGGGCCAGCGAGGAGGCGCAGGCCGCCGACCGGCTGCCCGGGGGGCCGAGCCGGTGGACCGGCAAGAAGGACCTGTCGTGGATCCCGCTCCGTCCGGAGCGGGTGGTCGAGGTGGCCTACGACCACATGCAGGGCGCCCGCTTCCGGCACACCGCGCAGTTCCGCCGCTGGCGCGATGACCGCGAGCCGGCGCAGTGCACGTATGCGCAGCTGGAGGAGCCGGTGAGCTACGACCTCGGTGAGGTGCTGGTCGGCGCCTGAGGGCTGTGTGCCTCCCCGGCCCGCGCGGGCCCGGCACGGTGACGTCGGGCGAGCGCCTGCCGCTGCCCACTGTCCGCGGGAGCGCGGACGACTCGTCCGCCCGCGCTCCTGCGGACCCGGGCCCGCGGCCGACTGCCGCAGTTTCAGGGCGCCCCCACGTGCCGGGTCGCGCCCCCCTGCGCGCCCGTCACCCCGACCCCTGGATTGTGCGGCCCGCCGCCCTGCCGCGGCAGGCGCGCGGCGATGACGAACTGCGCGGCGGCGATAACCTGTTGGGCATGGATCGAGATCACGGGGGGGCGCTCGGCCCGTCCTCGCCCGATCCCAATCCCGATCCCGATCCGGACGCGCGCCGTGAACCCACTACCCATCAACTACGGCTGTTCCTGGTCCTGGCGGAGGAGCTGCACTTCGGACGGGCCGCCGCCCGGCTGTTCATGACCCAGCCGGCGCTGAGCCGGCAGATCCGCGCGCTGGAAACCGCGCTGGGCCTTCAGCTGGTCCAACGCAGCAGCCGCAGCGTGGAGTTGACGGCGGCCGGCCGGGCTCTGCTCCCCGACGTCAAGGCGGCGGCGGACGCCATGGCCCGGCTCCGCGGATCGGCCGGACTCCACCAGCGGGAGGTCGCCGGCCACCTGGTGATCGGCGCCATCGGGGCGGAAGCCGCGATGCCGTACACGCGGACCGTCCTGGCCGAGTTGGGGATCCGGCATCCCCGGATCACGGTGGAGATCCGCGCGGTGAACTTCACCGAGCAGATCGAGGCACTGATGGACGGCGAGCTCGACGCGGCTTTCCTCCGCCCGCCGCTGCCGCCCCGCCTCCACACCCTCCAACTGGCCACCGAAGCGCGCCTGGCGTGTCTGCCGGCCGACGACCCGCTGGCCGCGCGCCAGCCGATCACCCTGGCGCAACTCGCCGGCCGCCCCGTCGTGGACGTCCCCGCGGGCGCCCCGCGGCTGTGGTGGGACGACTGGGTCGTCAATCCCCGTCCGGACGGCACGCCGGTCCGCTTCGGCCCGGTGGCCGCGGACATCGAGGCGATGCTGCTCGCGGTGGCGCGGGGTGAGGCGATCGCCTTCCTTCCCGCCGCCGCACGGCAGCTGTATCCGCGCCCCGGTGTGGCCTACGTCGAGGTGACGGATCTCCCGCTGTCCACCGCGGCGCTCGCCTGGCTGCCCAGGAACCCGCTGCCGCCCGCCCTTGCCGCGCTGCTGCGCACGGCGCGGACGGTGGTGCGGCGCGGCGGGGCGACTGCGTAGGGCGGCAGCGGCCCTCCTGTCGTCGTGTCAGCCGAGGAAGCTCAGCCGCACCCGGCGCTCGGCGTTGTCGGTGTTGGTGTCCACCAGTACGACCGACTGCCAGGTGCCCAGCTCCAGCCGGCCGCCGACGACCGGAAGGGTGGCATGCGGCGGGACGAGCGCGGGCAGCACATGGTCGCGGCCGTGGCCGCGGTGACCGTGGCGGTGCTGCCAGCGGTCGTCGGCGGGCAGCAGATCCCCCAGCAGCGCCAGCAGGTCGTCGTCGCTGCCCGAGCCGGTCTCGATCAGCGCGATCCCGGCGGTGGCGTGCGGCACGAAGACATTGAGCAGCCCGTCGCGGCCACCTGCCGCCTGCCGCAGGAAGGACGCGCAGGCGTCGGTCAGATCGTGCACCGCCTCACGGGAGCCGGTGGTGACGGCGAGCACTCGGGTGGTGAAGGAATCGGCCATGCGCCCATGGTCGCGCACCGCGGCGGGCTCCCGCGGGGTGCGCGGGCCGTGTCGGCAAAAGCGCCGGCCGGCCCGACCGGCCGGCGGTGGCCACGTGCCGAGACGCCATTGACCGGCCGACGCGCCGCTGGCTACCGTCGCTGCATGTCACGTCGCTGCCTGCTCACCACGCGCGGTCACATCGACCTGCTGCGGGTGGCGAGCGCCGCGTGTCCCGCCGGCCGCTGACGTTCGACGTCCCGCCTCCGCTCGCCGCGTCCCGGTGACCGTCCGGTCGCCGCTTTCCCGGACCTCCCCGCCGCGCCGGGACCGCCCAAGCACCGCCCACCGACCGGGACTTCCGGCTTCCGGCTCCATGCGCCGAGTCCCCGCTCCTCCCCGCTCCTCCCCGCTGTTCCCCGCTCTTCCTCGCCGTTCCCGGGCCGCCCCGCACGGCGCCCCACCCGGGGCGGCCCGGCTCGCGCGCCCGCATCCAGCGAAAGGCTTCCGCCCCATGTCCGTACATCTGCACTGGTTCCTGCCCACCGGAGGCGACGGCCGCACCCTGGTGGACCGGCACGCCTACACCGACGGCGGGGTCAAGCGGTCCCGGATCACCCCGGTGAGCGGCGTGCGCGCCCCCGACATCGACTACCTCGCCCAGATCGCGCGCGCCGCCGACCAGTTGGGCTTCGAGGGGGTGCTGACGCCGACCGGTACGTGGTGCGAGGACGCCTGGCTGACGACGGTGGCACTGTCCCAGCACACGCAGCGGCTGAAGTTCCTGGTGGCCTTCCGGCCGGGGGTGATCTCCCCGGTCCTGGCGGCCCAGATGGCGGCCACGTACCAGCGGATCACCCGGGGCCGGCTGATGCTCAACGTGGTGACCGGCGGCGACCCGACCGAGCAGCGGCGCTTCGGCGACCATCTGGACCACGACAGCCGGTACGCGCGCACCGCGGAGTTCTTGTCGGTGGTGCGCGGGGTGTGGGAGGGCCGGCCGTTCGACTTCGCCGGTGAGCACTACCAGGTGGAGGGCGGTTTGACCGCGCTGCCGCCGGACCCGCTGCCGGAGATCTTCTTCGGCGGCTCGTCCCCGGCGGCCGGGCCGGTGGCCGCGCGGCACAGCGATGTCTATCTGACCTGGGGGGAGCCGCCCGCGCAGGTGAAGGAGAAGATCGACTGGATCAGCTCGCTGGCGCAGGCCGAGGGGCGGACCGTCCGGTTCGGCATCCGGCTGCATGTGATCGCGCGCGACGCGGCGGCCGAGGCGTGGGCGACCGCCGACCGGCTGCTGGCCGATCTGGACGAGGACACGGTGGCGGCCGCCCAGCAGGCGCTGGGCCGCAGCGAGTCGGTGGGCCAGCAGCGGATGCTCGCGCTGCACGGGGGGCGGCGCGACCGGCTGGAGATCGCGCCGAACCTGTGGGCGGGGGTCGGTCTGGTCCGCGGCGGCGCGGGTACGGCGCTGGTCGGCAGCCACGCCCAGATCGCCGACCGTATCGAGGAGTACCACGCGCTGGGCGTCGAGCACTTCGTGCTGTCGGGCTATCCGCACCTGGAGGAGGCGTACTGGTTCGGGGAGGGTGTCATGCCCGAGCTCGCCGCCCGCGGTCTGCTGCCGCCGCTGCCGTCCCCGCTGGACGGTGTCCCCGCCGCCAACGGCCGGCCCGCGTCGGCGCCCGGCGGCGCGCCCCTACTGCTCGCCGGCGGGCGGTAGGGGCGTGCGGGGCGGGGCGCGGATCCCGGCGTCCCGCCCCGGCGGACCAACCGGCCGTTGCTGCCTGTGACTTGACAGGCCCGGTAGGCCGGATTGCCGTCGACGGCGATTGGTCTGTACCATTCAGCGGGCCTGGGGACACCCGCCCACCCCTGCCGCGCCCCGAAGGGGGACACCGACGTGAACGCGCTGCACCGGCTCGCCGCGCTGGTCGACTCATGCCTGCTGCCCTCCGTCGAGGGGCACCACGGACGACTGCCCGACTGGCTCCTGCGCGGCCTGGAACGCGGCACGCCCGGCGCCGCCGTACACGCTTACGGAACGGCCGCCCGGGCCACCACCGACGCCGTCCGGGCCGCGCTGCCGGACGCGCTGACCGGGCACCCCGGACCGCGCCGTCCCGGTGGCGGCAGCGCCGCCGCGGCCGACTCGTCGCGGCGGGCGCCAATCTGCACCTGGGCGTACGGCCGGGGCCGCGCGCCGACGAGACCCGCGTCTTCGTCACCGACCTCCAGACCCACGGCGTGGCCGGCGCGCTCGGCCCCTTCACCGGCGCCGGCAGCCTGCGCCCCTTCGCCGAGGGCGCCGCGGCCGGCGTCCGCGCGATCACCGCGGGCCACTCCCCCGTCCCCGGGTGCGGACGGCGTGCCGGCGGCCCTCAGCGCGCCCGCCATCACCGGCATCCTGCGCGGCGAACTCGGCTACGGCGGCGTCGTCGTCAGCGACGCCCTGGACACCCCGTCGATCGTGGACGGCTGGGGCATCCCGGGCGCCGCCGTGCTGGCCTGGATCGCCGGCGTCGACCTGCTGCGGCTGGGCCCTGCAAGCGGCGAGCGGGTCCACGAAGCCATCCACACCGCCGCCGCGCGCGCCGTCTTCGACGGCGACCTGCCCGTCTCCCGGCTCGAAGAGGCCGCCGAACGGGTCTCCCGGCTGCGCCGCTGGGCCTGCGACCCCCGCATGCCGGCCTCCCCGATCGGCGCGGCGGGCGAGCGCTGAGCCGGCCGCGGCGACTGCCGCCGTGCCACTGCCGCAACCGCAACCGCAACCGCAACCGCGGGGGACGGTATCCGGGCCCGGGCCGGGAAGCTTTCCCCGGCGCGGTTGGTTCGCACAGGCATGGACAACCCGGGTGACGCGCGCGACGTCGAGGTGGCCGTGGTCGGCGCGGGACAGGCGGGCCTGTCGGCCGGATACTTCCTGCGCCGGGCGGGCTACGAGCCCGGCAGCGGCTTCGTCGTCCTGGACCACTCGCCCGCGCCGGGCGGCGCCTGGCAGTACCGCTGGCCGTCGCTGACCTACGGCAAGGCGCACCGGGTGCACGATCTGCCCGGGCTGCCGCTGGGGGACGCCGACCCCGGCCTGCCGTCGTCCGCGGTGGTGGGTGCCTATTTCGAGCGCTACGAGCGGGCCTTCGACCTGCGCGTGCGGCGGCCGGTGGACGTACGGGCGGTACGCGAGGGCGCCGGCGGCCGGCTGCTGGTGGAGACCGACGCGGGGGTGTGGGCCCCCCGGGCACTGATCAACGCGACCGGCACGTGGGACCGCCCGTTCCTGCCGTACTACCCCGGCCAGGAGACCTTTCGGGGCCGGCAACTGCACACCGCGGGCTACCGGGGCGCCGGCGAGTTCGCCGGCCGGCACGTCGTGGTCGTCGGCGGCGGCACGTCCGCCGTGCAGCTGCTGATCGAGCTCGCCGAGGTGGCGCGTACCACCTGGGTGACCCGCAGGCCGCCGGTCTTTCGTGACATCGCCTTCTCCGAGGACTGGGGCCGCGCCGTGGTCGCGCGCGTCGAGGAGCGGGTCAGGCAGGGGCTGCCACCGCAGAGCGTGGTCGGGGCCACCGGCCTGGCGGCGACCGAGGCGATCCGGGACGCCCAGGCACGCGGCATCCTGCACCGCGAGCCGATGTTCGAGCGGATCACCCCGGACGGGGTCGTCTGGCCCGACGGCCGCACCCTGGACGCCGACGTCATTGTGTGGGCGACCGGCTTTCGCGCCGCCCTGGACCACCTGGCCCCGCTGCGGCTGCGGGAGCCGGGCGGCGGCGTGCGGATCGAGGGCACCCGGGTGGTGAAGGACCCCCGGGTCCACCTGATCGGCTACGGGCCCTCGGCGAGCACGATCGGCGCCAACCGGGCCGGACGGTCGGCCGTCCGCGAGATCCGCGCCCTGCTGTCCGGCCCGACGGACCGTGCCGCTGCCGCCCCGGCGCGGGAGGCCGCCCGCCTCTAGTGCTGAGACCTGTCCGGTACCGCACTAGGTTGTGGGGATGGGGACGCAGAGCTGGAAGACGGTGCTGGCGGCGGTGTCCGCGATCGCGGCGCTTGCCGCGGTGCTGCTGGTGGTGGCGGCCACGCTGGGGGACGTGGGCTGGTCGGCGGTGATCGCGGCGGCCGCCGTCGCCGTGCTGAGCGCGGTCCTGGCGCTGTTGGCGGACGCTGGCGGTGAGCGGGAGGGCCGGCGGCTTCCGGAGGGCCGTCACCAATGAGCCGTCACCAATGAGCCGCGGAAGAGCGGCAAAGGCGACAGACGACCACGCCAAAAAACATCGGATGTCTGCTTCCCTGCGGCTCTCCACTGCGGCACTATGGGCGCATGTGTGATCGACAACTGCTCGGCCCGGCCGCGGGCGCCGGGGAGTCCCCGTGCGCGTAGCCCTCTTTGTGACCTGCGTGAACGACTTGCTGTACCCGGACACCGGGCGCGCGGTCGTCACCCTGCTCGAACGCCTCGGTGTGGAGGTCGGCTTCCCGACCGCGCAGTCCTGCTGCGGCCAGCCGCAGTACAACACCGGCTACCGGCACGAGACCGAGCCGCTGGTCCGCCGGTACGCCGCCGCCTTCGACGGCTACGACTACGTGGTCACCCCGTCCGGCTCCTGCGCCGCGATGGTGCGGGACAACTACCCGCGGATCGCCGAGCGGGCCGCGGACGAAGGACGTGACGAGGGGCTGGCGCAGGCCGCCGCTGCCGCGGTCCCGAAGACGTACGAGCTGACCGAGTTCCTGGTGGACGTGCTCGGGGTGACGGACGTCGGGGCGTACTTCCCGCACACGGTCACCTACCACCCGTCCTGCCACGGACTGCGGTTTCTGCGCCTCGGGGAGCGGCCCAGGCGGCTGCTGGAGGCAGTCGGCGGGATCGAGCTGCGGGAGCTGGAGGGGGCCGAGGAGTGCTGCGGCTTCGGCGGCACCTTCGCGGTCAAGAACCCGGACGTGTCCGTGGCGATGGGTGTCGACAAGATCGGGCACGCGCTGGACACCGGCGCCCAGGTGCTGTGCGGCGCGGACAACTCCTGCCTGATGCACCTGGACGGCCTGCTGCGCCGTCAGGACGCGCCGCTGCGCGCCGTGCACGTCGCGGAGATCCTGGCCTCGACGCGAGAAGAGCCCTACCGGCCGGCACGACCTTTCCCACCAGTGGAGACGGAAAAGAT
>NZ_FMCH01000237.1 GCF_900091855.1 Streptomyces sp. DvalAA-14
TCGGCGGGTTACGCGTCCCCGCCACCGCTTCCGCCACCGCCGCCCGGCGCCGGGACACCGCCCCCACCCCGGGGAAACGACCCGCACTACGCCGCCACCATGCTCGCCCGCCCCGCCGGCCCGCTCCAGCCACCGGGAGCCGACGTGCCGCCGCCACCCGCTTACGGCTACCCGCCGCCGGCCGCGTCGGTGCCGACCGTCGGGCCGGGCTACATGGCGGTGCTGCGCTACCGGGGCCGGGACGGCAGCGAGCAGCAGGTGATCCGGCGGTCCGCGCCGGGCACGCCGCACCCCGAGTGGCAGATCCTGCACGAGCTGCGGTCGCTGGGCGTGCGGCCGGAGCAGGTGCTGGAACTGCACACCGAGTTGGCGTCCTGCGAGCTGCCGGGCGGCTACTGCGCCCGGATGATCCGCGAGACCTGGCCGCAGGTGCGGATCAGCCACACCGCCCCCTACGGCCGCGACCACGCGGGCCGTCGGCAGGGCGTCCAGCATCTGCTCACCCACCAGGGCGAGTTGCACCAGGTCGCGGGAGCCCCCGCGCGCCCGCAGCCGCAGCGGGTGCCGATGCCGGATCCGCACGCGGTGCCGAGGGTGCCGCCGGTCGGCCTGGAGGTGATCGGGCGGGAGCTGACGGGCGCGTTCGGCCCGCAGGGCGTGGTCCGCTTCGACCAGCGCGCGGTCGCCCGGCAGGGTGTGCCGGACATCGTGGCCCAGACCCTGGTGTGGTCCGGGCTGCCGGTCGACTTCGGCCCCTTCTTCTGGGCCCAGGTCCAGCCCGGCCAGCCGGTGCCGACCCTCGCCGAACTCGCGGCGCAGCGCGGGGTGCGGCCGGGTCCGGACGCGGGCTCGTACCTGGTGATGGGCAATGACTTCGGACGGCAGCTGTGCGTGCAGTACGGCACCGCGCACATCGTGGCCGTGCCGCTGGAGGCCGAGCCGGACGGGTCGTCGGCGCCGCCCCAGTTCGTCAACTCCAGCCTGCCCGAATTCGCCCGCTGCCTCGCGCTGCTGGGCCGGATGTGGCGGCTGCGGACCGGGCTGACCCCGGAGCAGGCCGGCCGGTGGACGGTCGATTTCCAGGCGCAGTTGGCGGCGCAGGACCCGGCGGCGATCGCCTCGCCGGACACCTGGTGGTCGGTGCTGATCGAGCAGATGTGGGACGGCCTGCTGTAGTCGTCCCCGGAGCGATCCGGCCGAGATTCGGCAGACATTCGGGAGGGATCCGGGAGGGATCTGGGAGGGATCCGGCAGCGATCCGGCAGGGATCCGGCGGCCGTTCGGTGCGGGCCGGGTGGAAGGTATGCCTTCCACCCGGCCCGTCCGGGTTTCCGGGGTAGGAGACCCCTCGGAGTGTCGGCACTCGTACAATTCAGACTTAAGCGAAAAATGGGCACCACGGATCAGCCCGACGGCGAGGGCGAGAGGCAGTGGCCATGAGTAGTGATACGACCGCATCGACAGCGGCACCCGGGCAGTTCGACACCGTGCGGAGCCGCGGTTACCGGCCGGACCAGGTGGACCGTTTCCTCGACGAGCTGTCCGAGGACCGGGACGCGGCCTGGGAGCGGGCCGCGCGGCTGACCGTACTGGCCAATGAGATGGACGCGGAGTGCGCCGAGCTGCGCGATCAGGTCGCCGCGCTGACGGCCGCCACCTTCGACGTACTCGGGCCCGGGGCGCAGGAGTTGCTGCGCCTGGTGGAAGGGAGGCGGCGGCGGTGCGGGACCGCGCCGAGGCCGAGGCGCAGTACGCGCGCGACGCCGCCGACACCGCCCGCCGCACCTTGCAGGACGAGGCCCGGGCGGCCGCGTCCGCCCGGCTGGTGGCCGCCGAGGACGACGCCCAGCGGGTGCTGGACGAGGCGTGCGGCGTGGCCGCGGAGATCCTGGGCCAGGCCCGCGCGGAGGCGGAGGCGCTGCGCGGCGAGGCCGGCGCCGCGCTGGACGCGATCCGGGGCGACGCGGACCGCGGCCACGCCGACGCCGAGCGGTCGCGGCGCGAGCGGCTCGACGCGATGGAGCACGAACTGGCCGAGCGGGACGCCGGAGTGGACAGCCGGCTGGCGGCGCTGCTCGCCGACGCCGAAGCGCGACTGGCGGACGCCCACCGTGAGCGGACCGACGCGGAGGAGGCGCTGCGCGCCCAGCAGGCGGACGCCGAGGCCCACTCCTCGGCGCTCCTCGCCCAGGCGCGGGCGCAGGAGGAGCGGCTGCGGCGGGAGGCCGAACGGACGCTGCGCGAGCACGAACAGCACCGCGACGACATCCGGGCGCACCTGGCCCATATCCGCTCCACGCTCGCGGCCCTCACCGGCCGCGTGCTGCCCGAGGACCAGGAGCCCCCGCCCCCGGCCGAGCCCGCCTGAGCCCGCCTGCGCTGCCGAGCCCCGCGCCCCGCGGAACCCACCGGGCCACGCCCCCGCCGTCACATCGCCGGTGCCGGCACCATGGCCGAGACGCGGAAGCCGCCCTCCGCGGTCGGGCCCGCCGCGAAGCCGCCGCCGTGGGAGGTGACCCGTTCCCGCATGCCGAGCAGGCCGTGGCCGCCGCTGGGCAGCGGGGTGGCGGCGGTGCCGTCCGAGGGGCCGTTGGTGACCAGGACCGCGATCTCCGTCTCGCGGTAGGCCAGCCGGACATGCGTCTTGGCGCCGCCCGCGTGCTTGTGCACATTGGTCAGGGCCTCCTGGACGACCCGGTACACCGTCGCCTCGACCCGCGGCTCGCACGGCCTCGACTCGCCCTCGACCGTCAGCTCGACGCCCATCCCGGCCGCCTGCGACTCCTCCACCAGGGCGGCCAGCTCCGCCAGGCACGGCCCCTCGCCCGCCTCGGCGCCGCCGGCCGCCTCGGCACCGCCAGCCGTGTCAGCAGCGCCGGCCGGATCGGCACCCCCGCCCCTGTCGGCAGCCGCTGCCGCCTCCGGCCGGTCGGCCGTACCGAGCGGCAGCGGAGCCCGCGGCGCCACCACCTCGGACGCCGTGCGCAGCACGCCCAGCATCTGGCGCAGTTCGGTGAGCGCCTGCCGGCCCATGTCGCCGAGCAGTTCCGCACTCGCCGACGCCTGCTGCGGGTCCTTGAGGGCCACCGCCTTGAGCGCGGCGGCGTGCACCACCATCAGGCTCACCCGGTGGGCCACCACGTCGTGCATCTCGCGGGCGATCCGGGTGCGCTCGTCGGACCGGGCCCGCTCGGCGCGTTCCAGCGCCTTCTCGGCGAGCAGTTCCAGTTCGCGTTCCAGCCCGTCGGCCCGCTCCCGCAGGCTCTCCACCAGTCGGCGCCGGGCCCGGACGTACAGGCCGAGCAGCACCGGCGGGGCGGTCAGGCCGAGCGCCATCAGCGCCGAGACGATCAGCGTCAGCGGCACCGACATCGAGCTGGAGCCGGAGTCGCGCAGGCTGTCCTCGAAGTTGAGGAAGGCGACCAGCATGGTGCCCACGCCGTTCATGCCGGCCAGCGCCGCGGTGATCCGGCGCGGCACCTCCGAGGCGGCCAGCGTGTACAGGCCGACCAGCGACAGCAGGAAGGCCATCTGGGCCGGCGAGACCGCGACCCCGACCAGCACCACCGCCACCGGCCAGCGCCGGCGCAGCAGCAGCACCGACCCGACCACGATGCCGAGCAGCGCCCCCGCGCCCGGCATGATCCCGGTCTTCTCGGCGAAGACCCCGCCCTCGAAGGCGCACTCCACCGCCGACACCGCCGCCAGCGTCGCGTCCAGCAGGAAACCGCGCCGTCTCGTCCACCACCACCAGCCGGGCCGGGGCGGTCCCCCGGCCCCTTCATCGTGTACGTGCGCCCCCGTCGTACTCATGGCGTCCAGCCTAGGCGGTGCCCCATGGATCGCACCGGGCCCTTCGGCGTCCGTCAGGTGGGCGGCCCGTCTCACCGTGACAAGCGCCACCTATCCTGGAGCGGTCGGACAGCGCGGTCCGCGAGTACACCGAAAACGTCCCGGGTACGTACGTCAGGTATGTGCGCAGGGCGTGTACTCCGAATTCCCCGTCCATCCCACTGCACAAGGAGCCGCACCTGTGAGCAGCGCCGACACCGCCCCGGACAGCAGCACCACCCTGCGAGCCGATATCCGACGCCTGGGTGAACTGCTGGGCGGCACCCTGGTGAGGCAGGAGGGCCAGGAACTCCTCGACCTCGTGGAGAAGGTACGCGCCTTGACCCGCAGCGACGGCGAGGCCGCCGCCGCCCTGCTCGGACAGACCGATCTGGAGACCGCGGCCAAGCTGGTCCGCGCGTTCTCCACCTACTTCCATCTGGCCAACGTCACCGAGCAGGTGCACCGGGGACGCGAGCTGCGCGAGCGCCGCGCCCTGGAGGGGGGCCTGCTCGCCCAGACCGCCGACCTGCTCAAGGACGGCGACCCCGAGCACGTCCGCGAGACGGTCCGGAATCTCAACGTGCGTCCGGTGTTCACCGCCCACCCCACCGAGGCGGCCCGCCGCTCGGTGCTGAACAAGCTGCGGCGCATCGCCGAGCTGCTGGAGGCCGGGCACAACGGCGGCGGCAACGGCGACAAGCGCCGGGCCGATCTGCGGCTCGCGGAGAACATCGACCTGCTGTGGCAGACCGACGAGCTGCGGGTGGTGCGCCCCGAGCCGGCCGACGAGGCCCGCAACGCCATCTACTACCTGGACGAGCTGCATGCCGGCGCGGTCGGCGACGTCCTGGAGGACCTGGCGGCCGAGCTGGAGCGGGTCGGGGTGCCGCTGCCCGCGCAGACCAGGCCGCTGACCTTCGGCACCTGGATCGGCGGCGACCGGGACGGCAACCCGAACGTCACCCCGCAGGTCACCTGGGACGTGCTGATCCTCCAGCACGAGCACGGCATCACCGACGCGCTGGCCCTGGTGGACCTGCTGCGCGGCGCGCTGTCCAACTCCATCCGCAACTCCGGCGCCAGCCAGGAGCTGCTGGACTCGCTGTCCAACGACCTGGTGGCCCTGCCGGAGATCAGCCCGCGCTACAAGCGGCTGAACGCCGAGGAGCCTTACCGGCTCAAGGCCACCTGCGTCCGGCAGAAGCTGATCAACACCAGGGACCGCCTGGCCGGCGGCACTCCGCACGTCCCCGGCCGCGACTACCTGGGCACCGCCGGGCTGCTCGGCGACCTGCAGCTCATCCAGGACTCGCTGCGCGCCCACCGCGGCGGCCTGATCGCCGACGGGCGGATGGACCGGACCATCCGCACCCTGTCCGCGTTCGGCCTGCAGCTGGCCACGATGGACGTCCGCGAGCACGCCGAGGCGCACCACCACGCGCTGGGCCAGCTCTTCGACCGGCTGGGCGAGGAGTCCTGGCGGTACGCCGACATGCCGCGCGACTACCGGCGCAAGCTGCTGGCCAAGGAGCTGCGCTCGCGCCGCCCGCTGGCCCCGACGCCGGCGCCGCTGGACGAGGCGGGCGCCAAGACGCTCGGGGTGTTCCACACCGTCCGCGAGGCGTTCGAGCGGTTCGGACCCGAGGTGATGGAGTCGTACATCATCTCCATGTGCCTGGGCTCGGACGATGTGTTCGCGGCGGCGGTACTGGCCCGGGAGGCCGGGCTGATCGATCTGCACGCCGGCGTCGCCAAGATCGGTATCGTGCCGCTGCTGGAGACCACCGACGAGCTGAAGATCGCGGACAAGCTGCTGGACGAGATGCTGTCCGACCCGTCCTACCGGCGGCTGGTGTCGCTGCGCGGGGACGTGCAGGAGGTCATGCTCGGTTACAGCGACTCCTCCAAGTTCGGCGGCATCACCACCTCGCAGTGGGAGATCCACCGGGCCCAGCGGCGGCTGCGTGACGTGGCGCACCGGCACGGGGTGCGGCTGCGGCTGTTCCACGGCCGCGGCGGCACGGTGGGACGCGGCGGCGGTCCTTCGCACACCGCGATCCTGGCCCAGCCGTGGGGCACGCTGGAGGGCGAGATCAAGGTGACCGAGCAGGGCGAGGTCATCTCCGACAAGTACCTGATCCCCTCGCTCGCCCGGGAGAACCTGGAACTGACGGTCGCCGCCACCCTCCAGGCGTCCGCGCTGCACACCTCGCCCCGGCAGTCCGACGAGATGCTGGCCCGCTGGGACGCGGCGATGGACTTGGTGTCGGAGGCGGCGCACTCCGCCTACCGGGAGCTGGTGGAGGACCCGGACCTGCCGGCGTACTTCTTCGCCTCGACGCCGGTCGACCAGCTGGCCGAGCTGCACCTGGGCTCGCGGCCGTCGCGCCGCCCCGATTCCGGCGCGGGCCTGGACGGACTGCGGGCCATCCCGTGGGTGTTCGGCTGGACGCAGTCCCGGCAGATCGTGCCCGGCTGGTTCGGCGTCGGCTCGGGTCTGAAGGCGGCCCGCGAGGCGGGTCTGGACACCGTCATCGACGAGGCGTTCGGGCAATGGCACTTCTTCCGCAACTTCCTGTCCAACGTCGAGATGACGCTGGCCAAGACGGATCTGCGGATCGCGCGGCACTACGTGGAGACACTGGTGCCCGAGGAGCTGAAGCACGTGTTCGCGACGATCGAGGCCGAGCACGAGCTGACGGTGCGCGAGGTGCTGCGGATCACCGGGGAGAGCGAACTGCTGGCGGCGAGCCCGGCGCTGGCCCGCACCTTCCGGATCCGCGACCAGTACATGGACCCGATCTCCTACCTGCAGGTGACGCTGCTGGCGCGGCAGCGGGCGGCCGCCACGCGCGGTGAGGAGCCGGACCCGCTGCTGGCCAGGGCGCTGCTGCTCACGGTCAACGGCGTGGCGGCCGGCCTGCGCAACACCGGCTGAGCCGGGCGGATCCGGCGCGGGGCCTCCCCTCGCCGGCCGCCCAGCACCGCACACCGGCCCCGCACCTGTCAGGTGCGGGGCCGGTGGGGCGTGCGGCGCGGGGCTCCCCGTTCGGGGCCTGCCAGGTGCCGGTCAGCTCTTGCGGTGGCCGATCAGCCGCGGCCTGGGTTCGAGGCCCGACAGGCCGTTCCAGGAGAGGTTCACCAGGTGGGCGGCGACCTCCGCCTTCTCCGGGCGCCGGGCGTCCAGCCACCACTGGCCGGTGAGGGCGACCATACCGACCAGGGCCTGGGCGTAGAGCGGGGCCAGTTTCGGGTCGAAGCCGCGCTGCTTGAACTCGTGGCCGAGGATGTCCTCGACCTGGGTGGCGATGTCGCTGATCAGCGAGGCGAAGGTGCCGGTGGACTGGGCCACCGGCGAGTCCCGGACCAGGATGCGGAAGCCGTCGGTGGACTGCTCGATGTAGTCGAGCAGCGCGAACGCCGCCTGTTCCAGGAGCTCGCGGGGGTGCCCGCCGGTGAGCGCCCCGGTCACCATGTCGAGCAGCCGCTGCATCTCGCGGTCCACGACGACCGCGTAGAGGCCTTCCTTGCCGCCGAAGTGCTCGTAGACCACCGGTTTGGACACGCCCGCCTGGTGGGCGATCTCCTCCACGGACGTGCCCTCGAAGCCGCGTTCGGCGAACAGGGCACGGCCGATGGACAGGAGTTGCTCGCGGCGCTCCTTGCCGGTCATCCGGACCCGCCGCGCGCGTCGCGCGGTGGGGCCGGCGGTGCGGGCCGGGCCGGTGGGGCCGACCGGATCGACCGGATCGACCGGACCCGCCGCGCCGTCTTCCCCGTCGCCGCTGCCGCCTCGGTCGCTCACCGGCTCATCATGCCGCTTCCTTGACCGGCTCCCTGACGTCCTCGGTGCGGCGGGCGGCGATCCGCTCGGCGGTGGGCCAGCGCACATCGGTCGCCCAGCCGGCCAGCTCGAACCAGCGGATCACGCGGGCGCTGGAGTCGACCTGGCCGCGCAGCACGCCGTGCCGGGCGGAGGTCGGGTCGGCGTGGTGGAGGTTGTGCCACGACTCGCCGCAGGACAGCACGGCCAGCCACCAGACGTTGCCCGAGCGGTCCCGGGACTTGAACGGGCGCTTGCCGACCGCGTGGCAGATGGAGTTGATGGACCACGTGACGTGGTGCAGCAAAGCCACTCGAACGAGGGACCCCCAGAAGAACGCGGTGAACGCGCCGTACCACGACATGGTGGCCAGGCCGCCGATCAGCGCGGGCAGCAGCAGCGAGATCGCGGTGTAGAGCCAGAAGTCCCGCGAGACACGGCGGATGTCGTTGTCCTTGATCAGGTCCGGCGCGTACTTCTGCTGCGAGGTCTGCTCCTCGTCGAAGAGCCAGCCCATGTGGGCCCACCACAGGCCCTTCATCAGCGCCGGGAGGGTCTCGCCGTAGCGCCAGGGGCTGTGCGGGTCGCCCTCGGCGTCGCTGAACTTGTGGTGCCTGCGGTGGTCGGCGACCCAGCGCACGATCGGGCCCTCGACCGCCATCGAGCCGGCGATCGCCAGCGCCACCCGCAGCGGGCGGTTGGCCTTGAAGGAGCCGTGCGTGAAGTAGCGGTGGAAGCCGATGGTGATGCCGTGGCAGCCCAGGAAGTACATGCCCACCATCAGCCCGACGTTGAGCCAGCTGAGTCCGTGTCCCCAGGCCAGGGGCACCGCGGCGGCCAGCGCCACAAAGGGGACGCAGATGAAGAGCAGCAGCGCGATCTGCTCGATCGAGCGCTTCTTCTCGCCGCCGAGGGTGGCGAGGGGCTGTGGCTCCTGTCCTGAGGGCCCGGGTTCCCGGGACTCGGTGATCACGTCCGTCTGAGTGGTCATGGCTGTCCCTTGAGTCGGCGACATGGGTGAGTGTCTGGGGGCTGTCGAGGCGGTTGGCGGCCGGCCGTGTCGGTTACGCCCGTAACCTACGGCTCCGTAAGTATTGCAGCGGCGCCCGCCGGGGCAACAGGACCACTCGGCGTAACGATTCCCTTGACGCCTTTCGCCGGCCTCCCCCGACCGCCTTCCCGCGGGGACCGACCCCACGCGCGAGCGGACGCGGATTCCCCGCGCGAGCGGTTGCGGATCGGGGCGGATCACCGTCGCGGGCACGGGGGGTCGTACGGCATGATGGTGGCGAGCAGACCGGCAGGCCCGACCACAGGTCGGAAGAGTCGAGTTGATCCGCCGTGGTGTAATCGGCAGCACTGGGGCTTTTGGTGCCTTAAGTCCGGGTTCGAGTCCTGGCGGCGGAGCAGAACGTATCCATGGTCGGACCCGTCGGTATCCTGCGGGTGTCCAACACCCGAAGCCGAGGAGTCTCCCCCGTGAGCCCCAACCGCCCGGCTGCCGTCGTCATCCTCGCCGCCGGTGAGGGCACCCGCATGAAGTCGGCGACCCCGAAGGTGCTGCACACCCTGTGCGGCCGTTCCCTGGTCGGCCACGTGGTGGCCGCCTCCCGCGCACTGGAGCCCGAGCACCTGGTGGTGGTCGTCGGCCACGCCCGGGAGCGGGTCGCCGAGCACCTGTCCGCCCTCGACCCGCGCGCCCTGACCGCGGTGCAGCACGAGCAGAACGGCACCGGGCACGCGGTCCGCACCGGTCTGGACGAGCTGAGCCGGCAGGGCGTCGCCCTGGACGGCACGGTGGTCGTCACCTACGGCGACACGCCGCTGCTGACCGTCGGGACGCTGACCACCCTGGTGGCCGCACACGAGGGCGACGGCAACGCGATGACCGTGCTGACCGCCCAGGTGCCCGACCCCGCCGGCTACGGGCGCATCGTCCGCGGCGCCGGCGGTGACGTCACCGCGATCGTTGAGCAGAAGGACGCCACCGACACGCAGCGCGCCATCGCCGAGATCAACTCCGGGGTGTACGCCTACGACGCCCGGCTGCTGGCCGAGGCGCTGGGCAAGGTCACCACCGACAACTCGCAGGGCGAGGAGTACCTGACCGACACCCTGGCGATCCTGCGCGAAGCGGGCCACCGGGTGGGCGCGTTCGTCGCCGCCGACCACCGCGAGATCGCCGGGGTCAACAACCGGGTACAGCTCGCCGAGGCCCGCCGGGTGCTCAACGACCGGCTGCTCGAGCAGGCCATGCTGGACGGCGCCACCGTGGTGGACCCGGCCTCGACCTGGGTGGACGTCACCGTCACCTTCGCGCCCGACGTGCTGGTGCACCCCAACACCCAGCTGCTGGGCGCCACCGCGCTCGCCGAGGGCGCCGAGGTCGGCCCCAACTGCACGCTCACCGACACCGCTGTCGGCGCCGGCGCCCGGATCTCCAACACCGTCGCGGAGCAGGCCGAGATCGGCGCGCAGGCGACCGTGGGCCCGTTCGCGTACCTGCGGCCCGGCACCCGGCTGGGCGCCAGAGCCAAGGCCGGCACGTACGTCGAGATGAAGAACGCGGCCATCGGCGAGGGCACCAAGGTGCCGCACCTGAGCTATGTGGGTGACGCCACCATCGGCGAGTACACCAACATCGGGGCCGCCAGCGTCTTCGTGAACTACGACGGCGAGGCCAAGCACCACACCACGATCGGCAGTTACTGCAAGACCGGGTCCGACAACATGTTCGTCGCACCGATCGTGGTCGGAGACGGTGCCTACACCGCCGCCGGCTCGGTGATCACCAAGGACGTGCCGGCCGGCTCGCTGGCCGTCGCACGCGGCCAGCAGCGCAACATCGACGGCTGGGTGGCCCGCAAACGCCCTGGCAGTGCCGCTGCGCAGGCAGCCGAACGCGCAGCGCAGCAAGGCGACCCGCAGGGCGAGTGAGGGTCGTCTCATCGGCCCTGTCCGAGGTGCACAGGTGTCCCGGATGGGGCGTACCGTGTGGGGTGCACACAATTCCGCCGCCTCGCCCATGCCCGGGCGACGCTGTGTCGAACACCAGTCGAACTCCGAGGAGACGGTGCAGTGACCGGGATCAAGACGACCGGTGAGAAGAAGCTGATGCTCTTCTCCGGCCGCGCCCACCCCGATCTGGCGGAGGCGGTGGCATACCAGCTGGAGGTCGAGCTGGTGCCGACCAAGGCTTTCGACTTCGCCAACGGCGAGATCTACGTGCGGTTCGAGGAGTCGGCCCGCGGCGCCGACTGCTTCCTGATCCAGAGCCACACCAGCCCGATCAACCAGTGGATCATGGAACAGCTGATCATGATCGACGCGCTCAAGCGGGCCTCGGCCCGGAGCATCACGGTGATCGTGCCGTTCTACGGCTACGCCCGGCAGGACAAGAAGCACCGCGGCCGCGAGCCGATCTCGGCCCGGCTGATGGCCGACCTGTTCAAGACCGCCGGCGCCGACCGGATCTTGACCGTCGATCTGCACACCGACCAGATCCAGGGCTTCTTCGACGGCCCGGTGGACCACCTGTTCGCGCTGCCGGTGCTGGCCGACTACGTGGGCGGCAAGGTGGACCGCTCCAAGCTGACCATCGTCTCCCCCGACGCCGGCCGGGTCCGGGTCGCCGACCGCTGGTGCGACCGGCTCGGCGCGCCGCTGGCCATCGTGCACAAGCGCCGCGACCCGGATGTGGCCAATCAGGTCAAGGTCCACGAGGTGGTCGGTGATGTGAAGGGCCGGGTCTGCGTCCTGGTCGACGACATGATCGACACCGCGGGGACGATCTGCGCCGCCGCCGACGCGCTGTTCGCCAACGGCGCCGAGGACGTCATCGTGACCGCCACCCACGGGGTGCTGTCCGGGCCGGCCGCGGACCGGCTGAAGAACTCCCGGGTCAGCGAGTTCATCCTCACCGACACGCTGCCGACGCCCGGCCAGATCAACCTCGACAAGGTGACCGTGCTGTCGATGGCGCCGACCATCGCCAACGCCGTCCGCGAGGTCTTCGAGGACGGCTCGGTGACCAGCCTCTTCGAGGACGCCGACAGCCCGCACTGAGCGGGCGCACCGCGCGGGGCAGCGGCATGTCCCGCATGTCCCGCTGATCGATTTCGTCCGGGGCCGTCCCGCCGGTTACGCTGTCCGCGTTGCTCGGCGAGGGAGGCCCCGGATTCGTTTCCGGCCCGTTCTCCGTAATCGGCGCGCTCCTCGCAAGTGGAACGGCCCGTCGTGGGTCGGGCGACGTCAACCGTCTTCCCCCTGACGAGGAGTCCGACCACCATGGCCGAGGTCAAGATCGCCGCCCAGCTGCGCACCGAATTCGGCAAGGGCGCCGCCCGCCGGGTGCGCCGCGCCAACCAGGTTCCCGCCGTCATCTACGGTCACGGCGCCGAGCCCAAGCACGTCTCCGTCCCGGGCCACGAGCTGCTGCTCGCGCTGCGCACCGCCAACGTCCTGATCGCCCTGGACATCGACGGCGCGTCCGAGCTGGTCATCCCCAAGGCCGTGCAGCGCGACCCGCTGAAGGGCTTCCTGGAGCACGTCGACCTACTGTCCGTGAAGCGCGGCGAGAAGGTCACCGTCGACGTCCCGGTCAACGTCGAGGGCGAGCTGGCCCCGGGCAGCAACCTGCTGGAGCACCTGCTCAACAGCCTGCCGGTCGAGACCGAGGCCACCCACATCCCCGAGGGCGTCACCGTCTCCGTCGAGGGCCTGGAGGCCGGTGCCGCCATCCTCGCCAAGGACATCGAGCTGCCGAAGGGCACCACGCTGGCCATCGACGACGACATCGTGGTCATCCAGGTCGTCTCGGCGCAGGCCGAGGCCGAGGACACCTCCGAGGAGGGCGGCGAGAGCACCGAGGCCGCCGCTCCGGCCGAGTCCGCCGACGCCGAGGCCTGATCCCCGCGCGGGTGTCCCGCAGCAACCGGCCGCCGCCGTACCCTCCGGGGTGCGGCGGCGGCTGCGTGTGCCGTTCCTTTCCCCTGATCCTTCTATGGGCCCTCCTGGGGGTCCACCTACCAGTCCTCCCACCGGTCCTGCCGCTGGTTCCCTTTCTTCCCGGTGCTTCCTTCGATACGGAGACGTCGATGAGCGACAACGCAGACCCCTGGCTGATCGTGGGCCTGGGCAACCCCGGGCCCGAGTACGCGGGGAACCGGCACAACATCGGCTTCATGGTGGCCGACCTGCTCGCCGCGCGGATCGGCGGCAAGTTCAAGCGGGCGCAGAAGGCGCAGGCGCAGGTGGTCGAGGGCCGGCTCGGCCCGATCGGGGCGGGCAGCCGACGGGTGGTGCTGGCCAAGCCGATGACCTTCATGAATCTGTCCGGCGGGCCGGTGAGCACGCTGAAGGACTTCTACAAGGTCCCCACCGAGCGGATCATCGCGGTGCACGACGAGCTGGACATCGACTTCGCCACCCTGCGGCTGAAACTGGGCGGCGGCGACAACGGGCACAACGGCCTGAAGTCGATCACCAAGGCGATGGGGCCGGACTATCTGCGGGTACGGGCCGGGATCGGCCGGCCGCCGGGCCGGATGGACGTGGCGGCCTTCGTGCTCAAGGATTTCTCGTCGACCGAGCGCAAGGAACTGGAGTGGTTCGTGGACCGCGCCGCCGACGCGGTCGAGGCGCTGACCGCCGAGGGCCTGGAGCGGGCGCAGAGCACGTACAACAGCTAGCGGGCCAACTGCTGCGGCCCGGGCGGACGATGGCCCGACCACTGGCCGGCGGCGGGCCGGCGGCGGGTCAGCGGCTGGTGCGCGGCGGGGTACGGGCGCCGCGGGCGGGGCGGTGGGTCGCGGCGTCTCGCGGCCCTGTGAGCAGCCGAGTTGACCGGATGGCACGCCATGGCCAAAGATCGCCAGCATGGCGAAAGGCGGCTCTGAAGGGGCCTCGGGTCTGGCAGTGTTCGCCCGGGTGGTGGCCGCCGTGGCGCTGGCACTGCTCATCCTGGTGGCGTCCGGCTGGGACTCGTGGCAGACGGCCCAGTACGTGGTGCTCACCAAGGGCCGGGAGCAGGGCGCGGTGACGCTGACCGCCTGCGACGCCTCGGACGAGTGCACCGGGCCGTTCGCCCCGAAGGGCACGGCGACGGCCCGCGATCAGGTCACCGTGAGCCTCCCGGTACGCCACCACGTGGGCGACCAGGTGAACGTGGTGATGAAGCCGGGCACCGACACCGCGATCAGGTCCGGGCCCGGCGGGCTGCTCTTCGCCTGGGTGCCGTTCGGCGGCGGTCTGCTGCTGGCGGCCGTGGTGGCGGCCGGCGGCCTGCGGAACACACGCATCGCCTGGGGGCTGGCGGCCGTCGGCGCGGCCCTGCTGGGCGGGGCGTTCCTGACCCTGTCGGGGTGACCGGGCCGGCCCGCCCCGCCGCGCGGGACCCGGTCAGCCCCCCGTCGGCTTCGCCGGCTTCATCGGCAGCGGCTCCAGGAACTCCAGCCGGTTGCCCACCGGGTCCTGCGAGTAGAAGCGTTCGTGGCCGGGCAGGTCGTAGTCCCAGACCACGGCGGCGCCCTCCGCCCGCAGCCGCTCGGCGAACGCGTGGATCCCGGTGACGCGGATGCCCGGGTGGGCCTTGCGGGCCGGCCGGAAGTCCTCCTCGATGCCGAGGTGCAGCACCACGGAACCCGCGCCGAACCAGCAGCCGCCCCGGGCGGCGAGCACCGGCGGCTTGCGCAGCTCGGCCATCCCGAGCACGCCGGTGTAGTACGCCCGCAGCTGCGGTTCGCTGCCGGCCGGTGCGGCCAGCTGGACATGGTCGACGGCGGCGATCATGCCGTGGTCCCTTCCGCTCGGGTGTCGTCCGGGTGATCGAGGCGTTCCGGCTGCCGCCGGGCCTCGGGGTGCCGCGAGGGTGCCGGCTGCCCCGGTGTCCTGGCGACCGCGAAGATCCGCCGGAAGGGGAAGACCGTACCGTGCGGCCCGGCCGGGTATGCCTCGCGCAGCAGGTCGCGGTACTGCCGGACGAACTCCGCGGCGGCCGCGTCGTCCCCGTCCAGCGCGGTCAGCACCGGCCGCAGCGCGGTGCCCCTGGTCCACTCCAGCACCGGGTCCGGGCCGGTCAGCAGCTGCGCGTAGGTGGTCTCCCAGACGTCCACCGCCTCGTAGCCGAGTCCTACCAGCCGTTCCAGGTACGCGGCGGGGCTGAGCACGCTCATGGCCCGCCGGGCGCGCCCGCCGAGCAGTCCGCGCCAGCGCGGTGTCTCGCACAGTTCGGCGAGCAGCGTGTGGCTGGGGGCATCGAAGTTGCCGGGGACCTGGAAGGCCAGGGTGCCGCCGGGGGTGATGCCGTCCAGCCAGACGGGGAAGCGCTCGGCGTGTCCGGGCACCCATTGGAGCGCGGCGTTGGAGACGATCAGGTCGTAGCCGCGCGCGGGTGTCCAGTCGGCGGCGTCGGCGCGCTCGAAGTCGAGGCTGCCGCCGCCGGGCGTGGGTCCCGCGTGGGCGGCCGCCGCGTCCAGCATCTCCGGGGAGGTGTCGAAGCCGGTGATCCGCGCGCCGGGCCAGCGGTCGGCCAGCCGTACGGTGACATTGCCCGGCCCGCAGCCGATGTCGGCGATCCGGGGCGCGCGACCGCCGGGCAGGCCGGTGATCCGCGCGAGCAGGTCGTCGAACGGGCGGGTGCGGTGGGTGGCGTGCCGGAGGTACTGCTGGGGGTCCCACGTCGGAACCTCTTGCATCGTGCGCACTCCCTGGGGTGGGTCGGAGCCGTCGGAGCACAGGACGACACCGCGCCCCGCGTCCTCCGGGCCTCCGCCCAGGTTCCCCGCCATATCTCTTGATGTCAAGAGACTTCATATCGACAGACCTACTACACTGATCGCCATGGAGGACGAGGTCGACCGGCTGGTCGCTGCATGGCGCCGAGAGCGCCCCGACCTCGACGTGGAACCACTCGAGGTGCTCAGCCGGGTCACCAGGCTCGCGCGGCACCTGGACCGGGCCCGGCGGCTGGCGTTCGCCGAGCACCGCCTGGAGCCGTGGGAGTTCGACGTACTGACCTCGCTGCGGCGGACCGGCCCGCCCTACCAGCTCTCACCCGGGCAACTGCTCACCCAGACGCTGGTCACCTCCGGCACCATGACCAACCGGATCGACCGGCTGGCCAAGCGCGGGCTGGTGGAGCGGCTGCCGGACCCCAGCGACCGGCGCGGGGTGCTGGTGCGGCTCACCCCCGAAGGCCAGGACCGCGCCGACCAGGCACTGGCCGGCCTGCTCGCCCAGGAGCGCGCGATCCTGGGCGAGCTGACCGACCGGCAGCGGACCGAACTGGCCTCGCTGCTACGACAGCTGACCGCGCCGTTCGACAACGTCCCCGGCTGACGGCAGCAGTTCCACCGGCCCCACCCCGGCCCGGCGGGCCAGCGCCACCGCGGCCAGCGTGGAGTGGACGCCCAACTTGCCCAGCACGTTCTGCATATGGGTACGGACGGTGTGCGGCGACAGGAACAGCCGCTCGGCCACCGCCTTGCGGCCCAGGCCCGCCACCATGCAGCGCAGCACCTCCTGCTCGCGCGGGGTGAGCGACTCCACCAGCTGCTCGCTCTCGGTACGGTGCCGGCGGGCCGCGGTCAACTCGCGCAGCACCCCGGTCAGCAGGGCCGGCGGCAGATGCGTCTCGTCGCGCAGCACACCGCGGACCACCGCCAGCAGCCGGGACAGCGAACAGTCCTTGGCGACCCAGCCGGAGGCACCCGCCTGCAGCGCGCGAGCGGCCCGTACCGGGTCGTCCCGCTCGGCCAGCACGACGGTACGGGTGCCCGGGTAGTCGGAGCGCACCCGCTCCACCAGCGCCAGCCCGTCCAGCACCGGGTCGCGCGGTTCGGCCGGCGGCCGGCGCTCGGTGCCCGACAGCGGCGGGACCGCGGTCAGCGTCACCGCCGGGCGCGGGCCGGAGCCGAGGTCGGCGTCGACGAGCAGGACGTCGTAGCGCCGGTTGTCCACCGACGCCCGGTCCAGGCAGCGCTGGGCGGCGGGACCGCTTCCGGCGGCCGAGACGTCGACGTCGGGTTCCGCGGCGAGGGCGGCGGCAAGCGACTCGGCAAAAATGCGATGGTCATCGACGACGAGAACGCGGATTCGTCCCACGGACACCACTCCCGTAAAAGGGCACTCCCCCAGTGGCGGCGGGGCGGCATCGCGTGGGATCCGGCACCCGGACCCGGGACCGCCGCCCCTGGCCCGGGTGCCGAACCCCGTGCGTCTCGCCCCCTGATGAGCGCCGGTCCCCACCGGCGCCGTGGGAAAAGCGTAGGGGCTCCGCCCGTGATTGGTACCGTCTTGACCGAAGTTACCGCCCGGACCCCCGCAGCAATTGCCTCCGGCGGACCACGGGTGGGACACACGTGACGCATGGCTCCCCCTGCGCCCCCGGCCCCTCTCGGGGCAGCCACCGGAATCGACCGGATCCAGCCCGGACCATCCCCGCCCGCCCCCACGCCGTGCCCGACCGCGCGGCCGCACCTCACCGCCAACGGCGACGCACCCCCACCCAGGGGCGCGGGGAACTGCGCGACCAGCCCCCACCGGGAGCAAGCCCGGACACCACCGCAACCACGCCCCCACCACCGCCGACCGCCGGGGCCGCACC
>NZ_FMCH01000239.1 GCF_900091855.1 Streptomyces sp. DvalAA-14
GGCTGCCAGCAGGGCGACCGCGGGCCGGCCCACCGTCTCCGCGGCGCGGTAGCCGAGCAGCCGCTGGGCGTCGGTGGTCCAGCCGGTCACCGTGCCCTCGGCGTCGATCACCGCCAGGGCCGCACCGACCGGCTCGTCGTCACCGGGTCCCCGGCCGATCAGTACCTCGTCGGGATTGATCATCACACCGCCGCCGCGGCTGCCGCCCTGCCCTCACGACCTGCGCTCATGCCGTTGTCCTTCCTCCGCACCCGGTTCCGGCGGCAGACAGCCAACCTCTCACGCGCGATGCGGCATCGGCTCGCCGACACAGCGTCAGCGCTGAAGCTTGCACGGCATGGCGCAAGTCGACTACGGTTATGAGAGCACACTCTCACAAAGGAGTCGACCATGACCGACGTCTCGATCGTCGCCCCGAACGGCGGCGAGGTGATCGAACTGGGCCCGGCCCGGATACGCGTCCTGGAGGACGGCGGCACGACCGGACACCGCCTCGGGATCGGCGAGATCACGCTGGCCCCGCACAGCGCCGGCCCGCCCCAGCACCGGCACGCCGAACACGACGAGGGCTTCTACGTGGTGTCCGGCACCGCCCGCTTCACCGTCGGGCACACCGACCACGACGCGCCCAGCGGCACGCTGGTGATGGTGCCGCCCGGGGCCCCGCACACCTTCGCCAATCCCGGGCCCGAGCCGCTCGTCATGATCAACACCTTCACCCCGGATCTCTATGTGCGGTACTTCCAGGACCTGCGGGACACCTTCGCGGACGGCCGGGCGGTCACCGAGGAGGCCACCGCCGAGGTGATGGGCCGTTACGCCACCACACCGGCGACCGACTTCGCCTGACCCCCGGCGGCGCCGTGTGGCCAGCGGGCCGCGGGTGAAGCTAAGGTGATCCGCGCTGTTCGACCGAGCGGACCACCAGGGGGCCTCACACCGTATGAATGACTCTCCCGGGGTTTCGGGCACCGTACTGCCCGGGTACCCGGAGCCGTTGTGGATCCAGGCGGTCAATGTGATCCGCGGGGAGATCGACCGCGGTGTGCTGCGGCCGGGCGGGCGGCTGCCGCCCGAGCGCGAGCTGTGCCGGCAACTGGGCATCAGCCGGGTGACACTGCGCAAGGCGCTCGGCAGCCTGGTCGAGGCCGGCGTGCTGAGCCCCTCGCACGGGCGCGGCTGGTACGTCGCGAAGAGCACGCAGAAGAAGGAGTGGCCCAACAGCCTGGAGTCGTTCAGCGAGACCGCGGCCCGGATGGGGCTCGAACCGCATTCGACGGTGCTGCGGGCCGAGGCGACCCCGGCCACCATCGACGAGGCGGAGCAACTGGGCATCGCGCCGGGGACGTCGCTGTTCCGGCTGGAGCGGGTGCGGCTGCTGGAGGGCGTGCCGATAGCGCTCGACCTGACCCGCCTGCGGTCCGCGCTGGTACCGGGGATCGACAGCGTCGACTTCCGGGTCCGGTCGCTGTACTCGACGCTCTCCGCGGCCGGCATCGAACCGGTCCGCGCGGACAGCACCATCGAGGCCACCAAGGCCGACGAGCGGGTGGCCGGGCACCTCGACCTGGCAGCCGGCGACCCGGTGCTCGTCATGCGCCAAGTCGCCCTGAGCGCGCAGCAGGAGCCGCTGTTCGTGTCCACCATCCGGTACGCGGGCGACCGCTACCGGCTGCGGACCTCGTTCTCCCGGTCGCACGACTGACCCGGTCCGGCCGAGGCCGGGTCGGACCGGGCCCGCCGGCCGGGGTCAGAGCAGCAGCACGCCCTTGACGAAGTCCGGCCCGGCCTCGGTCATGGTGCGGAAGGCCTCGTCCACCTCGTCCAGTGCGAAGCGGTGGGTGATCAGCGGCGCGTAGCTGAAGCGCCGCTCGGCTATCAGGCCCAGCGCGTCGCGCATCGCGGCGACCACCCGGGTGCGGTCCGGGCAGAAGCCGTTGACGACGGTGACGGCCTTGTACCAGAGGTCCATGTCCATCATCGCGTCGCCGGTGTGGTGGTAGCCCACCACGCACAGCGTGCCGAACGGGCGGACGAGGCTGCCGGCCGTCTTCAGCCCGCCGGTCGCCCCGGTGGCCTCCAGCACGATCGCCAGCCGGGCGTCGGTGGCCCGGCCGGTGTCGGTGCGGTACTCCTCGGGCAGTTCGTCGGGGGCGAAGACCAGGTCGGCGCCGAGGGCGAGCGCGCGCCGGCGGCGGGCCGGGTCGGGGTCGACGCCGACCAGCAGGCCGGGCGCGTGCCGCTTGGCGAGCTGGACCAGTCCGAGCCCCATGAAGCCGAGCCCGACCACGGCCACCCGGTCGCCCGCGCGGATGCCGGTACGGGACAGGGCCTCCTCCAGGTCGGCGACCGGCTCGCCGATGGCGTGCGCCGGCTCGATACCGGCCGGCACCGGCAGGACGGCGTTGGCGTCCATCACCGCCAGGGTCGCGAATCCCTCGCCGCCCAGCCCGGTCACCAGGTCGCCCGGCTGCCAGCGCCCCGCGTCGCGGCCGGTCGCCGCGACCCGGCCCACCATCTCGTGGCCGAGCCGCAGCGGGGAGGCGGCCGCGTCATGGCTGAGCCACGCTCCGACGTCCGAGGTGCACACGCCGCTGGCCACCACCTCCACCAGTACCTGCCCGGCGCCCGGGACCGGGTCGTCCGCGGTGACGACTTCCGAGGTGCGCGGGCCGACCAGCTGACTGATCTTCATACGGGTCTCCTGTCCTAGTGGTGCGGGTCAGTGTAGTCATCTGGTTCTAAGTGGTAAGCCCTGGTGCGGTCGACCATTGGCTGGATCCGTCCATCCAGAATGTCCCTTTTTGCAGGAGAAGTACCTGATAGAAGGGCGAATTTCCGCCGCGTTACCTACCGCTCCACCTCTAGACAGGACCGCTGTTCGTATTAAGATGTCGGCAAGTGGTATGCATTTGGCACACCATCAGCTGGACCTGGGGAGGAGGAGACAGCCATGGAAGACGCAGCGGATACAGCCGGGGACGAACTCTCGGCGGTGGTCATCGGAGCGGGTTCACAGGGACGGGTCCACGCCCTGGGGTATCTCGCCGCCCCCGGGGTGGCCCTGACCGCGCTCGCGGACGTCGACCAGCGGTCCGCCGAGAGCCTGGCCGCGGAGCTGGAAGTGCCCGGCGTCCACCGCGACTACCGCGAACTGCTCGCGGCGGCGCGGCCGGACATCGTCAGCGTCTGCACCCCGCCCGCGCTCCACCCCGAGGTGGTGAAGGCGGCCGTCGCGGCCGGCGCCCGGGCGGTGCACTGCGAGAAGCCGATCGCCCTCAGCTACGGCGAGGCCCTGGAGATGGCGGCCACCGCCGCCGACGCCGGGGTGCAGCTCACCTTCAACCTCCAGCGCCGCTTCGACCCCGTGCAGCGCCAGGCCCGGGAGTGGATCGCGCAGGGCGAGATCGGCGACGTGGTGACCATCGAGGGCTACTGCCCGAATCTGTTCGACTGGGGCACCCACATCCTCGACCTCGTCCTGTTCCACCGGCAGGACGCCGCCCCGCAGTGGGTGCTGGGCCAGATCGACGCGTCCGTCGACCGCTATGTCTACGGCGTGTTCACCGAAACCGCCTCGCTGACCCAGATCGGGTGGGCGGACGGGGTGCGGGCGGTCGTCTCCACCGGGCGCGAGCCGCACACCTCCGTGCTCAACCTGGAGAACGACCTCGGACTGATCGTCCAGGGCACCCGGGGACGGGCCGATCTGCGCGGCGCCCGCGGCCTGCTGCGCCGCTTCGGCAAGGACGACCTGGTGCACACCTCGCCGTTCGACACCGACGTCCGCCACTGGGACCGCGGCGTGGACCCGGCGATCACGGCCGGCACCGCCGAGGCGATCCGCGACCTCGTCGCGTCGCTGCGGACCGGCCGGCGGCCGGCCCTGCACGCCGAGTACGGGCTGCGCGGCGCCGAACTGGTCTTCGCCACCTATGAGAGCAGCCGGTCCCGGCGGCGGGTGCCGCTGCCCCTGGACCGGCTGGACAACGCCCTGATCAGCGGGCGAGCGGAGGGCTACTGGAGCCCTACCGGCGAACTGCGCTCCACTTACTGAATCGAGCCGCCGCATGCGGATATCCCCAGCCCCGCCATGTCCCCGATGCCCCGTACCCCTTCGCCCACGCCCCCGTCGGCGGGTCCACCGCGCTCGCCGTGATCAGCGGCGACGACGTCCACGAGGACCTGTTCACCGCGGCCTCCACGCTGCAGAGCGAGCTGACCGGTGAGGGCTTCGCGACCCGCACGAGCCTGGGGACCGCTCCCCTGGACGGCGCGGCCGAGGCGGACGTGATCGTCCTCTACACCGCGCTGGGCCGCTTCACCGCCCAGCAGCGCGCGGGGCTGGCCCGGGCGGTCCGCGACGGCTGCGGCCTGGTCGCCCTGCACTCCACCACGGTGCTCGCCTCGCCGCCCGACCAGTTGGACGAGGCGGACCGGCTGCTCGCCGAGCTGATCGGCAGCCGCTACGTGTCCCACGGACCGCCGCCGCACGAGAGCCGGTTCGAGGTGCGGACGGACGCCGGGCACGAGGTGACGGCGGACATCGCGCCCTTCGAGGTGACCCACGAGCACTACCGGCTCGCCACCGCCCCCGACGTGCGGGTCATCGCCTGGCGCGAGACCGAGGCCGGCCCCGAGCCGCTGGTGCACGTACGCCGGTACGGAAACGGCCGGGTCTGCTACATCCAGCTGGGCCACGACATGCGGATCTGGGGGGAGCCCGCCGTGCGCCGGCTCGTCCGACGCGCGGCCCGCTGGGCCTGTCGTCCCGATCGTGAAGGGGAGTGACCCGTGCGCACACTTCTGCGGAAGGTCGCCTTCTACCTGCTCACCGCCTGGGCGGCGATCAGCCTCAACTTCCTGATCCCGAGGATCATGCCGGGCAATCCGGCCGACAACCTGATCAACCAGTTCCACGGGAAGCTCAGCCCGGCCGCGGTGCACGCGCTGCGGGTGCTGTTCGGCCAGTCGAACCAGAACCTCTGGCAGCAGTACGTCAGTTACTGGCACAGCGTGTTCACCGGCAACTTCGGCATCTCCTACGCCTACTACCCGTCGAAGGTCAGCACCGTCCTCGGGCAGAGCATGTACTGGACGCTGATCCTGGTCACCCTGTGCACCGTGCTGGGCTTCGTGATCGGCACCGGACTGGGCATGCTGGCCGGCTGGAAACGCGGCTCCTGGCTGGACTCGACGCTGGTGCCGATCACCACCTTCCTGTCGTCCATCCCGTACTTCTGGTTCGCGATCATCATCGTCTACGTCTTCGCGATCACCCTGAAGTGGTTCCCGCTGTCCGGCGGTTACGCCATCGACCAGACCATCGGGTTCAACAGCGGGTTCATCGGCAGCGCGATCAACTACGCCCTGCTACCGGCCGCCACCATCACCGTCGCCTCCATCGGCGGCTGGCTGATCGGCATGCGCAACATGATGGTGACCACGCTCAGCGAGGACTACGTCCGGCTCGCCGAGGCCAAGGGCCTGTCCAAGCGCCGGGTGATGTACACCTACGCCGCGCGCAACGCGATGCTGCCCTCCTTGTCGGGCTTCGCGATGTCGCTGGGCTTCGTTGTCGGCGGCTCCATCGTCACCGAAGTGGTCTTCAACTACCCGGGCATCGGGTCCGTCCTGTTCAAAGCCGCCCAGGCCGCCGACTACCCGCTGATGTCGGCGATCTTCCTGCTCATCACCGTGCTGGTGCTGATCGCCAACCTGGTCGCGGACATCGCGTACGTGTTCCTCGACCCGAGGACAAGGGAGAGCTGATCCATGGCCCTGCAAGCCACCGCCCTCGCCGAGCCGGACACGGTCCCGGAGACCTCCGAGGGGCCCGCTCGCCTCTGGTTGCGCCTGCTGCGCTCCCCGCTGACCCTCACCGGTCTGGTGATCACCCTCGTCTTCATCGTGCTGGCCGTGATCGCCCCGTGGATCTCGCCGTACGACCCCTCCGCCGTCAGCGACACCGCGCTGGCCGCGCCGTCCGGCTCGCACTGGCTGGGCACCACGCAGAACGGCCAGGACATCTTGTCCCAGATGCTGTACGGGGCCCGGGCCTCGATGCTGGTCGGCCTCGGCGCCGCCGTGCTGACCACGGTGCTGTCGGTGCTGGTCGGCGTCACGGCCGGCTATGTGGGCGGGATCGGCGACGAGGTGCTGTCGCTGCTGGCCAACGTCTTCCTGGTGCTGCCCAGCCTGCCGCTGACCATCATCCTGGCCGCCTACCTGCCGCACAGCGGCTCGCTGGGCATCATCCTCGTCATCACCGTCACCGGCTGGGCGTGGGGCGCCCGGGTGCTGCGGGCGCAGACCCTGTCGCTGCGCAAACGGGACTTCGTGGAAGCGGCCCGGGCCACCGGCGAGACGACCTGGCGGATCATCCTCAAGGACATCCTGCCGAACCAGGTCGCGGTCATCGCCGCGTCGTTCCTGGGCACCGTCATCTTCGCCATCCTCACCCAGGCCAGCCTGGCGTTCCTCGGCCTGGCCGACGTCACCCAGTGGTCGTGGGGGACGATCCTGTACTGGGCGCAGACCGGCAGCGCGCTGCTGACCGGGGCCTGGTGGTGGTTCGTACCGGCCGGTCTGGCGATCGCCGTGCTCGGCACCGCGCTGTCGCTGGTGAACTTCGGCATCGACGAGTTCATCAACCCGCGGCTGCGGCAGGCCGGCATCGGCACCAAGAAGGCCCAGCGCGCCCAGGTCTCCGCGCGCCGGCCGCGGGCGCCGAGGAAGCGCGGCCCGGTGGCCGAACGCCCGGCGAGCGCGCCGTTCACCCCCGGCAGCACCGACGTCATCCTCGACGTGCGCCACCTCAAGGTGGACTACGTCGGCGGCGGCGGGCGCACCCCGGCGGTCAGCGACGTGTCGTTCACCCTGCGGCGCGGCGAGGTGCTGGGCATCGCCGGCGAGTCCGGTTCGGGCAAGTCGACGCTGGCCTACGCCATCACCCGGCTGCACAAGCCGCCGGCCGAGATCTCGCAGGGCCAGGTGCTCTACACCCGGCCGGACGGCAGCACGGTGGACGTGCTCTCCCTGGACGAGCACGAGCTGCGCGCCTTCCGCTGGGAGGAGTTGTCCATCGTCTTCCAGTCGGCGATGCACGCGCTCAACCCGATCCTGCGGATCGGCGCCCAGATCGAGGACGTCATCGTCGCCCACCGGCCGGCGATGAACGGCCAGCAGCGCGCCGCCCGGGTGATCGAACTGCTGGGCATCGTCGGCATCCCCGCCGACCGGGCCAACTCCTATCCGCACGAACTGTCCGGCGGCATGCGGCAGCGCGCGATGATCGCCGTCGGCCTGGCCCTGGATCCCGAGATCATCGTGATGGACGAGCCGACCACCGCGCTCGACGTGGTGATCCAGCGGCAGATCATCGAGAAGATCATGGAGCTGAAGGACCGGCTGGGCTTCTCGGTGGTGTTCATCACCCACGACCTGTCGCTGCTGATCGAGCTGTCGGACACCATCGCGGTGATGTACGGCGGCAAGATCGTGGAGCAGGCGTCGGCCGACGACTTCTACCGCAGGCCGCAGCATCCCTACAGCCGCGGGCTGCTGGCCTCCTTCCCCACCCTGGGCGGGGCCAAGCGGGAGCTGACCGGCATCGTCGGCTCGCCGCCCGACCTGCGCAAGCTCCCCAGCGGCTGCTCCTTCCGGCCGCGCTGCCCGCTGGCCTTCGACGCGTGCGCGGACACGGTGCCGCCGCTCTTCCAGATCCAGGGGCCCGGCGGCGGACTCTCGCAGGCGGCCTGCCTGCTGCACGACCCGGCCGGCCGGGCCGCCGGGAACAGCACCGACGAACTGGCGACAGGTGAGACCCGATGAGTGACCAGACGACGGGCCGGACGGCCGCCGGGGACGAACCGGTGCTGCAGGCCGTGCACGTGACCAAGCACTTCGCGGTACGCGGCGGCCTGCCCCGGCGCGGCGGGGCCAAGCGGGTGGTGCACGCGGTGGAGGACGTGTCGCTGGACCTGTACGCGGGCCGCATCACCGCGCTGGTCGGCGAGTCCGGTTCCGGCAAGTCGACGCTGGCCCGGCTGCTCGCCCAGCTCCACCCGCTCACCGGCGGCGAGATACGGCTGCACGGCAAGCCGGTGCGGGCCCTGCGCGGCAAGGCGTTCCGGGAGCACGTGCGCACCGTCCAGCTGATCCTGCAGGACCCGTTCTCGTCCTTCAACCCGGTCGCGTCCATCGCCGGGACGCTGCGCCGGGCGGTCGCCCTGCACCACCCGGGCAAGAGCGCCAAGGAGCGCGGCGCCGTCATCGACGACCTGCTGACGCAGATCAACCTGGTGCCGCCGCGGCAGTTCACCGAGAAGTACCCGCACGAACTGTCCGGCGGGCAGTTGCAGCGGCTGTCCATCGCCCGCGCGCTGGCCGCCGACCCCGAGGTGTTCCTCGCCGACGAGCCGGTCTCCAGCCTCGACGTCTCCATCCGGCTGGGCATCCTCAACCTGCTGCGCCACCTGACCGAGGACCGCAACGCGGCGATGCTCTACGTCACCCACGACATCGCCTCCGCCCGCTACTTCGCGGCCGACACGGCGGTGATGTACGCCGGGCAGGTGGTGGAGCAGGGGCCGTCGGAGGCGGTCACCCAGCAGGCCGCGCACCCGTACACCCAGCTGCTGATCGCCTCGGCGCCCGACCCGTCGCGGGCCGGCGCCGACCGGGTGCGGGACATCGGGCAGCCGCCCAGCCTCATCGACCCGCCGGCCGGCTGCCGGTTCCACCCGCGCTGCCCGTTCGCCATGGCGCGGTGCGCGGCCGACGCCCCGCCTCCGTTCGAGATCTCCGCCGGCCACACCGCCCGGTGCTGGCTGTACGCCGACGACCCGGAGGCCCGCGCCAAGCGGGCGGACAACGCCGAGGCCGTCGCGGGCCTGACCGCCCCCGCGTCCTGACCCGGCCCGCCGGAGGCCTTCCGGCGGCGCCCGACTCCCTTCTCCCGCTCTCCTCCCCCGCTGTCCCTACTCACAAGGAGCAGACGACGTGACAACTTCGAAGTCGCCGATCGCGTCAGGCATGACGAGACGCGGCGTTCTCGCCACCGCCCTGGCCGGCGCGGGCACTCTCGCCCTCTACGGCTGCGGCCCGGGCTCGGGCGGCTCGGCCGGCGGCGCCGGGACCCTCACGGTGGCCGGCCAGTCCGACAACCTGACCAAGGTGTTCAACCCGTTCCTGGCCAACACCGCGCAGGGCCTGACCTACACCCCCCAGGGGTCGGGCGGCTTCATCTACGAGCCGCTGGTGCAGATCAACACCGTCGACATCGGGCACGACATCCCGTGGCTCGCCAAGGCGTGGCGCTGGTCGGACGGCAACAAGACGCTCACCTTGGACCTGCAGTCGGGGGTGAAGTGGACCGACGGCCAGCCGTTCTCCGCCGACGACGTGGTGTTCACCTACACCATGCTGAAGAAGAACGCCGGGCTGAACCTGCTGGGCGTGGAGTTCACCGGCGTCACCGCCCCCAGCCCCACCCAGGTGGTCTTCACCTTCCCGGCCCCGTCCGAGCAGTTCTTCACCAACATCGTGTCCGCCCCGATCGTGTCGCAGCACATATGGTCCAAGGTCAAGGACCCGACGAAGTACACCGACGACAACCCGGTCGGCACCGGCCCGTTCAAGCTCAGCCAGTTCTCCGCGCAGAGCTTCCTGCTGATCCGCAACGAGGACTACTGGCAGCCGAAGGCGCAGATCAAGGCACTGCGGTTCGTGGCCTACAAGGACAACGAGAGCATGACCAACGCGCTCGTCCAGGGCCAGGCGGACTGGGGCGGCACGTACATCGCCAACGCCGACAAGACGTACCTCAGCCGCAGCAAGAACAACAACTACTGGGCCCCGCTGGCGGGCACCGACGGCCTGATCCCCAACCTGGAGCGCTGGCCGCTGAGCGACCTGGCGGTCCGGCAGGCCATCAGCCTGGGGGTGAACCGCAAGCAGGTCGGCGCGGCCACCGACTCGCCGCCCGCCACCAGCGTCGTCGGTCTGCCGATGCCCGCCTACACCGCGTCGGTGGCGCCGCAGTACCAGGGCGTCGACTTCACCCAGGACGTGGCGAAGGCCAAGCAGACCCTGGAGGCGGCCGGCTACACCAAGGGCGGCGACGGCTACTACCAGAAGGGCGGCAAGCGGGTCCAGTTCTCGATCAGCTTCCCGTCGGCGTACACCGACATCGCCGCCCGGGTGCAGGTGCTGGTCTCGCAGCTCAAGGACATCGGCATCAAGCTCACCGTCGACACCACCACCGTCAACGACATCAACACGCTGACGGCCAAGGGCGACTTCGACTCGACGATGGGCTACCCGGTCAACTCCGCGCCGCGCGCCTTCTCGTACTACAACGACACGATCAACCCGAACCTCTACTACCCGATCGGCAAGGCCACGCCGACCTTCCAGAACATCGAGCGCTTCCAGAACGCGGAGGCGGCGCAGCTGTTCAAGGAGTATCCGACGGCCACCACCGACGCCCAGCGGCAGCAGATCATCGACGGCATCGAGAAGATCTTCGTCGACAACCTGCCGTGGATCCCGATGTTCTACTGGGGCAGCTACGGCAACTGGAGCACCGCGAAGGCCACCGGATTCCCCACGCCGCAGAACCCCTACTTCAGTCCGGTGCCCAACCCCGTCGTCGCGCTGCGGCTGAAGCCGGTCTGAGCGCCCGGGCGCCGGGCGCCCCCCGATCCAGCCCCCTGTTGTACGCCCCCCTGCGAGGAGAGCCATGTCCTACCTCTCGACGCCGAGAGCCATGGTCGTCGTGAACGGCGACGACATCCACCACGATCTGCTCAGCGCCGCCGGAGTCTTCCAGCAGCTGGGCGTCGAGGCCGGGTTCGCCACCCGGAAGGCGATGGGAACCAGCCGCTTCGTCGATCCGCGGCCCGAGACGGCCGAGGCGGACGTCTACCTCTTCTACACCGCGGGCGGCCACTTCGCGACCGACCAGCAGCAGGCGCTGGCCGACGCGGTACGGGCCGGCAAGGGGCTGGTCGGGGTGCACGGCGCCAACATCCTGGGCTGGCGGGGCGACGGCCTGGACCCCGCCGACCGCCCGCTGTTCGAACTGCTCGGCAACCGCTACCTCTCGCACGGCCCCGGCCACCACGAGGGGCGGCACACCATCGAGATCGTCGCCGACCACCCGATCACCAGCGGGGTGAGCGACTTCGACCTCTTCGACGAGTACTACGAGTTCGAGCTGGCGGACGAGGAGGTGACGGTCCTGGCGCAGCGGCACCGGGCGGACGGCGCCGTCATCCCGGTGCTGTACGCCCGGGAGGTCGGTGCGGGGCGCGTGGTGTACCTGGCCCTCGGTCACGACATGCGGTCGTGGGGCGAGCCGCCGGTACGCCGGCTGGTCCGCCAGGCCCTGCTGTGGGCGGCCGGCCGTGACTGACGCGACCGGTCCGGCGAGTGCCGGCCCTTCGGGGCCGGCGGAAGGAGCGACCATGGCAGCCGGCATCGGCGTCATGATGTACACCGTGCTCGACCAGGCGCGGGCCGACCTGGAGGGCACGCTGGCCCGGCTGGCGGCCATGGGCTACCTGGGCATCGAGACCTACGGCCTGGTCGAGCACTTCGGGCCGGCCCGGGTCCGGGACGCCGTCGCCGGCGCCGGACTCACCCTGACCAGCGCGCACACCCCGTTCCCGGCCGGGCCCGACGCGGAGGAACTGCTCGACCGCAATGAGGAGCTGGGCGCCGGCATCCTGGTGTGGAGCATGGAGCGCGAGGAGTTCGACTCGCCGGACGCGATCCGGCGGGGCGTCGAGCGGGTCAACGAGGCCGCCGAGCGCGCCGCCGCCCGGGGCATGCGCATCGCCTACCACAACCACTACGCCGAGTTCTCGCAGCGCTTCGCCGGCCGGCAGGCGTACGACCTGCTGCTGGAGCTGCTGGACGACCGGGTGCTGGTCGAACTCGACGCCTACTGGGCGCAGATGGGCGGCGCCGACCCGGCCGAGGTGCTGGCGCGGCTCGGCGACCGGGTGCGCCTGGTGCACGTCAAGGACGGTCCCGCGGTGAGCTACGAGGACGACGTGATGGTGCCGATCGGGGAGGGCCGGATCGACTGGGCCCGCACCCTGGCCACGCCGTCGGGGCTGCGCTGGCACATCGTCGAGCTGGAGCGGCTGCACATCGACACCTTCGAGGCGCTGCGGCGCTCCTACGACCACCTGGTCGGCCGCGGGCTGTCCCGCGGTGCGCACGTCCCGGCGCCGATCGAGGAGCGGGCATGAGGGTGCTGTTCCTCGGCGGTGCCGGGATGATCGGTTCGGCGGCGGCGGCCGAGGCCGCCGCCCGGGGCGCGGAGGTCACCGTGGTGACGCGCTCCGAGCCCGGCAGGCCGCCGGCCGAGGGGGTACGGGCGCTGCGCGCCGACGTGCGCGACCCGGCGGCGCTCGGGGCGGTGCTCGGCGGCGCGGAGTTCGACGCGGTGGTCAACTGGGTCGGCTTCACGCCCGACGACGTGCGCTCCCACCCGGAGCTGTTCACCGGCCGGGCCGGGCAGTACGTCTTCATCAGCACCTGCTCGGTCTTCGGCCGGCCGGTGCCGCAGCTGCCGATCACCGAGTCCAGTCCGCGCCGCCAGCCGGTCTTCGGCTACCCGCGCGACAAGATCGCCTGCGAGCTGCTGCTGGAGGACGCCCACCGCACGGGCGACTTCCCGCTGACGATCGTGCGGCCCTCGCACGTCTACGACCGCACGGTGATCCCGGTCCTCGCCGGGTGGACCGCGATCGAGCGGATGCGCGCGGGCCGGCCGGTGGTGGTGCACGGTGACGGCACCTCGCTGTGGTCCCTGATGCACGCGCGGGACTTCGCGCGGGCCCTGGTGCCTTTGCTGGGCCCGGGCCACGCGGTGGGCGAGAGCGTCAATGTGGTCAGTGGCGACATCCTCACCTGGGACCAGATCCATCTGACGCTGGCCGCCGCGGCCGGGGTGCGCGACCCGCTGCTGCGGCACCGGGCCAGCGAGTCGATCGCCGAGCACGTACCGGGCTGGGCGGAGGTGCTGGAGCACGACTTCCGGCACTCGATGCTGTTCGACACCAGCAAACTGCGGTCCCTGGTACCGGGTTTCGCCCCCGAGGTGTCCTTCGCCGAGGGCGCCCGGGAGTCGCTGGCCCACTACGACGCCCATCCGGAGCTCCGGACGGTCGACCACGAGCTGTCCCGCGCTTTCGACGCCCTGCTGGCGGACTGATGCCGGCCGGGCGCGGCCGGCGCGATCGGGATCCGGCGTGGTCTTTACCAAGCGTACCGATGCAATACCACTACAACACCACTTTGCTATCATGAGAGTCCGGACCGGGCCGTGCCCGGTTCCGGCCGCAGCGGGACGAGAGAAGAGGAACGCGTGATCGGCGTCGGTCTCATAGGTTCGGGGTTCATCGGCGACACCTACGCGGACGCGCTCCAGGACGTACGGAACGCGGAGCTGGTCGCCGCCTGCTCGCGCGACCTGGCACGCGCCGAGGCGCTGGCCGCCAAGTGGGCGCCGGACGCCCGCGCCTACCAGGACATGGCGGCGCTGTGCGCCGATCCGGCCGTCGACCTGGTGGTGGTCGCCGTCCCCAACGAGGCGCACCTGGCGGCGGTTCGGGCCGTCGCGGCGGCCGGCAAGGGCGTGGTGTGCACCAAGCCGCTGGCCCGGACCGGCGCCGAGGCGGCGCAGATCCTGCGGGTGGTCCGCGAGGCCGGCGTCTGGCACGGCTACGCCGAGAGCTCGGTCTTCTCGCCCAACATCGCCAAGGCGCACGAGATGGTCAGCGCCGGCGCGATCGGCGAACTGCTCACCCTGCGGGCCCGTGAGGCCCACTCGGGCCCGCACGCCCCGCACTTCTGGGACGCGGAGACGGCCGGCGGCGGCGCGCTGCTCGACATGGGCTGCCACACCGTGGAGTCGGCCCGCCACTTCTTCGGCAAGGACAACCCGATCACCGAGGTGTTCGCCTGGGGGGCCACCTTGGCCCATGCCGAGCGGACCACCGGTGAGGACACCGCGATCGCGCTGCTGAAGTTCGCCGGCGGCCAGCTGGCCACCGTCGAGTCGTCCTGGATCGAGAAGGGCGGCATGCAGCTGCGGCACGAACTCGTCGGCAGCGCCGGCCGCCTGGTGACCGACACCTCGGCGACACCGGTGTGGGGCTTCATCGAGCACCCGGCCGGCTACCTGGTCGAGAAGGCCGACGCCGACACCGGCTGGGTCTACCCGGTGCCGGAGGAAGCCCGCGCCTACGGGTTCAGCCAGCAGATGCGGCACTTCGTGGACTGCTTCGCCCGCGGCGTCACCCCCCGCGAGACGTTCGAGGACGGCGTGGTCGTCAACCAGGTACTGGACGCCTGCTACACGTCCATGCGCTCGGGCACCTGGGAAAGGGTCCAGGTCCCGGCATGAGCACCGATCACATCAGCGCCGACCGCCCCGGTCTGGCCGCACCGCCGCCGGGCCTGACCGGTGCCTACCCGGAACCGCTGTGGATGCAGGCCAAGGCCGCGCTGCAGACCCGGATCGCGGTCGGCGAGGTCAAGCCCGGCTCCCGGCTGCCGCCCGAGCGGGAACTGTGCCAGATGCTCGGCATCTCCCGGGTCACCCTGCGCAAGGCGCTCACCGCACTGGTCGACGAAGGCGTCCTGCGCGCCGCCCAGGGCCGCGGCTGGTACGTCGCCGCCCCCGAGCGCAAGGAGTGGCCCAACACCCTGGAGTCGTTCTCCGAAACGGCCCGGCGGATGGGCCTGGTGGCCACCTCCGTGGTGCTGCGCCGCGAGGCCGGCCCGGCCACCTTCGACGAGGCCGAGGCGTTCCAGATCGCCCCGGGCACCGCGCTGTACCGCCTGGAGCGGGTCCGCATGCTGGACGGGGTGCCGATCGCCGTCGACCAGTCGCTCGTCCCCGCCGACATCGCCGTCGGCTTCGACGCGGTCGACTTCACCACCCGCTCGCTCTACGACACCATGTCCGACCTCGGCTTCGAACTCGCCCAGGCCGAGACCACCATCGAGGCGCGCCCCGCCGACGCGGCGCTCGCCGGCCACCTCGCCATCGCGGCCGGCACCCCCGTCCTCGAAATGCGGCAGATCGTCCGCGACCGTGCCCAGCGCCCGCTGCTCTCCTCGGCGATCCGCTACGCCGGCGACCGCTACCGCCTGCGCACCTCCTTCATGCGGAACGCGGGCGCATGAGTCCGCACCGTCCCTCCCCCGGCAGAAGCGGAGCCCCCATGACCACAGCAACCAGCGACTCCGGCCGGGCCGGCGCGTACGGCACGCCGGCCCTGGCCCGCGCCCTGGCCTCCCCGCGCCCCGACGAGATCACCGCGTGCCGGGCGCTGCTGCGGCGCGACGGCCTGCTCGGGCCGGACACCCATGTCGCCTACTTCGGCCTGGCCGAGCAGGACAAGCGCGAACTGCTGGCCGGCGCGATCGCGCCCCGGCGCTTCCGCGTCATGCTGATCGACCTGCGCACCGGCCGGTCGCACGACGCCGTCGTCTGCCCCGGCGAGGACCGCGTGGTCACCGCACGGGAGCTCGATGTCGCCACCGACGGCCATGTCCCGGTGGTGCTGGCCGAATTCCCGCTCGTCGAGGAGATCGTGCACCGCGACGAGCGCTGGCTGGCCGCCATGCGCAAGCGCGGCCTGACCGACCTCAGCCGGCTGCGCGTCAACCCGCTGTCGGCCGGCGTGGCCGGCGAGCACGAGTCGGGCCGCCGCCTGCAGCGCTGCTTCACCTTCGTGCAGAAGACCCCGGACGACCTCGGCTGGGCGCACCCGGTGGACGGCGTGACCGTGGTGGTGGACGTGGTGACGCGCGAGGTGCTCGACGTCATCGACTACACGGACCTGCCGGTGCCCGACGAGGACGGCAACTTCCACGACCCGGCCTGGGTCGGCCCGACCCGCGCCGGACTGAAGCCGATCGAGATCACCCAGCCGCAGGGCCCCAGCTTCACCATCGACGAAGACGGCGTGATCAGCTGGCTCGGCTGGCAGCTGCAGGTCGGCTTCGACCAGCGCGAAGGCCTGGTGCTGCACAACATCAGCATCGACGACGGCGGCCGGCAGCGCCCGGTGGTCTACCGCGCCTCCCTGGCCGAGATGATGGTCCCCTACGGCGACCCGAGCCCGCAGCGCTGGTTCCAGAACTTCTTCGACTGCGGCGAGTACCTGCTCGGCGGCTTCGCCAACTCCCTCGAACTCGGCTGCGACTGCGTCGGCGACATCACCTACCTCGACGCGGTGCTCGCCGACAGCGCGGGCGAGGTCCGCGTCATACCCCAGGCCATCTGCGTCCACGAGGAGGACACCGGCATCCTCTGGAAGCACTACGACAACTGGAACGGCTCCTCGCAGTCCCGCCGCAACCGGCGCCTGGTCGTCTCCTTCTTCGTCACCGTCGGCAACTACGACTACGGCTTCTACTGGTACTTCTCGCTGGACGGCGCCATCGAGCTGGAGGTCAAGGCGACCGGTGTCGTCTTCACCTCCGCCTACCCCGGCCCCGGCTACCCGTTCGCCTCCGAACTCGCCCCCGGCCTCGGCGCCCCCTACCACCAGCACCTGTTCAGCGCCCGGCTGGACATGTCCGTCGACGGCGGCGGCAACGCCGTGGACGAGGTGGAGTCGGCGGCCGTACCGCGCGGACCGGACAACCCCACCGGCACCGGATTCACCCAGACGGTCACCCGGCTGCGGACCGAGTCCGGCGCCCAGCGGCTGGCCGACAACACCCGCAACCGCTCCTGGCTGGTGGTGAACCCCTCGGTCACCAACCGGTTCGGCAACCCGGTGGGCTACATGCTGCACCCCGAGGGCAAGCCGGTGCTGCTGGCCGACGCGGACTCCGACATCCACCGCCGGGCCGCCTACGCCACCCGGCACCTGTGGGTCACGCCCTACGCGCCGGACGAGAACTACCCGGCCGGCGACCTGGTCAACATGCACAACGGCGGCGCCGGACTGCCCGAGTGGACCGCCGCCGACCGCGACGTCGACAACGCCGACATCGTGCTGTGGCACACCTTCGGGCTCACCCACTTCCCGCGCCCCGAGGACTGGCCGGTGATGCCGGTCGACTCGGCGGGCTTCGTCCTCAAGCCCTACGGCTTCTTCGACCGCAACCCGACGCTGGACATCCCGGCGTCCACCGGCGACCACTGCCACCCCGGCGCACAGCACGAGCAGCACGAGCAGCACGAACACCACGACGGGCATCACGGGCACCACGACCACGGAAAGGCCGGCGCATGACGACCGGACACCCGCTGGGCATCCAGCTCTACAGCGTGCGCGACGACATCGCACCCGCCGACCTCGGCCGCACCCTCGCGCGCCTGGCGGCCCTCGGCTTCACCCACGCCGAACCGTACGACATCCTCACCGACACCGCGGGACTCGGCGCCGCGCTGCGAAGCGCCGGCCTGCGCGCGGACACCGCGCACGCCTCCGTGCTGCGGCACGACGAGACCGCCCTGCTCGACGCCGCCGAGGCCCTCGGCGTCCGCACCGTCATCACCCCGTACGTCGACCCGGGCGGCATCGCCGACCGGGACGGGGTCGAACGCCTCGCCGCCGCCCTCAACGGCGCCGCCCAGCGGGCCGCCGCCCGCGGCATCCGGATCGGCTACCACAACCACGACTTCGAGTTCGCCCAGGCCGTGGACGGCGTCCCGGCCTACGAGCTGCTGGTCCGTCTGCTCGACCCCGCCGTCGTCCTGGAAGTCGACGTGTACTGGGCCGGCGTCGGCGGCGCCGACGTCTTCGAGCTGCTCCCCCGGCTCGGCGAGCGGCTGCGGCTGCTGCACGTCGTCCACGAGCGGGAGCCGGGCAACGACCGCCCGGTGCTCGGCGTGGACACCGCCGGCCGGATGAGCGAGGTACTCGCCCTGACCGCCGCCACCGTCGAACTGCCCGTGGTCGAGGTCGTCGCCCACCACAGCGACGTATGGCCGCTGGTCGAACGCAACGCCGCCTACTTCCTCGGGCAGGTGAACGCGTGAGCGCCCCCACCCGGGTCGCCGTCGTGGGCGCCGGCGACATCTCCGGCCAGTACCTCACCGCCCTCACCGCCTACCCCGACCTGGCCGTCACCGCGGTCGCCGACCTGGTGCCCGAGCGGGCCCGCGCGCAGGCCGAGGCCCACGGTGTCGCGGGCTGGGGCAGCACCGCCGACGTCCTGGCGCGCGACGACGTCGACCTCGTGGTCAATCTGACCGTCCCGGCCGCCCACGCCGAGGTCGCGCTGGCCGCGATCGCGGCCGGCAAGCACGTCTGGGGCGAGAAGCCGCTCGCGCTGGACCGGGCGAGCGCCCGCGCCGTCCTGGACGCGGCCGACGCGGCCGGCGTGGTGGTGGGCAACGCGCCCGACACCGTGCTCGGCCCCGGCATCCAGACCTCCCACCGGCTGCTGGCCGAGGGCGCGATCGGCGCGCCCCGGACCGTACTGACCCTCATGCAGGGGCCCGGGCCCGATGTGTGGCACCCGCGGCCGCAGTTCCTGTTCGCCAAGGGGGCCGGCCCGCTGTTCGACATCGGCCCGTACTACCTCACCGCGCTGGTGCAGCTGCTCGGCCCGGTCACATCGGTGAGCGCCCGCGGCCAGATCCCGCGCGCGGAGCGGACCATCGGCTCCGGACCGGACGCCGGCACGGTCTTCCCCGTCGAGGTGCCCACCCACGTCAGCGTGGTGACCGAGTTCGCCTCCGGGGTGGTGGGCACCTCGGTGTACAGCTTCGACTCCGCGCTGCGCCGCCAGCTGTTCGAAGTCAGCGGCGCCGACGGTGTGCTGGAGGTGCCGGTCAGCGGATTCGACGGCCCCAGCAGGCTGTTGACCGGCACCGCCCCCGACTCCCCGTGGCGCACCGTGCCCGCGGCCGGTGTGCCGAGCGGTCGCGGGGTCGGCGTACTGGAGCTGGCCCGCGCCGTGCGGGCCGGCCGACCGCCGCGCGCGAGCGGCGAGTTGGCCTACCACGTGCTCGACATCATGCTCAGTGTCGAGGAGTCGATCGACCTCGGAGGGCCGGTACGGGTGGAGAGCACCACCGCGCCCGTCCTCCCGATCCCGCCGCACTGGGATCCGACCGCACGCACATACGACGGAACGGAACAGACATGAGCGAGGGCTACCTGGCCTACGCCGCGGCCCGCAGCACGCAGGCCGAGGAACTGGGGGCCGCGATCGCCCGGCTGAGCGGATCGGTGGGGTCGCTGGCCGCGGCCGGCCGGCTGTCGGGACCCGGCCCGGTCTTCGTCGGCATCGGCGCCAGCCTGGCCGCGGCGTGCGCCCCCGTCTGGTCGCTGCGCAGCCGGGGCATCCACTCCTGGCGGCTCGGCGCGGGCGACCACCCGCTGCCGTTCCCCGTCAGCCGCCACCCGGTGTTCGGCGTCTCGCAGAGCGGCCGGAGCGCGGAGACCCTCGCCGTCCTGGAGTCGGTCGACCCCGCGCTGCGGCACGCGGTGGTCAACATGATCCCCTCGCCGATCGCCGAGGCCGCCACCGGCCTGCTCGACCTGGGCAGCATCCCGGACAGCTACGCCTCGACGATCGGCTTCACCGCGACCGTCGCCGCGCTGGGCATGCTCGCCGACGCCTGGGACGGCGGCACGGTGGACGGCGGCTGGGCCGGCCTCGGTGCCGCCTTCGCCACCGCGGAGAAGGAACTGACCGAGCAGGTGCGGGCGTTGGCGCCGCTGTTCGCCTCCGCCGGCTCGGCCGACTTCGTCGGCGCCGGGCCGGCGGTCGGCTCCGCGGAAGCCGGCGCCCTGCTCTTCCGCGAGGTCGCCCGCATCCCGTCGACCGCCATGAGCACCCGGCAGTACCTGCACGGCGCGATGGAGTCGGCCGGCGGCGGGGTGCATGTCGTCTTCGGTGACGCCCGCGAGCACGCGGTGGCCGGCACCCTGGCGGCGGCCGGCCACCCGGTGATCCTGGTGACCGGCGAACCCGTCGAGGACGGCCCGCTGCTGCACCCGGTGCGGGTGCCCCGGATGCCGGCCGCGCAGCGCGCCGTCATCGAGATCCTGGTGGCGCAGATCCTGGTCGAGGCGGTCGCCGAGGTCCGCGGCGTCCAGGTCGAGGAGTTCGTGTTCCACAACTCCGACATCAAGGTCACCGCGGAACGGCCCGCGGTATGAGGGTGCTGGTGGGTGCCGACGTGGGCGGCACCAAGCTCGCCGTGCGGGTGGAGACGCCCGAGGGCGCGGTACGGGCCGATCTCGAGGTCCCGGCCGCCGGCTGGGAGGCCGCCCCGGTGCGGGAGGCGGCGCGCTGGCTGCTGGACCACCTGACCGCGGTCCTGCCGGCCGGGGACGAGATCGCGGCCGTCGGCGTCGGCGCGCAGGGCTGCGACACCCAGGAGCACTGCGCCCACCTGGCGGCGGCCCTGGCGGCGCTCGGTGTGCCGGCCACCGTGGTCAACGACGCGGCCCTGCTGGTGCCGGCCGCCGGGCTGGAGCGCGGCATCGGCGTCATCGCCGGTACCGGCTCCATCGCGGTCGGCGCCGACGCGGCCGGCACCGTGCTGTTCGCCGGCGGCTGGGGCTGGGTGCTCGGCGACGAGGGCAGCGCGCCGGCCATCGTGCGCGAGGCGGCGAAGGCGGCCCTGGGGGCGTACGACGCCGGGCGCGCCGACGACGGTCTGCTGTCCGCGCTGCTCGCGCACTACGGCGACCCCGATCCGCAGACGCTGGCCCGTACCGTCAACGACGAGCCCACCACGGCCAACTGGGGCCCGGCGGCCCCCGCCGTCTTCCGCGCGGCGGCGGCCGGTTCGGCGCTCGCCCTCGGCGTGGTGGACGAGGCCGCCGGCCGGCTGACGGCGCTCGTCGGCCAGCTCCGCTCCCGCGGGGCCCAGGGCGGCACCGTCGTGGCGGCCGGCGGCGTGCTGGTCGGCCAGCCGCTGCTCGCCGACCGCCTGCGCAGCCGACTGGCGGCCACGCATCCCGAGCTGACGCTCCACGTCCTGGAGGTCGCCCCCGTCACCGGCGCGGTCACCCTGGCCCGCACCCGCCACGCCACCCTGTGACGACGGACCCGGCCCCCGCGCTGCCGCGGCCCGACCCCGGGACCACCCGCCGCCCCGCGGGGCGCTGAGGGCCCCCGGCGCGCCTGTGGCGCGGCGCCGTGCGTCCTCACCACCCGGCCGGCCAGGGGTGCCTCCCGGAGGCCCGGGCTAGTTCCCCATCAGGTCGTTCTCGACGGCGGGGGCGACCCGGGTGAACCAGGACGCCGCCTCGTCGGCGCCGAGCAGCCGGTCGAGGTGGAGGGCCGGGGTCATGGCTTCGAAGACGCGGCCGATGCCGAAGCCGAGCACGCCGCCCGGCGGATGCAGGACCAGGACGCGGACGCCGTCCAGCGGCTGGATGTCGGCGGGCTTGCCCTCGGGGGCGACATAGCGGCCGTGGCCGTCGAAGAGGCGGAACCGGCGGACGGCGGGGTTGTCCGGGCCCAGGTGCGGGTGGGCGCCGGTCGCCGCCTCGACCCAGGACCGGTCGGGGCGCTCACCGGCGACCAGGCCCTGGCCGGGGTCGCCGATGAGCCGGTCGGCGAGCAGGATGTGCAGCTGGTAGTTGTCCCCGACGCCGCTCATCGTGAGGGCGTACCCGCGGCGCGTGGCGGGATCGAGGACGATCAGCGGCTCGTCGTCGAGCACGGCAGCCAGTTCGCCGACGCGGAGAGCGAACCGCGACCGGTCGGCGACCGCTGCCGCGTACCGGCGCAGGTCGGCCTTGACGTCGGCGGGCACCGCCGCCCGGAAGCTCCGGCTGCCCAGCAGGGTGATCATCGCCATGAGCCAGTCGTCCATGTCGAACCAGGACATCGCGATGCGGGCCATGTCCCGTTCGTCCGGGCGGCCGTGCGGCTCGGCCAGTGGGGTGAGGGCCGCCAGCAGCTGCTGGGTACTGGCGCTTTCCGGCGCCGGCAGCGGCCGGCCCGGCGCCGCCTCGGCCCACCGCCGCGGAACGCTCGCATTGAGCATCATCGCCTCGGCGGCCCGGCGCGGCAGCCCCTCGGCCAGCGCGGCCGGGGAGCCGCCCCACTCCACCAGCGCGCCGGCCAGGACGGCTGTCTTGGCGAAGTCGCCAGCCAGGCCCGGCAGCAGCGGCGCGAGCGCCTCGACCGCGGCGGTCAGCTCCGCCGGGCCCCCGGCGCGGGCGGTGTCCGCCAGCTGGGACATCGCCTGCCGGTAGGCGCGGGGCGAACCGGACTCCATCTGCGCGACGAGCTCGTCAACGAGCCCGGGGATCTGCGAGGACACCTGATCACGCTATCAGCGGCCCCCGTCCCCGTCGGGCGCGTGCGTCTCGCGCAGCCGCCCCTCGGACAATCGCAGCCAGCGGTTCACCCCGATCTCCGCGAGGAACCGCTCGTCGTGGCTGACCACCACGAAGGCGCCTTCGTAGGCGTTGAGCGCGCCCTCCAGACGCCCGACGCTCACCAGGTCGAGGTTGTTGGTCGGCTCGTCGAGCAGCAGGAGCTGCGGCGCGGGCTCGGCGCACAGGACGCAGGCCAAGGTGGCGCGCAGCCGCTCGCCGCCGGACAGCACGCCGACCGGCAGGTGCGCGCGGGCGCCGCGGAACAGGAAGCGGGCCAGCAGATTCATCCGCTCCGGCTCCGGCGTCGCGGGCGCGAAGGCCGCCAGGTTCTCGGCCACCGTCCGGCCGGGGTCCAGCAGGTCCAGGCGCTGGGACAGGTAGGCGACCCGGCCCTCGGCCCGCCGGGTGCCGCCGCCGGCCGGTTCCAGCTCGCCGCCGACCATCCGCAGCAAGGTGGACTTGCCGGCTCCGTTGGGACCGGTCAGCGCGATGCGTTCGGGCCCGCGGATCGCCAGGTCCGCGCCCTGGCCGGCGAACAGGGCGCGGCCGCCCCGGCTGATCCGCAGCCGCTCGCCGAGGAAGACGGTGCGGCCGGCCGGGACGTGCGTCCCGGGCAGTTCCAGCGCGATCTGCTGCTCGTCGCGTACGGCCCGGCCGGCCGCGTCGAGCCGTGCCTCGGCCTGGCTGACCCGCGCCGCGTGGGTCTCGCTCGCCTTTCCGGCCGACTCCTGGGCGCCCCGCTTCATGGTGCCGGCGAAGATCTTCGGCAGGCCGGCGTCCTTGAGGTTGCGCGCGGCGTTGCTCGCCCTGCGGGCGGCGCGCTCCCGGGCCTGCTGCATCTCCCGCTTCTCCCGCTTGACCTCCTGCTCGGCGCTGCGGACGTTCTTGGCGGCCACGTCCCGCGCCGCCCGTACCGCCTCCTGGTAGGCGCTGAAGTTCCCGCCGTAGGACCGCAGGTCGCCCCGGTCGAGTTCGGCGATGCGGTCCATCCGGTCCAGCAGGGCCCGGTCGTGGCTGACCAGCAGCAGGCAGCCGGTCCAGTCCTCGATGGCGCCGTGGAGTGTGCGGCGGGCGTCCAGGTCGAGGTTGTTGGTCGGCTCGTCCAGCAGCAGGACGTCGGGCTGTTTCAGCAGCTGCGCCGCCAGGCCGAGGGAGACGGCCTGGCCGCCGCTGAGGGTGTCCAGCCGCCGGGTCAGCCGGAGGTCGGCCAGGCCGAGCCGGTCCAGCTGGGCGCGGGTGCGCTCCTCGATGTCCCAGTCGTCGCCGATGGCGGCGAAGTGCTCCTCGCCGGTGTCGCCGGACTCGATGGCGTCCAGTGCGCTGATGACCGGGGCGATGCCCAGGACCTCCGCGACCATCAGGTCCCCGGCCAGCGGCAGGCTCTGCGGGAGGTAGCCGGCCGGCCCCCGGACGGACACCGAGCCGCCGCCGGGCCGGTACTCGCCGGCGATCAGCTTGAGCAGGGTGCTCTTGCCGGCGCCGTTCGGCGCGACCAGGCCGGTGCGGCCGGCGCCCACGGTGAAGGAGAGGTCCTGGAAGACCGGGGTGCCGTCCGGCCAGGAGAAGGAGAGGTTCGAGCAGACGATGAACGCGTCGGACATGCGGAGGCCCTCGGGTGTGGGGCCGGGCACGCCGAAGCGGCCGCCCGGCGGGATGCGGGGAAGGGGGTACGACGAGACGGCCACCGCGGCGGCGCTGCCGATGCGCCTGCCGGTGGCCGGTCACCTGCCGGAATCACCCGGAGATGTCGTCGTCACCCGCCATGTCCCGCACCCCTGTCCTGCTGTGGTCCGTGCCCTGCCGTGCCGCTCGTCGCGCGGAGCTCCGTGATCACGCGCGATCCGTCCAGGATAGGAGATCTACTCCGCGCGGCGCGAGCGGGAATCGCCCGCGTTCCGGCGCCTGCGCCACAGCACCAGCGGCGCCGCGCCGGCCAGTCCGACGGCGCCCGGGGCGACGGCGGACACGGCGGAGGCGCTGTTGATGCCCGACTGGCCGAAGGTGGCGGGCACCGGCAGGGTCGCCCAGCGGGTGACGGGCCAGGCGACGACCACCGCGCGGCCGACGACATCGCCGACCGGGACGAAGCCGCCGTTCTTGTCCTGCTGGTGGTAGCGCGAGTCGAGCGAGTCCTGGCGGTGGTCGCCCATCACCCAGATCTTTCCCTTGGGCACGGTGACGTCGAACTGCCCGCCCTGGTTGCCGCCGGGATCGACGCTGCAGGGGGTGTTGCCGGGGTAGACATACGGCTCCGCCAGCGGTTTGCCGTTCACCTCGACCGGCCCGGTGCCCTCGCACCGGACGGTGTCACCGCCGACCGCGATCACCCGTTTGATCAGGTCCCGCTCGCTGGCGGACGGCATCAGCCCGACGAAGCTGAGCGCCTTCTGCACCGGGTTGGCGTGCGGGGCCTGCTCGTCACCGAGCCAGTTGTCCGGGTCGTGGAAGACGACCACCTCGCCGCGCTCGGGCTGTGATCCGAACCACGGGGTCAGTTTGTCGACCAGCACCCGGTCGCCGACCTGCAGGGTGTTCTGCATCGATCCGGAGGGGATGGAGAACGCCTGCACCAGGAAGGTCTTGACGAGCAGGGCGAGCACCAGGGCGATCAGGACCAGGATCGGCAGTCCTTCCACAAGGCGCGCTGCTTGCCGGGTCTGCCGTCCGGCACGTCTGCCGCCTCCTCGCCCTCGGCCCGCGCCGTCCCGTCCGTCCCGACCCCTGAATCCTTCACGCACGTTCCCTTGCTCGCGTCGTCGCCGGCTCGCGGGGCCGCGGCGGCCCCACTCCTACCAACGAACGAGAGTTCCGGACGGACCGGCCCGCCCCTCCGTCATCCGGTCGGCACCCCTGGTCAGCGTCCCGCCGGGCCCGGGGCGGACCGGATCCTGTGAAGTCGGGGCGGCGAAAAACTGATCATCTTCTGCTCCCATTAATGCCGTCTTCGCCGGGATGCCGGACACGTTCCGTAGGTTTCGGGGCACCCCCCAACCCTCCAGGAGGCGTTGACCCATGTCAGAACTGTCCCGCAGAGGCTTCCTCGGCGCGGCCACCGCGATCACCGGTGCCGCCGCCATCGGCGCGACCGCCCCGGCCGCCGAGGCCGACACGGCCCACCAGCCGGACCCCAAGCCGAAGCAGAAGCTGCACCGCGATCTCCGCGACATCAAGCGGGTCGTCATCCTGATGCAGGAGAACCGCAGCTTCGACCACTACTACGGCTCGCTGCGCGGCGTCCGCGGTTTCGGCGACCGGTCCACGACCACCCTGCCCGGCGGGCTGTCGGTCTTCGAGCAGCCCACCTCGACGCCCGGCGAGCCGATCACCGCGACGCAGTTCCCGTGGCGGCTGAGCGACGCGCCGGTCTCGGCCTACCCGGCCGGGCACCAGCCGCCGAGCTCCGAGGTGGGGGCGCAGAACTACGGCGGGACCGACCACAGCTGGGAGAGCCAGCACACCGCCTGGTACGGCGGTCTGATGAACGCCTGGTACGTCAGCAAGGGCGGCCCGACCACGCTGGGTTACCTGGACCGGCGGGACCTGCCCTTCCACTACGCCCTGGCCGACGCCTACACGATCGGCGACGCCTACCACTGCTCGGTACTCAGCGCGACCGGCCCGAACCGCACCTACCACTGGGGCGGCACGATCGACGCGGCGAACAAGTACAGCAGCTTCACCGCCTACAGCGGCGGCGACGAACTCGGCCGCAACCTGGCCTGGGAGTCCTACGCCGAGACGCTGCAGAAGGCCGGCGTCAGCTGGAAGGTCTACCAGGGCAGCGACAACTACGGCGACAACGGGGTGGAGTACTTCAAGAACTTCGCCCAGTTCGACCCCGGGCAGGGCGGTACGCCCGCGCCGGGCAACGTGCTGTACGACAACGGTGTCGCGATCGTGCCGGAGCCGAACGACCCGGAGACCGGCAACGCCGACAACCTGGCCCTGGCGCTGCGCAAGGACGTGCTGGCGGGCACCTTGCCGGAGGTCTCCTGGCTGGTGACGAACCAGCGGTTCTCCGAGCACCCGGACGGCGCCCCGACCGACGGCGCCTACTACGTGCACGAGGTGCTCAAGGCGCTCAACGCCGACCCGGACGTCTTCAACTCGACGCTGGTGATCATCAACTTCGACGAGAACGACGGCCAGTTCGACCACGTGCCGCCGCCGGTGCCCGCGCCCGGTGAGACGGACGAGTTCGTGGCCGGCACCGACCTGTCCAAGTACGGCTTCAACGCGCCGGTGCCGGTCGGGCTGGGCTTCCGGGTGCCGCTGCTGCTTGTCTCGCCCTGGACCCGCGGCGGCTGGGTGACCTCGGAGGTCTCCGACCACACCTCGGTCATCCAGTTCATGGAGAAGTGGAGCAGCGCGCTGGGCAAGCCCGCGATCTGCCCGAACATCAGCGACTGGCGCCGCCGGGTCTGCGGCGACCTCACCGGCGCCTTCGACTTCACCGCGCCGGTCTTCGGCCTGCCGAAGCTGCCCGACCTGGCCCCCATCGGCGAGCCGGCCGGCTACAACCCCCCGGTCACCACCAACGCGCTGCCCGAGCAGGAAACGGGCACCAAGCGGGCGCGGCCGCTGCCGTACCAGCCGAACGCCAACCTCACCGGTTTCAGCGCCGACCGCGGCGGCGCGGTCACCGCGAACCTGGCGTTCAGCAACTACGGGCCGCACGTGACCAGGGCGAGCCACTTCTCGGTCTACAACAACCTCGCCGGCGCCCCCGCGCTGACCGACTACCCGGCGAAGTTCCCGGGCCAGTACACGGTCGACGCCTCGCGCTCGCAGTCGCACCGGACCGTCGCCGGGACCGCGCCGGTCGGCGCGACGGCCGGCGACACCGCGTACGACATCACCGTCGTCGGACCGAACCGCTTCCTGCGGCACTTCACCGGCGACGTCGACGCGGCCGGCAAGTCCGCGCAGGCGCAGGCCCAGTACGCCGCGGACGGCCACGGCTCGCACGCCGGACTCGCGCTGGAACTGACGCTGACCAACACCGGGCAGCACGCGGTGACCTTCACGGTGACCTCCAACCACTACATCAAGGACCGCCCGGTCACTTACCACGTTGCCGCGCACGGGCACGCGACCCACACGGTCGACGCGCGGGCCAAGAGCGGCGGCTGGTACGACCTGTCGGTGACGGTGAGCGGTGACTCCTCCTGGTCGCGCCGCTACGTCGGCCACATCGAGGACGGTTCGGACAGCATCACCGGCTGACCGGGCGGCATCCCGGTACAGCGCCCGTACGGCGCCCCGGCAGCCCGCACCGGCAGCACGCACCGACCGGCGCCGCCCGCCCCGACCCGGGGCGGGCGGCGCCGGTCGTGGCGCGGGAGCCGGCCCGGCCGCGGTGTCAGAGCCAGACGTCCGACCCGCCGCCGTGCCAGTCGATCAGCAGCGGGTCGTCCAGCCGCACCACGTCGGGATCCAGCCCGGCCCGCCGCAGGAACTCCAGTACGTCCCCGGGCCCGTAGGCCACGCCGAGGATCTCGCTGCCCACCCGGACCCGCCGGCCCACGCCGACGACCGGCTCCACCACCACGCGCGGTTTCGGCTGCCCCATCAGGCCAGCATGACGGCACCGGCCCGGTCCCGCACCCGCTGGAACGGCCCCGGAGTCCGCGCGGTCACCTGTTCGAAGGGTGCGACCCCGTCCGGCGGGTGCCGGTGCCCAAGATGTGATGGTGTGGACCCGAACGGCGGCACTCGCGCGCAGGAGGGGCAGGAGGGAGACGAGGTGACCACGCAGCAGGGCGACGACTCCTTCGAGGTCGACCGGGCCGTGCAGGACGCCCTGGAGCGGCTCACCCTGGTCGCCAACGCCTCCGAGGCGCTGTCCAGCACGCTGGAGCTGGAGCCGGGCCTGCGGCGGCTGGCCCGGGTGCTGGTGCCGGCCCTGGGCGACTGGTGCGCCATCGACCTGCTGGAGGACGACGGCCGGCTGCGCCGCGTGGTGCTGGAGCACCGCGAGCCGGACGCCCTGCCCGCCGGCTTCCTCGAAGCGCTGCTGCCGGCCTCCGGCCCCGCCTCGCAGGCACCGCTGGCCCGCGCGCTGCGCGGAGCCGGGCCGCTGCGGCTGACCGACTTCCCCTCGCCCGGGCAGGCCGCGGACGCCCTGCACCGCATCGAACTGCGCACCTTCCAGCAGCTCGGCGCGCACAGCGCGATCCTGATCCCGCTGCGGGCCCGCCGCCGGGTGCTGGGGGTGCTGACGCTGGTCCGCACCGGGCCGGAGGAGGAGAACGACCGGCTGCAGCTGATCGAGGACCTGTCCCACCGCATCGCCATCACCGTCGACAACGCGCACCTGCACGCCCAGATCGCGCACACCGCCGAGCACCTGCAGCGCTCGCTGCTCCCGGACCTGCCGCACGACGGCCCGGTCGAGATCGCCGCGCGCTACGCCCCCGCCCGGGCGAGCGCGGAGGTCGGCGGCGACTGGTACGACGCCTTCCCCCTCCCGGACGGCGCCCTCACCCTGATCATCGGCGACGTCACCGGGCACGACCTGAAGGCCGCGGTGGCCATGAGCCAGATGCGCAACATGCTGCGCGGCATCGCCTGCGACCGCAAGGAACCCCCGGGCAAGATCCTCGCCCGGCTGGACGCCGCGAACGAGATCCTCTACCCCGGGCAGACCCTGACCTGCCTGTACAGCCTGCTCACCAAGCCCGAGACCGACGGCCACTGGCTGCTGGAGTACGCCGCGGCCGGGCATGTGGCGCCGCTGCTGGTCACCCGCGAGGGCGACACCCGCTTCCTGACCGGCGGGCGCAGCCTGCTGCTCGGGGTGTCCTCGGACACGCTGCGTCCCGACGCCACGGAGGTGCTGCCGCCGGAATCCACCGTGCTGCTGTACACCGACGGGCTGATCGAGCGCCGCACCGAGAACCTGGACGACAGCATGACGCGGCTGCGCCAGCACGCCGCCGCCCTGGCCCGGACGCCGCTGGAATCCTTCTGCGACGAGCTCATGGTGGGCCTGGGCGAGGCCAGCACCGACGACATCGCGCTGATCGCCGTCCGCATCCCTGCCGCGTTGTCCACCCCGTACACCGCCACGCCCGAATGAGCCGCCGGCCGGCGCGGTGACCGCGCGCGGCACGGCGCGCACGGCGGGGCCCCGGCTCCCACCGGCGGTGGTGGGAGCCGGGGCCCGGGCCGGGACGGGGGCTCAGTCGGTGACGAGGCCGAACTGCTCCCAGGGCCCGATGGCGGTGCGGTTGGCGACCAGGGACGCGGCGCCGGCGTTCTCCGCGGTGACGTACATGCCGTTGACGACGGCCTTCAGGCTGACCGTGCCGTTGGAGTTGTGGATCAGCTGGAAGGTCTGCGCACTGCCGATGCTGGTCGCGTCGGCGATCAGCGGGGACGAACCGGCGGTGACGTAGCGGCTGTTGGCGTGCGCGCGCAGCGCGATGTTGCCGCCGCCGGCGTCGACCTGGTCGAACTGCTCCCAAAGGCCGATGGCGGTGCGGTTGGCGATCAGCGCGGCGGCGCCGGCGTTCTCGGCGGTGACGTAGTCGTTGTTGACGCCCGCCCGCAGGGAGATCACGCTGCCGGTGGCCGGCGTGGTGGGCGGTGTGGTGCCGCCGCCGGAGACGACGGGCTGGGTGGGGCGGGTGGCGGTGAGCGCGATCTGGCCCTTGAGCATCCTGCCGCCGTCGCCGGTCAGCCGCAGGTAGTAGTCCGAGGAGCAGGCGGTGCCGTCGTCGTCCAGGGCCAGGAAGCCGGAGTTGGTGGGCACCGAGGCCTGGGTCTCGGCGGTCTTGGCGATCTGGTTGCCCTCGTTGAACTCGTCGAACATCGAGATGTAGATGCCCTGCGCGCCGACCCGGACCATGTTGTAGAACTGGCGCCACATGAAGTCGCCGTGGACGCGCTGGCGGGCGGAGACGTCGCCGGGCAGCACGCACGGCTGGTAGTCGATGCCGTGCGCGTTGCACTCGGCCTGGTCGCCCGTGTTGACGTTCTGGTAGTAGTTGTCGGAGTCGCCGACGTTGCCGATCGCCCCGACCATCCACGGCGAGATCATGTTGAACGCGTGGTAGACGTCGCCGAAGCCGGTCCGCGTGCCCTGGCCGCCGGTCCGCCACTCCTTCGGGATGCCGCCGATGACGTAGCAGCCCTGGGACTTGAACCAGTTGATGACGTCGAGGCAGGCGTCGGCGGTGAAGGGGTGGTTGTCGTCGTTGAAGCCGAAGCCCCAGATGCAGACGACCGGCTTGCCGTTCTGCGTCGCGTACTGCGCGGAGGCGGTGTGGGCCTTCATCTTGTTCGTCCAGTCCGTCTTGATCTCGGACTGCATGGTCGTCCAGCCGGACACGTCGTACATGATGTAGAACTTCACGCCGTGCGACTCGGCGGAGCTGCGCACCTTGGCCGCCATCGCGTCGCGGGTCGGGCCCTCGCCGCCGACCGGGTTGAAGCGCTGCAGGGCCGCGGTGTCGACGCCGTACTGCTGCATCCACGAGAAGTGGGTGTCCACGGTCTGCTGGTCGTACGAGGAGAACAGCGTGGCGGGCTGGCCGTTGCCGAGGTTGGCGTACGCGGTCTGGTAGGTGTGGGTGTACTCGCGCATGTCCGGCCAGCACTTGATGCCGGTGTTGGACGGAGAGGGCGCCTGGCCCATGTCCTGCGCCCAGTGCCACCAGCCGTTGATGGGGGCGCCGTCGCCCTTGGCGGCGAACCAGCCCTGGTACCCGACGGTGATCTTGCCGACGACGTCGCCCGCGGCGCTCGCCGACGGCGACACCGAGGAGGTGGTGGCCGCCCGGGCGACGCCGAACGCTCCCAGCGCGGCGGCCGCCGTACCACCGGCGGCCGCGCCCAGGACCTTCCGCCGCGACCAGACCGACCTGCGATGCGACACAGACATGAGGTGCTCCCAAGCAGCGGACACGGCTGTGAAAGCCGACCGCGTGAGTGAACAGTGTGGGGGGTGTCCGGACATCTACCGATGAAACGCGGTGCCCGCGGCGGATTCACCATTGGACCGCCGCGCCCGGCCGCGACCTGCGCGGTGTGCCTTCCCGCCGGCAGTGCGTGACCGCACGGCAGTACCCACGCACCGGGGACGGTATGTACCACCTCGTCCACGGTCGTGAACGAATGGTTCCGGTTTCAGGTTGATTCAAGTGCCGCGCGCAGCAACCCGTCAAGTCGCCGACCTTGATGTGAGGATGGTCGCAAGTGCGCCGAACCGCCCGGCGGAACGCGATATCGGGCCATACGGCGCGACCGGTCCGGCGCGGTGTCCGGGCGCGTTGTCCGGCGGTGCCGTATCCCGCAAATCAGGGGCATGTCAAGCGTTCTGTCACACCTTGCCGGTCCGGCGGAGCGGACGTTCTTCCGGCAGGCCCCGAAGATCGGCGGCCCGTTCACCTTCCGATAACCCCCTTACCGCCTACTGGGGGACAAGTTGCACAGGCAACTACATCTTGCGCAGCCACCCGAGCCGTACGGCCGCCCCCAGGGCTTACCGGCGGGCCCTGCATTTTCCTCCCGTCGTCCTCCCCAGGAGAACACCCGTGACACTCCACCGCGCCCGTGCGGCCACCCTGGCCGCCGGCCTCGCCGCCGCCACGCTCTGCCTGTCCGCCTGCGGCTCCGCTTCCAGCACCGCCTCGACCGGCGCGGCCGGAAGCAAGAAGGCGGCCGTTTCCGCCGCCGACTTCGGCGGCATGGACGCCCTGGTGGCGGCTGCCAAGAAGGAGGGCACGCTGAACGCGATCGCGCTGCCCCCGGACTGGGCCAACTACGGCAACATCATCAAGGCCTTCGAGAAGAAGTACGGCATCAAGGTCTCCGTCGAGAACCCCGACGGCGCCAGCCAGGACGAGGTCAACGCGATCACCTCCCGCAAGGGCCAGGGCCGCGCCCCCGACGTCGTCGACCTGGGCAACTCCTTCGCGCTGAGCGCCGCCAAGCAGGGCATCCTCGCCCCCTACAAGGTCGCCACCTGGGCCGACATCCCGGACAACCAGAAGGACGCCACCGGGCTGCGCTACGACGACTACGGCGGCTACGTCTCGATCGGCTGCGACGCCAAGCGCGTCAAGGTCTGCCCGACGACCTTCGCCGACCTGCTCAAGCCCGAGTACAAGGGCCAGGTCGCGATGAACGGCGACCCGACCAAGTCGGGTTCCGCCTTCGGCGGGGTGTACGCCGCCGCGCTCGCCAACGGCGGTTCGCTGGACAACATCCAGCCCGGTCTGGACTTCTTCGGCAAGCTGAAGAAGAGCGGCAACTACAACCCGGTGCAGTCCACCCCGGCCACCGTCGAAAAGGGCGAGACGCCGATCAGCATCGACTGGGACTACCTCAACGCCGGCTACGCCACCGAGTTCCAGACCAAGGGCCTGGACTGGAAGGTCAGCATTCCCGCCGACGGCCAGTACGCCCAGTACTACAGCCAGGCCATCAACAAGTACGCGCCGCACCCGGCCGCCGCCCGCCTGTGGGAGGAGTACCTCTACAGCCCGGAGGGCCAGAACCTGTTCCTGCAGGGCTTCTCGCGCCCCGCCGAGATGACCGCGATGCAGACCGCCGGAACGCTGGACACCGCGGCCGCCGCCAAGCTCCCGCCGGTGACCGGCACCGCCACCTTCCCGACCCCCGCCCAGCTGGTGGCCGCCCAGACCGCGGTCGCCAACGGCTGGTCCAAGGCTGTCGGCGGCTGATCCGCCCGATGACCACGGCCTCCGCCGCGACGCCGCCCCCCGCCGCCGGCTCCTCCTTCGAGGAGACCGGCGGCGCGGGGGCCGCTCCGCTGCCCGCTCCGAGCCCGTCCGCGTCCCGCCCGCGGCCCCGCGCCACCGGATGGCTCGCCGTACTCCCGCTCCTGGTGTTCGTCGCCGTCGTCTTCGGACTGCCGACCTACGCCATCGCCGTCGGCGCGTTCAACACCGGCGCGACCGACCCGGGCGGGGCGCACTGGACCACCGCCAACCTGACCCAGTCGGTGCGCGGTTCCTACGCCACCGCGCTGCTCGGCAGTGTCAAGCTCTCCGCGCTGACCGCCCTGCTCAGCGTGGTGTTCGGCCTGCCGCTGGCGCAGGCCGTCATCACCTCCCGCTTCCGGGCGCTGCGCGAGGCGGTGCTGGCCGCCTCCGGGGTGCTCGCCAACTTCGGCGGCGTGCCGCTCGCCTTCGCCTTCGTGGCGACGCTGGGCAACGCCGGCGAGCTGACCGAGCGGCTGAACCTGACCAAGCACGGCTGGAGCCTGTACAACTTCAACGGCCTGACCATCGTCTACCTGTACTTCCTGATCCCGCTGATGGTGCTCACCATCACGCCGGCGCTGGAGGGCCTGCGCACCCAGTGGCGCGAGGCGGCCCACAACGGCGGTGCGACCGCCTGGCAGTACTGGTTCCATGTCGCGCGCCCCATCCTGACGCCCTCGTTGACGGGCAGCTTCGTGCTGCTGTTCGGCAGCGCCTTCGCCGCCTACGCCACCGCCGCCGCGATGGTCGGCAGCTCCGTCCCGCTGATCACCCTGCAGATCGCCAACACGCTGTCCGGCAACGTGCTGGTCGGGCAGGGCAACGTGGCGCTGGCACTCAGCCTGGACATGATCATCATCGCCTGCGTCGTGATGGCCGCCTACATCCCTCTGCAGCGAAGGACCGCACGATGGCTGCACTGACCGCCGCCCCCGCCCCCGTACCCGACACCTCCCGGGCCGCACCGGCCGGCCGGCGACGGCAGCGGCCCCGCCTGTGGCGCGGCCTGGTCGGGCTGCTGGCCGGGGTGTACTTCCTCGGACCGATGTTCTTCTCGGTGCTGTTCACCGTCGATGTGCCGGGCCGCGGATTCACCTTCGCCTCCTACAGCGGCATCCTGGGCACCGCGGGCTTCTGGCCGGGCGTGCGGCTGACCATGGAAATGGCCGCCGCCACCATCGCCGGGGTGCTGCTGCTGCTCGTCCCCGCCCTGCTCGCGGTGCGGCTGACCGCCCCCAAGCTGCGCGTGGTGGTGGAGATCGTCTGCTCGCTGCCGCTGGTGGTGCCCGCGGTGGCGCTGACCGCCGGGATCAGCCAGGTGCTGAGCTGGGGACCGGAGCACTTCGCCGACACCCCGCTGTTCCAGACGTTCAACGCGATCCAGAATCCCGGCTTCCCGCTGGTGCTGGTGCTGGCCTACGTGCTGATGTCCATGCCGCTGGCCTACCGGACGCTGGACGCCGGGCTGCGGGCCGTGGACGTGCCGACCCTCGTGGAGGCGGCGCGCAACTGCGGTGCGAGCTGGCCGCGGGCGGTGCTGCAGGTGGTACTCCCCAATATGCGCGGGGCGCTGCTGAACACCGCATTCCTGACCCTGGCCCTGGTGCTGGGCGAGTACACCGTCTCCTCCATCCTCGGCTACACGCCGTTCGCGGTCTGGATCGTCTCCATCGGTGACAGCGAGGCACAGACCTCGGTGGCGGTCTCGGTGATCAGCCTGGTGCTGACCTGGGGCCTGCTGCTGCTGCTCGCCGCTGTCGGCCGCGGTGGCCCCTCCGTCCGCACGTCCCGCACGACCCGCCGCCGCCGTGCGGCGGTCCCCGCCGCTCAGGAGATCTCGTGACCGCCACCGCGACAGAACCCGCCACCGCCCGCGAGGCGGGCGGGGCCACCATCGAATTCCGCGGGCTGCGGCGCGCCTTCGGCGCCGCGCTCGCGCTGGACGGGCTCGACCTGACCGCCCGCCCCGGTGAACTGCTGGCGCTGCTGGGCCCCTCGGGCTGCGGCAAGACCACCGCGCTGCGCATGCTGGCCGGCTTCGAGCACCCCGACTCGGGCCAGGTGCTGGTCGACGGCAAGGACGTCACCAGGATTCCGGCGCACCGGCGTGACGCGGGCATGGTCTTCCAGTCCTACAGCCTGTTCCCGCACCTCACCGCGCTGGACAACGTCGCCTTCGGTCCGCGGATGCGCGGCGTGGGCCAGGCCGAGCGGCGGGCCCGGGCGGCCGAACTGCTGGAGCTGGTCGGCCTGCCGCAGCTGTCCGAGCGCTACCCGCACCAGATGTCCGGCGGCCAGCAGCAGCGCGTCGCGCTGGCCCGGGCGCTGGCGCTGCGGCCCCGGGTCCTGCTGCTGGACGAGCCGCTGTCGGCGCTGGACGCCAAGGTGCGGCTCACCCTGCGCGAGGAGATCCGCCGCCTCCAGCAGGAACTCGGCATCACCACGCTGTTCGTGACGCACGATCAGGAGGAGGCGCTGTCGATGGCCGACCGGGTGGCCGTCCTGCGGTCCGGCCGGCTGGAGCAGTGCGCCGCGCCGGAGGAGCTCTACGCGCGGCCGGCCACGGCCTTCGTCGCCGAGTTCGTGGGCACCATGAGCCGTGTTCCGGCGACGCGTGCGGGCCACGACCAGGTGGAGGTGCTCGGCCACCGGCTGCCGGTGGACGGGACCGTGCCCGCCGACGGGGAACTGGACGTACTGGTCCGCCCGGAGGCACTGCGTATCGTCATCGACCAGGAGGGCGCCTCCCGGATCGTCACCGCTGCCTTCCTGGGGGCGATCACCCGCCTCACCGTACGGCTCGCGGACGGCACCGAGGTCAAGATCGATGTGCCCGGGCACACCGCGTCGCGGTTCCCGGTCGGTTCGCCGGCCACCGTCTCGTTCCCCGAGCAGCCGGTCCTGGTCGACCGCCGGACCGTCTGAAGCCCGGCCGCGGCACGGGCCGAAGCACACCTGACGCCCGGCCGCGGTACCTGGCCGCGGCACCCGGCCGCGGCACCTGTTGACGCGCCACCGCACCTTCGCAGCACCGCACCACCGGTGATCCGCCGCCCGGTTCCGGCCGGGCGGCGGTCGCCGCGTCCGCCGTGCGCGCCCGCCCGGGCCGCGCACCCCCATCGCCCCCGCCGAGGATCCTCCCCATGCAGACCAGCAGCCCCGCCCGTCCGGCCGCCGTGTTGTTCGACATGGACGGCACGCTCGTCGACACCGAGCAACTGTGGTGGCAGGCGGCGGTGGAGGTCGCCGAAGGGCTGGGCCGGCGGCTGGCCGACGCGGATCTGCCGGACGTGCTCGGCCGGCCGATCAGCCACACCGCCGCGTATCTGCGCCGCACCACCGCCACCGGCCGGACCGAGCGGGAGCTGGCGGCGGAGCTGGACCGGGCTTTCGCCGACCGGGTGACGGTCGACGTCCGGCCGCGTCCCGGCGTCCTGCGGTTGCTCGCCGAGCTGCGGGACGCCGGCGTGCCGGCCGCGCTGGTGACGGCCTCGACGCACCGGATCGTCGATCTGGTGCTGGGCGTGCTCGGCACGCACTGGTTCGCGGTGACCGTCGCGGCCGACGACACCCCGGCCACCAAGCCGGCCCCCGACCCCTATCTGGCCGCGGCGGCGCGGCTGGGCGTCCGGCCGGCGAGCTGCGTGGCGGTGGAGGACAGTCCGATCGGCATCGCCTCGGCCCGTGCGGCGGGCTGCCCGGTGCTGGCCGTGCCCTCGACCGTGCCGATCGAGCCCTCCCCCGGTGTCTCGGTGGTGGCCGGCCTGGGGGATGTCGATCTGGCCGTGCTGGCCGCGCTGGTGGACCCGGCCAGGACCTGACGGAGACCCGGATGCCCTACCTGCTGCTCGCGCTGGCCATCATCTCCGAGGTGTGCGCCACGACCTGTCTGAAACTCACCGACGGCTTCACCCGGCTGCTGCCGTCCTTCGGGGTGGCGGCGGCGTACGCGCTGTCGTTCGCCCTGCTCGGCCGGGCGCTGAAGGACATCCCGGTGTCCTTCGCCTACGCCGTCTGGTCGGGCGCCGGCACCGCGGCGGTGGCGGCCATCGGCGCGGTGGCCTTCGGCGAATCGCTCGGCCGCCCGCAGTGGCTGGGGATCGCCCTGATCATCCTGGGCGTGGTCGTGCTCAACCTCCACCGGGCCCCCTGAGGGCGGCCCCGGCATCCCCGGCCGGCCGCGGCTCCGCCCGATGCCGCACGGCGGCTGCGAGCATGGCCCGGGCGCGACCGCGCGCGAAGGCGGAAAGCCGAGGACGGAGCGGGGACGGCCGTCCGGTGGCCTCGCCGGCCGCAACCCTGGGCCGTCCGCGGGACGTTCTTGGGTATTTCCTGACCAAGGGTTCACACGGGGTCCATGAGTGGACCATGCAAGTAGTGGGGCAGCGGCTGGAGCATGCCCTGCGGTAGCAAGAAAAGCGCACGTCGGCGAGCCCTCAGGGGGAGCGGCCGGGTGCGCGTCGACGGATCCTCGACGGATAGGTGACAGATGTTCAGTGCAAGGGCCACAACGCGCTCCGGCCGGGGAGGGACGACGCGGGCGGCTGCGCTGGTCGCGGCGGCGGCGCTGGTCGCGCTCGGCGGTTCGATCGCCCCGGCATCGGCAGCGTCGCACGGCAAGGCCAAGGACAACAGCACGAAGACCACCACGCCGATCAAGCACGTCGTGGTGCTCTTCGACGAGAACGAGTCCTTCGACCACTACTTCGCGACCTACCCGAAGGCCGCGAACACCGACGGCACGCCGTTCGTCGCGTCCTCGAAGACGCCGAAGGTGAACAACCTGGCGAACGCGAACCTGCTCAAGAAGAACCCGAACCAGTACGCGCCCAGCCGGCTGGGCCCGGCGCAGGCGCTGACCTGCTCGCAGAACCACTCCTACGGTCCCGAGCAGTTGGCCTACGACAACGGCAAGTCGGACAAGTTCGTGGAGAACACCGAGCAGGACACCTGCTCCGGTGGCCTGTACGCGGCGCCCGGCATGGTCATGGACTACTACGACGGCAACACCACCACGGCGCTGTGGAACTACGCCCAGCACTACACGCTGAACGACAACTCCTTCAGCAGCACCTACGGGCCCTCCACTCCCGGCGCGCTGAACCTGGTCTCCGGTCAGACGCACGGCGTGGAGTCGGTCGACGCCACGACCGGCACCGAGAACCCCCAGCAGACCCCGACGCCGTCGTCGTTCGTGGCCTCGCCGAACGCCAAGGGCGTGGGCACCCTGTCGGGCGACACCGACCCGGCCTTCGACGACTGCTCGAACAACAATCACGCCTCCACCAGCCCGCTGGCGAAGATGACGGGCCAGAACATCGGCGACCTGCTGAACCAGAAGAAGGTCAGCTGGGGCTGGTTCCAGGGCGGCTTCCGCCCGAGCACCCCGTGGGACGGCACCTCGACGTCGTTCGCCAAGTGCGCGACCACCCACACGAACGTGGGCGGCGCCGCGGTCAACGACTACAGCGCGCACCACTCGCCGTTCGAGTACTACAAGTCCACCTCCAACCCGCACCACCTCGCCCCGGCGTCGGTGGACGAGATCGGGCACAACGGGCGGGCCAACCACAACTACGACCTGACGGACTTCGACGCGGCCCTGGCCGCGCAGAAGCTGCCGGCGGTCAGCTTCCTGAAGGCCGCCGCGTACGAGGACGGCCACCCGGGCAACTCCGACCCGCTGGACGAGCAGGACTTCCTGGTCAAGACGATCAACGAGATCCAGAAGTCCCCGGAGTGGAAGTCCACCGCGATCGTCATCTCCTACGACGACTCCGACGGCTGGTACGACCACGTCGCCCCGCCGGTGCTGAACGGCTCCAAGGACTCCACCCTCGGCTCCAACGGCAAGGCCGTGGACAGCAAGGCGTGCCAGACCGGTCCGGCGGCCAAGGGCGGCTACGCCGACCGCTGCGGCCCGGGCCCGCGCCAGCCGCTGCTGGTCATCTCGCCCTACGCGAAGACCAACAGTGTCGACCACACGCTGACCGAGCAGGCCTCGATCACCTCGTTCATCGAGCAGAACTGGGGGACGGGGACGGTCGGTGACGGCTCCTTCGACAAGCGCGGGGGCACGCTGCTGAACGCCTTCAGCTTCAAGAAGCCGAACGACGTGGAGGTCATCCTCGACAAGCACGGCGCCGTCTCCAAGATCACCTCGATCCCGAAGACGTACCCGAAGCCGGTCGTGCAGCCCATCACCGGCCCGGCCGGCGGCGGTGTGGACACCGCCAAGCTCGCCGCCAACAGCGGCAGCAGCAACTCCTCGATGCTGCCCGTCACCGCCGGGGTCACGGCCCTGGTGGCGCTCGGGGGTGCCGCCGCGGTCCGGCGCCGCTACCGCAACCGCACCGCCGCGTAGGCGACCGGCGGTCAGCGGTTCGGCACTTCAGCAGTTGAGCAGTTCGGCAGTTCGTTGTGCGCGGGCGCAGTCGTCCGCACCGGCAGGCCCCGCGCTCGGTCGAGCGCGGGGCCTGCCGCGTCACGTGCCGGGCCGCCT
>NZ_FMCH01000240.1 GCF_900091855.1 Streptomyces sp. DvalAA-14
CGGTGCTGTGCCGGGTGTGCGGGCGCACGCTGTCGGAGGCGGGCGAGATCAAACTGATGCGCTGTGAGGACTGCCCCTCCGATCTCGACGAGGCGCTCTACGAGCGGCTGCGGGTCTGGCGGATGGAGCAGGCGAAGGCGCTCGGGCAGCCGGCCTACTGCGTGTTCACCGACAAGACGCTGCTGGCGATCGCGGAGGTGAGGCCGCCGGGTGAAGCGGAACTCTCCTCCATCGCCGGGGTGGGGGCCCGCAAACTCGACAAGTTCGGGGCGGACGTGCTGGCCCTGGTCGCGGGCGGGGAGCCGGGCGCCGCCGCGTCCTCGGCGCCGGCCGGTGAAGCGGAAGGCGAGCAGGCCGGACCGTACGAGGAGCCCCCGGACGACCTCTTCGAGGAGCCCGAGGAATCTTCTTTCGAGGAAGCCGAAAAATAGTTTGCGCATCCCGCTGAGGGACCCATAGCCTTCCTGAGCGCGAACGGGAACGGCTCTTCCAAGAGCCCACCCGCTCGTGATGTACTAGGCAAGTACGGTCCACCGCCCTTACGAGACGCCGAGAGGAGGCGAGCCCAATGATCAGCCTGATGACCACCACAAAAATGACCGATCGTTCGGTCGTCGCCGCCTGCCCGCTCGGCATTTCGATGCACGCCACCGGTCTGTCCATGACCTCTGCGACCTCTGCTCTCCTGCCGGTTCTGCCCGTGCGTGAGCGGAGTGAGCGACCGATCAAGGCGTCCGCGGTAGCGGCGGCAGCGGCACAGGCCCAGGCCTATGCCTTTGCGGCGGCGGCCAACGGCGCCGGCGCTGGTACCGCCGAAGGCGCGAATGGCGCCAATGGACAGCAGAAGACGCAGCAGCACGGCAGCAAGTGGGCCTTCCGCGGGCTCCAACCCTGGAGTGATCCAGCCTGATAACGCATCAGGTCGGCACCTCAGGGCCGCGGAATCCCAGACCGGGATCCGCGGCCCTTCTGTTTTCTCCAGACGGAAACAACCGAAAACCGGCCGACCGGCCGGACGACAGACGAGGAACGAACCAACCGTGCCTACCGCCCAGCACGAAACGTCCGGACCCAAGCCCGACCTGAGCCACCCTCCCCAGGGCCGCGCGCCCGGGGACCCGTGTACCGCCCCGACTTCGGAGACCACCTTGCTGCCCCTGACCGAGCTCGACGACGAGATCGAGCGACTCGGCGTGCCCGTCCCGTGCCGGACCTACGACCCCGAGGTCTTCTTCGCGGAGTCCCCGGCCGACGTCGAGTACGCCAAGTCCCTCTGCCAGACCTGTCCGGTCCGTGAGGCCTGCCTCGCCGGCGCCAAGGACCGCCGCGAGCCCTGGGGCGTATGGGGCGGCGAACTGTTCATCCAGGGCGTCGTCGTGGCCCGCAAGCGGCCCCGTGGCCGTCCGCGCAAGAACGCTGTCGCCGCGTGAACGCCAGGAAGTCCCGGGCGCCCGGAACCATCGACCGCCCGCTGACGCACGACCCGAAGAACCATCACCCGAAGAAGCAGGCCCCCATGACACCCACCCTCGGCGAACTCGCCGCCCGCACCAACGACGCTCTCGCCTCGCAGCAGAACAGGAACCTCGAAATGCAACTCATGCCAGAAGCGCTGGCTCGTGCCCACATGCACCAACGCCTGCAAGAGGCCGAACACGAACGCAGGTCGCTCCGCCTGCTCGCCGCGCGCCGGCTCCAGCGTCGCGCCGAGCGCGCCTCGCTGCGCGCCCGCCGGGCGCTGGCCATGGTGGTGATGCAGTAACCAGGACGCAGTAAGCGCCGCCGGGCCGCCGCATCGCCGCCCAGGGCGCCGCTGACCTCGTACGATCCTGCGGAACCGGTCGAAACCGACCGGTTCCGCGCGTGCGTGGGGGTGACAAACCAGGCATGGGCGGAGGTATCGTCACCCAGTGGATCAGAAGACCTCTCAGACCACGACCACGCAGACCACGACCACGTGCGCCCGCTGCGGCCACACCGCCGAAGGTCTGCCGCTGACCTGGGTCTGCTCCGTGGAGAACGGCGGTCGCCTGTACTTCTGCGACGACTGCGCCCGCAGGCATCTGCGCAGCATCGAAGCGCGGCTCGACTCGGCCTGGTGGTAGCGGCGCGCCCCCCTCAGGCGGACTCCGCCGCACCCCCCGCGTCGAAACCGGGCAGCCACTCGCTGAGCTCCTCCCGCAACCGCACCGTCGCGCCCAGCTGGCACAGCACCCCGATGGTGCTCAGCGTCACGCGGTGGATCAGCAGATACGACGGCGGCAGATTCAACTGCTTGCCCAACTGGTGGGCAGGCGACCGCGGATCGGCGATCCGCGCCGCCTGGCCCCGCATCCAGGCCCGCTCGAAGCCGAACTCCTCCAGGCCGGCCGGCTCGATGATGGGCTGCAGATAGTCCAGCACCGCGTCCGCGTCCAGCGTGATGGCCGGGCGGACGAAACCCTCCTCGCGGAGCATCGCGTACACCTGCTCGGCGTCCCCGGCCAGCGCCAGCCGCAGCGCGGTACCGATCGGCAGCGGCAAGCCGTCCGGCAGCCGGTCCACGGTGCCGAAGTCCAGCACGCCCAGCCGCCATCCCGACGCCGGGCCGTCGTCGGTCAGCAGCCGGAAATTGCCCGGGTGCGGATCGGCGTGCAGCAGGCCGGTGCGGGCCGGGCCGGCGAACAGGAAGTGCGCCAGCAGCTGCCCGGCCCGGTCCCGCATCTCCTGGGTACCGCCCGAGATCACCTCGGACAGCGGCACTCCGTCCATCCACTCGGTCACCAGCACCTGATCGGCCTGGTGGACCACGTCCGGCACCTCGATGTCCGGATCCCCGGCGAACTCCCGGGCGTGGACATGCTGCGCCTCGGCCTCCAGCTCGTAGTCCAGCTCCTCCGCCACCCGGGCGCGCAGCTCGGCCAGCAGCGGCTTGACGTCCATCCCCGGGATCAGCGGCCCGAAGAGCCGCGCCACCCGGCCCAGCTGGGACAGGTCCGACAGCAGCGCCTCGCCGGCCCCCGGATACTGGACCTTCACCGCCACCGGGCGCCCGTCGCTCCACACCGCCCGGTGCACCTGGCCGATGGACGCCGCCGCGGCCGGCTTGTCCTCGAACTCGGCGAACAGCGAGCGCCAGTCCTTGCCCAGCCGCTCCGCCAGCACCTTGTGCACCGAGCGGGCCGGCAGCGGCGGGGCGGCCTCCTGCAGCTTCGTGAGTGCCGCCCGGTAGGGACTGGCCACGTCCTCCGGCAGCGCCGCCTCGAAGACCGACAGGGCCTGCCCGAACTTCATCGCGCCGCCCTTCAACTCACCGAGCACCTTGAAGAGCTGTTCCGCGGTGCGCTCCTGCAGCTCGGTGGCCACCTCGTCGGCGGGCCGGCCGCCCAGCCGCTTGCCGAGCCCGAGCGTGGCCCGCCCGGCGAACCCCAGAGGGAGCGCCGCCAGCTTGGCGGTGCGGGTCACTGCCTTGCGCGGAAGATCAGACATGCGCCCCCTCATTTCCCATCGGTCAGCTGCGTTTCCCATCGGGCACATGGCCATTGTGCCCCCCTCCGGCGCCGCACCCGCAGCGCTCGTCCGCCGACAGGGGCCTCAGGCGGGTCGACAACCGGCCGAGTGTCAGCTCCAGCCGGGCTCCCGAACTCGGCGGCAGCCGCCCGTCCAGGTAGGCCAGCACGTGTGTCGCGGCCAAGCCCGCCACGGTCGTGGCCAGCGCGATGTCGCAGGCGGGCACCCCCGGCTGCCGCCTCGATCTGAGCTGCGCGAGCATCCGCGGCCAGGCCGGATCCTCCGCGGCCAGCCGCAGGCCCAGGCACTCCCCGCAGCCCGTGCGCCCCGGCAGCACCAGCGGGCCCACCACGCCGGTGCCCTCCAGCACCCCCGCGTAGAGGTGGGGCACGCCCGCGGCGACGAGATCCCGGGCCTCGCCCACCTCGGGCGCGTACGCGTCGATGCCGTCACGGGGGGCCAGGACGGTGATCGCGGATCCGGGCACGGGCTGGGGGTCTCTGCCGTCCCCGGGGCCGCGGGGCTCCGGGGAGGCCCGTCTGACCGCGCCGCGGCCGGCAGCGTCGCGCCGGTCGCCGATGTGCTCGGCCGGAATACCGCACGGCGTGGCGTCCCAGGGCTCGACCCGGCCGGTGTCGACCAGGTCCACCGCCCCCACGCCCGCCGCGGCGAGGACGGCGGCCAGCGCGGAGCCCACCCGTCCGGCGCCGTGCACGCGCACCCGGGACGCCCGGCGGTGCCGTATCCGGGTCGCGGCGCCGCCGGGACCCGGATGGATGACGGACAGGGCGGCCAGGTCCGGGCGGAGCCGGTCCAGGGCCGGGGTGCGGTGCCGCAGGGCCGCCGACAGCGTCGCGTGGCTGGCCGCGTCGTCCAGCACGCCGCCCTCCGCGAGCAGGCCCAGCAGCCGTCTGACCCGGTCCGGGCCGAGGCCGAGGGCGCCGGCGTCCCGGGTGAGGGTGGGAGCGCTCCGGGTGCCGTCCAGCAGGTCGAGGAAGCCGGCCGCGGCGCCGTCGACCGGTTCGAGCACGACCGCGTGGGCCGGGTCCATTCCGAACTGCACGCTTTCCCGGTCCCGCCAGCTGCGGCGCAGCGCGCTCTTCAGCATCGGACGCATGGCATTTCCCCGTTCTTCTTTCCTTCGGCGGCGCTAGTGACGGCGCTCCTGTTCGCCGCCGGCCGATATCCGCGCTCCCGTTCACTCTCCGTGAGCACGCAGCATCAGAATGCCGCAGCGCGCACGATGCGCCGTTGAGTTATCCACAGGCTGTGAGGAATAGTCATTCGATATGGGTACGAACCGAGGTGATTTGCGGATCAATCGGCCTGGAGACAGGACTTCGCACCGCCGCAGCGGGTAACGTCGAGGCGTGTCCGCCGATCCAGCGTCCGACCTCGCCAGCCAGCCCACCCGCGGCCTCCGCACGGGTGCGGGGGGAGCGGTGGAGGTACGCCGCAGCGCCCGCCGGCGCCGCACGGTGTCCGCGTACCGCGACGGCGACCGCACCGTCGTGCTGATCCCGGCGCGGATGTCCGCGGCCGAGGAGCAGCGCTGGGTCGCGGTGATGCTGGAGAAGCTCGCCGCCCAGGAAAGCCGCCGGATGCCCGGCGACGACGAGCTGGCCGCCCGCGCCGAGCGCCTGTCCGAGCAGTATCTGCACGGCCGCGCCGTCCCGGACACGGTGCGCTGGGTGACCAACCAGAACTCCCGCTGGGGCTCGTGCACCCCCGCCGAGGGCAGCATCCGCCTGTCGCACCGGCTGCGCGGCATGCCCGAGTACGTCATCGACTACGTGCTGCTGCACGAGCTGGCGCATCTGCTGGTGCCCGGCCACGGCCCCCGCTTCTGGAAGCTGCTGGAGAGCTACCCGCGCACCGAGCGGGCCCGCGGCTATCTGGAGGGCGTGGACGCGGTGGACCGGCTGCCGAACCCGCAGCGGAATCTCGAAGGGCTCCGCGGCGAATAGGCCAAGGTAATGGCCGCTGTCGGTCCGACCGGTTAGCCTGACGCAACGCACACGCGGTACGCACGAGCGGCGTTGAGGGGATGGGGGACGGTCGCACCATGGCCAGGGAATTCCAGCGTGGCCACAAGGCCAAGATCAGTGATCTGACGGCCGGCACGGATCTTTACGTCGGCGTGCGGATCGCCGGACCCGGGCTGAGTTTCGACATCAGCTGCTTCGGCCTCGACGCCCAGGAGAAACTCTCCGACGACCGGTACTTCGTCTTCTTCAACCAGCCCAAGTCGCCCGAGGAGTCCATCCAGCTGCTCGGCGCGCAGTCCGGTGACACCGAGTCGTTCCGGGTCACCCTGGACCGCGTCCCGGCCGCCGTGCAGAGGCTCTCCTTCACCGCGACCATCGACGGCGACGGGCAGATGTCCCAGGTGGGCCCCGGCTATCTGCGGATCGTGGCGGGCGGCGAGGAGGTCGCCCGGTACGCCTTCACCGGCGCCGAGTTCAGCACCGAGCGGGCCGTGATGCTCGCCGACGTCTATCTCAAGGACGTGTGGCGGTTCGCCGCCGTCGGCCAGGGTTTCGACGGCGGGCTCGCCGCCCTGCTG
>NZ_FMCH01000551.1 GCF_900091855.1 Streptomyces sp. DvalAA-14
CGGCGACTGCGGCTGGAAGGGCGGCGGGTCGGCCTGCGGCGCCGGCGGATAGGCGGGCGCGCCCTGCGGCGGCTGCGGCGGCACCCCGTACTGCGCGGGCCCCGGGCTGGCGCGGGCTGACCGTACGGACCGGGCCGGCCGGGGTAGCCCGGCTGAACCGGGTAGCCCTGCTGCGGGCCGGGAGCCGGGGCCGGGGGATACCCGGCCGGAGCGCCCCCGTACGCCGCCGCGCCGGGTGCCGTCCCGGGCAGCGGGGGCGCCTGCACCGGCGGCGGGTTGATCCCGTCGGCCGTCCACAGCCCCTGCGCCTGCTGGGCCCGTACGAAGTCCTCGGCCACCATCGCGGACAGGTTGAAGTACGCCTCCCGCGTCTTGGGCCGCATCATGTCCAGGTCCACCTCGGCGCCCGCCGCCAGATGCTCGTCGAAGGGCACGACCTGCACGCCGCGGCACCGCAGCCGGAAGTGCGACACGATGTCCTCGACCTTGATCATCTTGCCCGTCTCGCGGACCCCGGAGATCACGGTGATGCTGCGGGAGACCAGTTCGGCGTAGCCGTGCGCGGACAGCCAGTCCAGGGTGGTGCTGGCACTGGAGGCGCCGTCCACCGACGGTGTGGAGACGATGATCAGCTGATCGGCCAGGTCCAGCACGCCACGCATCGCGCTGTAGAGCAGACCGGTGCCGGAGTCGGTGAGGATCACCGGGTACTGGCGGCCCAGGACGTCGATCGCCCGCCGGTAGTCCTCGTCGTTGAACGCGGTCGACACGGCCGGGTCCACGTCGTTGGCGATGATCTCCAGGCCGGACGGAGCCTGCGAGGTGAACCGGCGGATGTCCATGTAGCTGTGCAGATACGGGATCGCCTGCACCAGGTCGCGGATCGTGGCCCCGGTCTCCCGCCGCACCCGGCGCCCCAGCGTGCCGGCGTCCGGGTTGGCGTCGATGGCCAGGATCTTGTCCTGCCGCTCGCTGGCGAGGGTCGCGCCCAGCGCGGTGGTCGTTGTGGTCTTGCCGACTCCGCCCTTGAGGCTGATCACCGCTATCCGGTAGCAGGACAGCACGGGCGTACGGATCAACTGCAGCTTGCGCTGCCGCTCCGCCTCCTCCTTCTTGCCCCCGAGCCGGAAGCGCGACGGCTGCGCGTTGGCGCCCGGCCGCTTGGCCTTGGGCTGATGGCGCAGCAGGCGGTCCGAGGACAGCTCCACGGCCGCGGTGTAGCCGAGCGGCGCGCCGCCCTGCGCGGCGGGCTGCTGCCGCTGGTCGGGCGCGGCGACCGGCCAGCCCCCGGTCCGCGGGTCCACCGGCCCGGGCGGCTGTGGCGCGGGCTGCTGACGCGTCTCCTGAGCCATCGAGTACCGCGGATCACCGTGCTGTTGCGGCTGTTGCGGCTGTTGCGGCTGCGCGGGCGCTCCCGGCGGCGGGAATCCGTAGCCGCCCTGCGCGGGCAGCGGCGGCAGCGGTCCGGTCTGCGGGGGTGGCGCCTGCCCGGCGGCCGCGCCGGCTCCCTGCTCCGGCGCCGGGTACGGGTATCCGTAACCACCGACCTGCGGGCCCTGCGGCTGGCCGGCGACGAAGGGCTGCTGCTGCGCGTACGGGGGCGCGTACGGCGGCTGC
>NZ_FMCH01000241.1 GCF_900091855.1 Streptomyces sp. DvalAA-14
CCGCTCGGGGTGGTCGCGGCCGGCACCGGCAACGACTTCGCCCGGGTGGCCGGGCTGCCGGTACGGGATCCCGCCGCGGCCGGCGCCGTGATCGCGGCGGCCCTGCGGGACGGCCGCACCCGGGAGCTGGACCTGGGCCGGACCGGCGACCGCTGGTTCGGCACCGTGCTGGCCTCGGGCTTCGACTCCCGCGTCAACGACCGGGGCAACCGGATGCGCTGGCCCACCGGCCGCTTCCGCTACGACCTGGCCATGCTGGTCGAGCTGGGCGCGCTGCGGCCGATCCGCTACCGGGTCGCGTTCGACGACGCGCCCGAGCGGGAGATCGAGGCCACCTTGATAGCGGTGGGCAACGGCTCCTCCTACGGCGGCGGCATGCGGATCTGCGCCGACGCGGAGATGGACGACGGGCTCTTCGACGTGTGCGTGGTGGGCCCGTGCAGCCGCACGACGCTGCTGCGGGTCTTCCCCCGGGTCTACCGCGGCACCCACCCGGCCCATCCGGTGGTGACCGTGCACCGCGCCGCCCGGGTCCGGCTGGCCGCCGACGGCGTCACCGGCTACGCCGACGGCGAGCTGGTCGGCTCGCTGCCCCTGGTCGCCGAGACGGTGCCGAGGGCGCTGCGGCTGCTGGTGTGAGCGGTCCCCGGGCTGTTCGGGCGGCCCGGCCCGCGCAAGGTTGCTCCTTCTCCGGAGCCTGCGGGCCGATAAGATCACGCGCGCTGTCGGTGCCGACGGGTAGGCTCGTTGCGAGATGACCGAAGAGATGTCCCCAGCCGAGCGCTTCGCCGCCAGCCGGCGCCGCGCCGCAGACAACGCGACCGCACTCGCCCAGTTCCGCGAGCTGTACGAGTTCGGCCTCGACCCGTTCCAGATAGACGCGTGCCAGGCCCTGGAGGCCGGCAGCGGCGTCCTGGTCGCCGCGCCCACCGGTTCGGGCAAGACCATCGTCGGCGAGTTCGCCGTCCACCTCGCCCTCGCCGAGGGCCGCAAATGCTTCTACACCACGCCCATCAAGGCGCTGTCCAACCAGAAGTACAACGACCTCGCCAAGCGGTACGGCGCCGACAAGGTCGGCCTGCTCACCGGCGACAACAGTGTCAACGGCGACGCACCGGTGATCGTCATGACCACCGAAGTGCTGCGGAACATGCTCTACGCGAACTCCGCCGTCCTCGACGGCCTCGGCTACGTGGTGATGGACGAGGTGCACTACCTCTCCGACCGCTTCCGCGGCGCGGTCTGGGAAGAAGTGATCATCCACCTGCCGCCCTCGGTGACCCTGGTCTCGCTCTCCGCGACCGTCTCCAACGCCGAGGAGTTCGGCGACTGGCTGGACACGGTGCGCGGCGACACCAAGGTGATCGTCTCCGAGCACCGCCCGGTGCCGCTGTGGCAGCACGTGATGGCCGGCCGCCGGATGTACGACCTGTTCGAGGAGCGGGCCGGCGCCACCGACAACCGCGGCCGCCGCGAGGTCAACGCGGACCTGCTGCGACTGGCCCGCGAGGAGAATCAGCGCACCTTCCACCCGCGGGCCAAGCGCGGCCGGGAGGCCGACCGCGAGCGCGAGCGGCGGGCCCGCAGCCGGATGTGGACCCCCAGCCGGGCCGAGGTCATCGACCGCCTCGACTCCGAGGGACTGCTGCCCGCGATCACCTTCATCTTCAGCCGGGCCGCCTGCGAGGCCGCCGTCCAGCAGTGCCTGGCCGCCGGCCTGCGGCTGAACAACGACGAGAACCGCGCCAGGGTCCGCTCGATCGTCGAGGAGCGCACCCGCGCCATCCCCGACGAGGACCTGCACGTCCTCGGCTACTTCGAATTCCTGGAGGGCCTGGAGCGCGGTATCGCCGCCCACCACGCGGGCATGCTGCCGACCTTCAAGGAAGTGGTCGAGGAGCTCTTCGTCCAGGGCCTGGTCAAGGCGGTCTTCGCCACCGAGACACTGGCGCTCGGCATCAACATGCCGGCCCGTTCGGTGGTCCTGGAAAAGCTGGTCAAGTGGAACGGCGAGACCCACGCCGACATCACCCCCGGTGAATACACCCAGCTCACCGGGCGCGCCGGGCGGCGCGGCATCGACATCGAGGGCCACGCGGTGGTGCTCTGGCAGCGCGGCTTCGACCCGGGCGCCGTCGCCGGCCTGGCCGGCACCCGGACCTATCCGCTGCGGTCGTCCTTCAAGCCGTCGTACAACATGGCGGTCAACCTGGTGGGCCAGTTCGGGCGGCACAAGTCCCGGGAACTGCTGGAGACCTCCTTCGCGCAGTTCCAGGCGGACCGCTCGGTGGTGGGCATCTCCAAGCAGGTACAGCGCAACGAAGAGGGCCTCGACGGCTACAAGGGCTCGATGACCTGCCACCTCGGCGACTTCGACGAGTACATGCGGCTGCGCCGCGAATTGAAGGAGCGCGAGGCCGAGCTGTCCCGGCAGGGCGCGGTGCACCGCCGCGCGGCGGCCTCGGAGGCGCTGGAGAAGCTCAAGCCGGGCGACATCATCCATGTGCCCGCCGGGAAGTACGCCGGCCTCGCCCTGGTGCTGGAGCCCGGTATCCCCGCCGGGCGGTCCACCGGCAACCGGTACGGCGAGGAGTTCCACGACGGGCCCCGGCCGCTGGTGCTCACCGCCGAGCGGCAGGTCAAGCGGCTGGCGCAGATCGACTTCCCGGTGCCCGTCGAGGCGCTGGACCGGATGCGCATCCCGAAGACGTTCAACCCGCGCAGTCCGCAGTCGCGCCGCGATCTCGCCTCGGCGATGCGCAGCAAGGCGGGCACGGCCGGCTGGGCGGCGCCGGCCCGGCACCGCAAGCAGCGGTCGGCCGCGGCCGACGACAACGAGATCTCCCGGATGCGTGCCGCCATCCGCGCGCACCCCTGCCACGGCTGCGACGAGCGCGAGGACCACGCCCGCTGGGCCGAGCGCTACCACCGGCTGCACCGCGACACCCAGCAGCTGGAACGCCGCATCGAGGGCCGGACGAACACCATCGCCCGCACCTTCGACCGGGTGTGCGCGGTGCTGACCGAGCTCGACTACCTGGAGGGCGACACGGTCACTCCGGAGGGCCGACGACTGGCCCGGCTCTACGGCGAACTCGACCTGCTGGCCAGCGAATGCCTGCGCGACGGCGTGTGGGACGGCCTGGGCCCGGCCGAACTGGCCGCCTGCGCCTCGGCGCTGGTCTACGAGGCCCGGAACTCCGACGACGCGGTGGCGCCCAAACTGCCGACCGGCAACGCCAAGGAGGCGCTGTCCGAGATGGTCCGCATCTGGGGCCGGCTCGACGCCCTGGAAGAGGACCACCACATCAGCCAGACGGAGGGCGTCGGCCAGCGCGAACCCGACCTGGGCTTCGCCTGGCCCGCCTACCGGTGGGCGTCCGGCCACAGCCTGGACTCGGTGCTGTCCGACGCGGACATGCCGGCCGGCGACTTCGTCCGCTGGTGCAAGCAGCTCATCGACGTCCTGGGCCAGATCGGCAACGCGGCGCCCGAACACAGCCCGGTGCGGCGCAATTCCCGCCGGGCGGTGGACGGTCTGCTGCGGGGCGTGGTGGCGTACTCCTCGGTGGGGTGAGCCGGGGTCGGCGACGACCGCCCGGAGCGGCGGCTGCCGGCGGGCGCGCCGGCCCGGCTACGAGCGGGCGCCGAGGTAGGCGCGCCAGCCGCCGTGGGCGGTGATGTCCCGGGCGCCGTCGAGAGCCTGCGGCTCGCACAGGAAGCCGGTGGCACCGGTGCCGTCGGCGAGTTCGACCGTGCCGAGGGCCATCGGCCGGGGCAGGGCGGCGATGAGGCGGCCGAGCGCGGCGGCGGGCAGTTCCCACACCTCCGCCTCGATCGCGGCGCCGCCCTCCGCCACCCGCACCAGACCCGGCTTGGGCGGCGCGGTGTCCAGCGCGAACAGGCGGTAGACGGCGGCGGTGCCGGTCGTCGTGACCAAGCGGGCTCCCAGGGCCCGGAGTTGGTGATTCAGCGGCTGCCCGCTCAGATGCGCGCCCACCACCGCGAGGCGCAGCGGTGGTTCGAGCAGGGCGGCGATCTCGGCGACACGGTCGTCGCAGTGCGCCCGGCCGAGCAGCATCACCCCGAAGGGACGGCCCGCCACCTCCTCCGCGGGCACCGCGACCGCGCAGAGGTCCAGCAGATTCGTGGAGTTGGTGAACCGGCCCAGCCGGGTGTTGGTCCCCACCGGATCGGCGGCCACCTCGGCCAGGGTCGGGTGCCCCGGAGCAGTGGGCAGCAACAGGGCGTCGGCGTCGCCGAGTTCCGCCGCAGCCTGCCTGCTCTGCTCGGCCAGCTGCTCCCGGTCGGCGAAGAGGCGGTGCGCGGGCAGGTCGCGGGCCGCGGTGATGATACGGGCGACGGTCGGATCCAGATCGGCCGCACCCGCGTGCTCGTCGATGAAGGCACCGACCGCGGTGTACCGCTCGGCGACGAACGCGCCCGCGTAGAGCAGG
>NZ_FMCH01000574.1 GCF_900091855.1 Streptomyces sp. DvalAA-14
CCAGCCGGTCACCATCCGCACCGCGCGGGACGCGCTGACCGCCGCGGCGCGGTATCTGGAGTGGCTGGGCTTCGCCGGCGTCCGCCTCGCCGGCGACCGGACGGCCAGCGGTATCGATCTGCGCGGCGACAGCCTGGTGGCGCAGGTCGATCCGGCGACGGTGCCGACCGCGGCGCGCGAGGTGGAGTGCCTGTGGCTGAACTGCGCCCAGGAGGATGCCGCCGGCGCCTTCTTCTCGCTGGCCGGCTACGCGCAGGACGCGCGGCTGCGGGCCGGCCAGTTGGGCGTGCCGCTGTTCGTGATGGATCTGACCGGCACCCCGCAGCCGGTCAACGACCCGGCGCACGCGCTGATCCGCTCCGGACCGGCCGCCGGCGGCCGGGCGGCCGGCCCGGCTTAGGCGTGGAAGTTCTCCCGCAGTTCCACCTTGCGGACCTTGCCGCTGACCGTCATCGGGAAGGACGCGAGGATCCGCAGATGGCGCGGGATCTTGAAGTGGGCGAGCCGGCCCGCGCAGAACTCGGTGATCTCGGCGAGGGTGGGCGGGTCGACCGGGTCGCGCGGGATGACGCAGGCCAGGATCTCCTCGCCGTAGCGCGCGTCCGGCACCCCCACCACCTGCACGTCGGAGACCTTCGGGTGGGCGTAGAGGAACTCCTCGATCTCCCGCGGGTAGACGTTCTCCCCGCCCCGGATGATCATGTCCTTGATCCGGCCGACGATGGCGAGGTAGCCGTCGTCCCGCATCACCGCGAGGTCCCCGGTGTGCATCCAACGCGCCTCGTCCACCACCTCCTTGGTGCGCTCCGGCTCGTCCCAGTAGCCGAGCATCACCGAGTAGCCGCGGGTGCACAGCTCGCCGGTGGTGCCGCGCGGCACCGTCACCCCGCTCAGCGGGTCGACGACCTTGACCTCGACGTGCGGCAGCGCGCGCCCGACGGTCTCGGTGCGGTGCTCCAGGTCGTCGTCCATCCGGGTCTGGGTGGACACCGGCGAGGTCTCGGTCATGCCGTAGCAGATGGACACCTCGGCCATGTGCATCTCGGTCATCACCCGCTTCATCGCCTCGACCGGGCACGGCGATCCGGCCATGATGCCGGTGCGCAGCGAGGTCAGGTCGTACGAGGCGAAGTCCGCCAGCCCGAGTTCGGCGATGAACATGGTGGGGACGCCGTACAGGGAGGTGCAGCGCTCCTGCTGCACCGCCCGCAGCGTGGCGGCCGGGTCGAAGGCGGGCGCCGGTATGACGATGCAGGCGCCGTGGGCGGTGGCCCCGAGGTTGCCCATCACCATGCCGAAGCAGTGGTAGAAGGGCACCGGCAGGCAGACCCGGTCCTGCTCGGTGTAGCCGACCGTACCGCCCACGAAATAGCCGTTGTTGAGGATGTTGTGGTGCGAGAGGGTGGCGCCCTTGGGGAAGCCGGTGGTGCCCGAGGTGTACTGGATGTTGACCGGCTCGTCGCAGCTCAAGGTGGCTTCGCAGGCCGCGAGATGGCCGGCCGGCATGGCGGTGCCGGCCGCCAGCAGGGTCTCCCAGGAGGGGTCCCCGATGTGGACCACCTCCCGCAACGACGGGCACTTCGGGCGGACTTCGGCCGCCATCGCCCGGTAGTCGCTGCCGCGGTGCTCGGTCGAGGTGATCAGCACTTCGATCGCCGCCTGCCGCAGGACGAACTCCAACTCGTGCAGCCGGTAGGCGGGGTTGATGGTGACCATGATCGCGCCGAGCCGCGCGGTGGCGTACTGCACCATCACCCACTCGGGGCAGTTGAGCGCCCAGATGCCCACCCGGTCGCCCTTCAGCACGCCGCGGGCGGCCAGTCCGAGCGCCACCTCGTCGACCGCGCGGCCGAACTCGGCGTAGGTCCAGCGTCTGCCGCTCCCCGCGTCGACCAGCGCCTCCCGGTCGGGGTGGGCGGCGATGGCACGGTCGAGGTTGCGGCCGATGGTGTCACCCAGCAAGGCGGTCCTCCCCGTGCCGTGCGCGTAAGAAGGCTCCGTCACCGGTAGTCCTCCTCATGGAACTCCTTGCTCCCGTCGTGCATGGTCGCCTCGCGCAGTTCGATCCGCCGGATCTTCCCGGAGACGGTCTTGGGCAGTTCGGCGAACTCCAGCCGCCGGATCCGCTTGTACGGCGCCAGCACCGAGGCGGAGTGCGCGAAGATCGCCTTGGCGGTGCGGCCGTCGGGCGCCCAGCCCTCGGCCAGCACCACGTACGCCTTGGGCACCGACAGCCGCAGTTCGTCGGGGGCCGGCACCACCGCGGCCTCGGCGACCGCCTCGTGCTCCAGCAGCGCGCTCTCCAGCTCGAACGGCGAGATCTTGTAGTCGGAGGACTTGAACACGTCGTCGGAACGGCCGATGTAGGTGATCCAGCCGTCGGCGTCGCGCCGGCCGATGTCCCCGGTGCGGTAGTAGCCGCCGCCCATCGCCTCCTCGGTGAGCTCGGGCGCGCCGGCGTATCCGGTCATCAGGCCGACCGGCCGCTCGCTCAGGTCGAGGCAGATCTCGCCCTCGTCGCCGGGGGCCCCGCCGACCGGGTCGATCAGGGTGACCGTGTAACCGGGGGTGGGGCGGCCCATCGAGCCGGGCTTCACCGGCTGGCCGGGGCTGTTGGCCACCTGCACCGCGGTCTCGGTCTGCCCGAAGCCGTCCCTGATCAGTACGCCCCACATCCGCCGGACGTGCTCGATCACCTCCGGATTGAGCGGTTCGCCCGCCGCGACCACCTCGCGCGGGGGTGTGCGCAGCGCGCTCAGATCGGCCTGGATGAGCATCCGCCAGACGGTCGGCGGGGCGCAGAAGCTGGTCACCCCGGCCCGCTGCATGGCGGCCATCAGCCGGGCCGCGTCGAAGCGGGCGTAGTTGTACACGAACACCGTCGCCTCGGCGTTCCACGGGGCGAACAGGCTCGACCAGGCGTGCTTGGCCCAGCCGGGCGAGGAGATGTTGAGGTGCACGTCGCCGGGGCGCAGCCCGATCCAGTACATGGTGGCCAGGTGCCCGATCGGGTACGAGATGTGGGTGTGCTCGACGAGCTTGGGCTTGGCGGTGGTGCCGGAGGTGAAGTAGAGCATCAGCGGTTCGTCCGCGCGGGTCGCCGCGTCGGGGGTGAAGCCGGGGGCGGCGTCGTAGGCGTCCCGGTAGGCCAGCCAGCCGGGGACGGCGTCGCCGACCGCGATCCGGGTGTAGTCGCCGGGCACCTGCTCGAACTTCGCGGTGTCGGCGGCGCGGGCCACCACATGCCGGACATCGCCGCGGTCGACGCGGTCGCGCAGGTCGGCCGGGCCGAGCAGCGGGGTGGCCGGGATGACGACGGCCCGCAGCTTCATCACGGCGAGCACGGTCTCCCACTGCTCGGCCTGGTTGCCCAGCATCAGCAGGACCCGGTCGCCGGCCCGCACGCCCTGCCCGCGCAGCCAGTTGGCGACCCGGGACGAGCGCTCGGCCATCTCCCGGAAGGAGACGCGGCTCTCGCTGCCGTCCTCCTCCACGATCCACAGCGCGGGCCGGTCGTTGTCCTCGGCGACGACGTCGAACCAGTCCAGCGCCCAGTTGAAGTGCTCGGGGCGGGGCCAGCGGAAGCCTTCCCGCGCAGCGGCGTAGTCCGTCCGGTGCCGCAGCAGGAAGTCCCGGGCGTCCCGGAAAGACCCGGTCGCCTCCGATGCCGCCATGTGCCCTCCTCGTCGATGAACCGCCACGTAACATCGTGCGGTAGTGACCTGGGTCTCACCACCCCCATATGGGGGTGAGGGAGGCCGGGGGACGCCGAAGGAGGGTGGTCGGGTGGACGCGCGGGGCGAGGCCGTCGAAGTACGCGCGGCGCTGCTGCGGATGCGCCGGTCGGGTCTGCTGCCGGTGGCGTTCGGCGGGCTGGTCGGGGGGCCGGCGCCGGGGGCCGTTGCGGGTGCCGGGTCCGGGTCCGGCGCGGGTGCCGGGCAGCCGGCCGGTCCGGGCGCCCGGGCGTTCCGGATCACCGAGCTGTCGGGGGCGGCCACCGAGGAGCTGCGCGGCCTGGGCATCGTCTCCGGCACCGGGCTCGGCGGCAAGACCCTGGCGATGGGCCGGCCGTTCGCGGTCACCGACTACCGCTCGTCCCGCGCGATCAGCCATGAGTACGACGGGGCCGTGGCCGCCGAGGGCCTGCGGTCGGTGCTGGCGGTGCCGGTCGTGGTGCACCGCCGGGTGCGGGGGGTGCTGTACGGGGCCCTGCGGCAGCCCTACGCGCTGGGCGACCGGGCGCTGGACGTCGCGCTGGACGCGGCCCGGGAGCTGGAGCAGTCGCTGGCGGTACGGGACGAGGCGCACCGGCTGCTGTCCTTCGCGCAGGCGCCGCCGACCGCCGACCCGAAGGCGTGGGAGGAGGTCCGCGAGGCGCACACGGAGCTGCGCGCGCTGGCGGTCCGTATCCCCGACGCGCGTCTGCGGCAGGAACTGCTCAGTGCCTGCGCCCGGTTGGCCTCGGCAGCGGCGCCGGAGGCGGCGCCCGCCCGGCCCGGCCCGCCGGCCCAACTGACGCCGCGGGAGCTGGACGTGCTGTGCTCCATCGCCTCCGGGGCCACCAACACGGCGGCGGCGGCCCGGCTGCGGCTGCGCCCGGAGACGGTGAAGAGCTATCTGCGGTCGGCGATGCGAAAGTTGGGCGCGCACACCCGGCTCGAAGCGGTGGTGGCGGCGAGGCGGGCCGGTCTGCTCCCCTGATCCGTCCGACCCCGCCGACCCCGCCGACCCCGCCGATCGCGCGACGGCCGGCGGGACGGTCGTGGTGACGCGGCGATCGCGGTGGCCGGGCCCGCGGACGGCAGCCCGGACGACAGCCCGGACCGGCAGCTCCCAGGACGCCCGAAACCCCGCTGAGGGTTGAGTCGCGGGGGTGTGAGGAGAGGCACACGGCGGGCGCAGCGAAACGTTTGCGTTTCGATAATGGGCGTCGTACGGTCGGTCGAGTACGAAACCGTTTCGTTCTTACCGCGGACCACCCGTCCCACACAGGAGTCACGGCCCATGTCGACTCATTCCGCCGCCGACCGGCATCTCGGCACCCCGACCGACCCGACCGACCCGACCGACCCGCTCGACCCGCTCGACCCGCTCGACAAGGCCCCGGCGGCCGACGCGGCGGAACGACCCAACCACCGCTGGTGGGTGCTGGCCGTCATCGCGCTGGCCCAGCTGATGGTGGTCCTCGACGCGACCGTGGTGAACATCGCGCTGCCCTCCGCCCAGCACGCGCTCGGCTTCAGCGACGGCAACCGGCAGTGGATCGTCACCGCGTACTCGCTCGCCTTCGGCAGCCTGCTGCTGCTCGGCGGGCGGCTGGCCGACCTGATCGGCCGCCGGATCGTCTTCCTGGTCGGTGTGGTCGGCTTCGCCGGCGCCTCCGCACTGGCCGGCGCGGCGCAGAACTTCGAGGTGCTGGTCTCCGGCCGCGCCCTGCAGGGCCTGTTCGGCGCGATGCTCGCCCCGGCCGCTCTGTCGCTGCTCAACACGACGTTCACCGACGCCAAGGAGCGCGCCAAGGCGTTCGGCATCTACGGCGCCATCGCCGGCGCCGGCGGCGGTGTGGGCCTGCTGCTGGGCGGGGTGCTCACCGAGCACCTCAGCTGGCGCTGGACGCTGTACGTGAACCTGATCTTCGCCGTGATGGCCTTCATCGGCGGTCTGGTCTTCCTGCGCAAGGGCGCCCCGGCCGACCGGCCCAAGCTCGACCTGCCGGGCACGATCCTGGTCACCGCCGGCCTGTTCGGCGTGGTCTACGGCTTCTCCAACGCCGAGACGCACCACTGGGGATCCCCGCAGACCTGGGGCTTCCTGCTGGCCGGCGCACTGCTGGTGGCCGCCTTCACCTGGTGGCAGACCAGGGCGGAGCACCCGCTGCTGCCGCTGCGCGTGCTGCTCGACCGCAACCGCGGCGCGTCCTTCATGGTGCTGGCGATCTCCGGCGCGGGCATGTTCGGCGTCTTCCTCTTCCTCACCTACTACCTCCAGTCCTCGCTGCACTACACGCCGGTCAAGACCGGTCTGGGCTTCCTGCCGATGATCGGCATCCTGATGGTCGCCGCGCAGCTGGTCACCAACACCTTCCTGCCGAAGCTCGGCCCCCGGCCGATCGTGCCGCTGGGTATGGCCATGGCCGCCGGCGGCATGGCCTGGCTGACCGGTCTCGGCCTGCACAGCTCCTACGCCGGGACGGTGCTGCCGCCGCTGCTGGTGATCGGCTTCGGCCTCGGCATGGTGATGCCCGCCGCGATGAGCGTGGCCACCAGCGGGGTCGCGGCGCGGGACGCGGGTGTCGCCTCGGCCGCGGTCAACACCATGCAGCAGGTGGGCGGTTCGATCGGCACCGCGCTGCTCAACACGCTGGCCGCCAGCGCGGCGACCAGCTACCTGGTGGGCCGCAAGCACACCCCGCAGGTGCTCGCCCAGTCGCAGCTGCACAGCTACTCGACCGCGTACTGGTGGTCGGCCGGCCTGTTCGCCGTCGGCGCGGTGCTGGCCCTGCTGATGTTCCGCTCGGGCCGCCCGGAGCAGTCCGACGACGGGGCACCGGCCGCGGTGCACATGTAAGTTCCCCGCACTCCCCGGTGCCGCTCTTGAGCGGAGGGCGTCCGGGGAAAGGGAGGCGCGGTCGCCGGGTCATCGTGGGGACGGGAAACCCGGAGACCCACCGCCCCCCGAACAGCCGCCCCGCCGGTGCACGACCCCCGTGTGCACCGGCGGGGCGGCCGTCTGTGCTCCCCGCACACGGGTGCGTCTGCCCCGAATCGGTGGAAGTCCGCGTATGTGCGGGCGGCCGTTTCCCACGTTCCGGCGGCCGGCCCGGTCCCGGGCGAGCCGCGGCGCGGCCTGCGGCCCCGGCACGCGGCGGGGCGCGGTTCCGGGCACGGGCGTTCGCACCGGCTGCCCCGACCGCTGCGGACGCGGGGCATGCGGGTGCATTTGGCGGGTCCGCGCCGCCCGGTTCCACGTCAGCGGGCACCGGGCGCGGCAGGCTGCTGGGATCGTTCGCCCCTCCCCCCACGGAAGGCCCGTCATGACGCCGCTGCCGTCACGTCCCCGATCCCGCGCGCTGCCGCGCGCGCTGCCCCGCTTCTCCGGCTGTCTCGCCCTCGCCTGCGCGCTGCTGCTCGGCGCGGCCGGGCCGTCCGCCGCGACGGCGCCGCACATCCGGCTGCTCCCGGTGCCGCCCGGACCCGACGACCGGGCGAGCGCGGTACTGGACGGCTGGGTGACACCGTTCGACACCACGGTGGCCCGGGAGCAGAACGGCGACTTCACCCTCACCGTGGTGAACACCGGCGGCGTCGCGGCCGACAACGTCCGGGTACTGCTGGACGACGAACTGGACGGCAACAGTGTCGGTTCGGCCGACGGCCGCTGTCTGAGCCGGCTGGACGCGGGGTCGCCCGCCGACCTGTGGTGCGAACTCGGCGATCTGGCACCCCTGCAGAGCGTGGCGGTGGAGGTGCACGCCTTCATGTCCCGCTGCGTGACCTTCGATCCGCAGAGCTCGGCTCCCCGGCGGCACGCCGCCGCCTTCCACTGGCAGGTGGACTACAGCGACGGCGGACAGCCACGGTCCGTGAACGGCCCTGTCCCGCGCTGGAGTTGCGGAAACGCCCGGTTCCGGGCGGATCTTGACATCGATCCGGCGGCCCGGCGACCCTGAACACAGGACATCGCACCGCCCGTGCACGCCCCCCAGCGCTCTGCGGCTGCCGCCCCGCCCGGCGGCCGACGGCCGGCCGCCGGAGGCCGGTTCACCAGGATCATCACGGCACGGACCCGGTAGTCCACGAGAGGCCGTCATGTCGCCCGACAGCACCGACGCAGCGCTCTTCGGCACCATCGCCCACCCGATACCCGACGACTGGGGCGTGCACCGGATGCCCGGACTCGGCGGCCGGCTCGCGGTGGTCACCGGCGGCAACACCGGTCTGGGCCTGGCGACGGCCCGGGAGCTGGCGCGGGCGGGCGCGGACGTGGTGCTCGCGGTGCGCAGCACCGGCCGCGGCGCCGTCGCGGCGGCCGACATCC